>CAJQTK010000031.1 GCA_905620495.1 uncultured Candidatus Pelagibacter sp. | reverse complement strand
GGGATTATACCTCCAATAGGTGGTGGTTGATGCTTCATACAAAAATAATAGATATCAAAAAAAACAAAATAAAAACTTCTGTAGCAGAAGCATTTATAAAATCTTCCTCATATGGTGCATCCATTATTTTTAATGGTACGGTTAGAAATATTAATGAAAATAAAGAAGTTGTTGGAATAACTTATGATAGTCATGACGAACTAGTATTAAAAAGCTTTGATGAAATTTATAAAGAAACCACTGTAAAACTAAAAATTATCGATAAAGCAGTATTTATAGAACATGTTAAAGGTTATGTTGGACTTGGCGAAATAAGTATTATTATAGCAGTTGCATGCAAACATAGAGATGAAACTTATGTATTATCTAGATATATTATTGAAGAAATTAAAAAAAGATCACCTATATGGAAAAAAGAACACTATAAAAATGAACAAAGCGAGTGGTTAAAAGGTAATCCAATTAAAATTGAAAAAATATAAATATTCAGAAATAACACCTGAACAAATATATAATAAAAGAAGAAAGTTTATTAAATCTATTGGCCTAGGTGTAGGTTCATTATCCTTAAGTAGCATACCATTTTTAAACAATGCTTATTCACAAAATAAAAATGAGCTAACATCATATGAGGATATCACCACTTATAACAACTACTATGAATTTGGAACTGGAAAAGGTGATCCTTATAAAAATTCACAAGAATTTATAACTAAACCCTGGAATGTTACTATTGAAGGTGAAATAGATAGTCCAATTACTCTTTCAGCTGAAGAGATAATTTCTTTATTTCCTTCTGAAGAAAGAGTTTACAGACTTAGATGTGTTGAAGGTTGGTCTATGGTTATTCCTTGGATGGGCTTTTCTCTAAGCAAATTACTTAATAAAGTATCCATTAAAAGTAGTGCAAAATTTGTTGAATTTGAAAGTGTTTATGATCCAGAACAAATGAAAGGCCAAAGATATCCAATATTAAATTGGCCTTATACGGAAGGACTAAGAATTGATGAGGCTATGCACCCTATAACAACAGTAGTTACTGGCCTTTATGGAAAATCATTGCCCAATCAAAATGGTGCTCCATTAAGAATTTTTGTGCCATGGAAGTATGGTTTTAAAAGTGCAAAAGCAATTGTTAAAATAAAACTAGTTAAAAAAATGCCAGTATCTTCTTGGACGAGGTCTTCACCAAGAGAATATGGATTTTATTCAAATGTTAATCCAAGTGTATCTCATCCGAGATGGTCGCAGGCTACCGAACGTGTAATAGGTGAAAGCATTTTATCTCCTAGAATTGAAACTGAAATGTTTAATGGGTATGGTGATGAAGTTGCAAATTTATACACAGGTATGGATTTAAAGAAAAATTTTTAAACATATAAAATTATTTTCATAAAACATGAAGAAATATATAAAAATACCAATTTTTTTTTTATCTTTATTACCGATATTAATAATTTTTAATCAGATCATTTTTAACCAATTAGGTCCTGAGCCTGTAAAAGAAATAACACATGTAACTGGTCAATGGACGCTTCGATTTATTATAATCACACTTGCCATGACACCCCTACAAAGAATTACTAAGTTAAATTTTTGGATTAGCTACAGAAGAATGTTTGGTTTATTTGTTTTTTTTTATGCATCAACACACATGATGACTTATGTTGGAATAGATTATCGTTTTGATTGGTCTAGTATTGGTGATGATATTATTAAGAAAAAATTTATATTTGTTGGATTTTTAGCTTGGCTTTTACTAGTGCCACTTGCTCTTACTTCATCTAAACGAATGATAAGGTTTTTAAGGGACAAATGGAAACAACTACACAAGTTAATTTATTTAATTTCATTACTTGGAATTATTCACTTCTTGTGGTTGGTTAAAATAGTTACAGCAGAACCCTTAATTTATCTTATAATCATAATAATATTACTTATGTTAAGAGTGAGAATTAAATAATAAATTTTCTACTTAAGATTGAATACAACCCCGCATGCTGTATTAGCGTCTAATTTTTCTTATTATGATCTATCTCAAAGTCCTCTAATTTTGAGATTAGCTTTTCTTTTAGTTTTTGATCCTCATGTTCATTTGGTTTAATTTTATCAAATTTTAATATTTCTTCTTTTTCTTCTAATTTTAACCTCTCGTTAAATTTATCTAACCATTTGTTAATTTTTGGTGCTTCCTTTTCTTTTATTTTGAGTTGCTCTAATTTGAATGCTTCTTTTTC
>CAJQTK010000030.1 GCA_905620495.1 uncultured Candidatus Pelagibacter sp. | reverse complement strand
TCTATTTTTTTCATTAATAATTAAACCTTCCCAATTAAAATATTACACAAAACAACCACACCAAGAAAGTTGTTACTTTTAAAAATCATTAAACTATTTTTCGGGTCCTTAAAGTTAAAATTGTAAATTTGATAAAAAAATAAATGCAACGCAGTAAGTGCTAAAGAAAAATAATACATCAGGTTAAATTTCATAAAAAGTCCCACTAAGATTAAAGATATTGTAAAGATTAAATAACATATTATTAAAAATAACTCTGGATTTTTTTTAAATTTTATTGAAGTCGATTTTACTCCTATTATTTCATCATCCTTTATATCTTGATATCCATATATTGTGTCGAACCCCAGTGTCCAAAATATGGCTCCTACATAAAATATTATAGGTAGCATATCTATTTGACTTTTAATGCAAACCCAGCCAAGAATTAAACCATAGTTGAAAGTAATTCCTAAAAAAAGTTGTGGCCAATATGTATACCTCTTCATTAAAGGATAGACGAATGCTAAGGGCATAGAGCCTAATGCTAATACTATTGTTAAAGTATTGAAGTTTAATAAAACCAATAGTGCAATTAAGCACAAATAAATTACGTAAGCTAAACCAAGTTTTATGGATACTTTTCCAGATGCTATAGGTCTATTTTTTGTTCTGGATACTTTTTTATCAAACTCTTTATCTAAAATATCGTTCACTATACATCCTGCAGATCTCATTAAAACTGATCCTAAAAAAAATAAAAACAGATAAAAAAAATAATCATTTAGACCGTTTGAGAAATCATAAGCAATTGTTAAGCCCCATGCGCAAGGCCAAAATAATAGCATAAAACCAATTGGCTTTTTCAGTCTTGTTAGTTCAATAAAAAGGTTTAATTGTTTCATTATAATTTGCTTGTAAATAACAAAGTCTAGTTTCATAATCAAATTGATTCGTATGAATATAGATTACACAGTTACAGCATTAATGTTTCCAGCAATACCTTTGCTTATGAATATCTATAGTAATAGATTTCACTCATTAAGTAAGCTTATTAGGCAGCTTCATGATGAGCATGTTTATGAAAACCATATTCCTCCTGAGTGGAAAAAGCAGTTTATAAATTTAAGTGGAAGAATTGTGCTATTGAAGTGGACTATTATGTTTGCAGCTTTTGGTCTTTTATTTAATTTGCTAACTGTGTTTGCTCTCTATCTAAATGAAATTTTTGTAGCAAGGATAATTTTTGGATCTTGTTGTTTATCAATGATGGTTTCAATTTTAGTTTTTTTAAGAGAAATTCATATATCAACAAACGCATTAAAATTACATATGTCTGATATGGATGTTGATTTAGATTAATTAGGAATAATAACTGCAGGACCAGTTAATAGTCTTGCTTCTAATTCTTCATGTGCTTTCTTCGCATCACTAAGTGGATATTTCTTAAAAATTTCAACCTTAAACTTTCCAGATAATACAGCATTAAAAACTTTTTTTGCAGATTCAACTAATTCTTCTCTTGTAGCTGTGTAGTGAGCAATTGATGGACGTGTAAAAAATAATCCTTTTGCATTAATGTGTTTCTTAACATCTATAGTATCAACGTAACCTGAAGCGTTACCAAAAGCGACCATCATGCCTCTAACTTTTAATGTTTCAATTGATCCATCAAATGTTTTAATACCAACACCATCATAGACAACATCAATACCGTTTTTACCTACAATTTTTTCTACCTCTTCAACAAAATTTGTATCTGTATAATTTATCACATGATGACAACCATTTTTTTTAGCAATAGCTTCCTTTTCTTTAGAGCCAACTGTTCCAATAACCTCAGCTCCTAATGCATTAGCCCACTGACATAATATTTGACCTACACCACCAGCTGCTGCGTGGTATAAAACTTTGTCACCTTTTTTAATTGGGTAAGCTCTGTGTAATAAATATTCAGCAGTAATTCCTTTAAGCATAATGCAAGATGCAATTTCATCTGAAATACCCTCTGGAACTAAAACTAGTTTTTCTTGAGGAAATAATTGTTTTTCTGAATAACTACCAATTGGCATTGAAGAGTGAGCCACTCTATCTCCAACTTTAAATAGATCAACTTCAGAACCAACCTCTTCTATTATTCCACATGTCTCTAAACCAATCCCACTTGGAAGAGGAATAGGGTACAAGCCTGTTCGGTGATAAACATCAATATAGTTAAGGCCAATTGATAAATTTTTTATAAGAACTTCTTTTGGACCTGGTTTGCCGATTTCAATATCTTTAATTTTTAAAACTTCAGGACCGCCAAATTTTTCTATTTTAATAGTTTTCATTATTTTACAAATGTATCATTATGATAATCTTGTACTGCTTGCAAGATCTCTGCTTTAGTATTCATCACAAATGGACCACCCCTTGCAATAGGCTCACCAATAGGTTTACCAGATATCAATAAAAACTTTGCTTTTGTTAAGCTAGAGACTTTCAATTTTTCACCTCTAGTTAGAATAATTAAAGTAGAATCTTTAACAGCATCATGATCTTGATCGGCAACTTTAATTTCACCTTCAACTAAATATATTAATGAATTGTGTGATGAGGGAAGATTAAAATTAAACTCTTTTTCTTTTTCAAGCTCCACATCAAAGTAAACGGGTTCAACATTGTGACCTTTAACGGGTCCTTCTGCATCTTGAAACTTTCCAGCAATCACTTTGACAGTTTTATCATCATCTTTATGAGTGCTCATTTTATCAGCATCAATATAAATGTATTCAGGTTTAGTCATTTTCAATTTGGCAGGCATGTTCACCCATAATTGAAAACCATGAAGCTTACCTTCTTTCATTGCGGGCATTTCTGAATGAATTATTCCACTACCAGTTTTCATCCACTGAACATCTCCAGCGCTCATTATACCTTCGCCACCCGTACTGTCTTTGTGTTCAAAGTTACCAGCAAGCATATAAGTTACTGTTTCAATTCCTCTGTGAGGGTGAGGGGGGAAGCCCCCAATATAATCATCTTTATTTTCAGAACCAAATTCATCCAACATTAAAAAAGGATCATGATAATCTATAAGATGAGTACCAATACTTCTTTTTAATTTAACTCCAGCACCATCTGATGCTGCAACTGGTTCTATTATTTTTTCAATTTCTATTTTACTCATTAACTAAATTTTTTATCTAGACTGAAATCTTTTGCTCCATTAACTGCTAGTAATAAAAAACCTCCAGCCAATCCAATATTTTTCATAAAGCCAATAAAGTCCATTTGATTTGAAAAGTCATTATGAAAAATGACCGCAGTAACTATACAAAATACACTTAGTAACACAGCTGAGATTTTAACTTTAAAGCCAACTATAATTAATATTGCAGCACCTATTTCAAGTATGATCGCTGGAATTAAAAAAATTCCTGGCATCCCCAAAGACTCCATCCATCCAATGGTTCCCTCATAGTTGCCGATTTTATTAATTCCACTTAATAAAAAAATAAGAGAGATAAAAATTCTTCCTACTAAATCTAATATATTTGTCATAATTTATTTGCTATGTGAACCATCACAAAATGGCTGGTTGTTAGTTTGTTTACAAGCACAAAAAAACACTTTTTTTGTTTCTTCTGCTTTATAAGCTAAGGGAGTAAATTCTGTACCTTTGTGTGAAGCATCACAAAAGGGTTGATTTTTTGATTTACCACATGAACACCAGTAATAAGATTTATCTTTTTCAACTTCAACTGCGATTGGTCCATCACCTGCTTTTTGTCCTTTAGTCATTTGTACCCTTTCAATTTAGTTGACCTGTATCTATTACTTTGCTATGAATAAAGCAATAAGGCAATATAATCATACCAGTATATAAAATCATACCATGAAAAATTTAATAGATTGTCCGGCAGAAAGAGCAGTTTACTTTCTTGGAGGTAAATGGAAAATTAGGATCTTGTTTGGCTTACTACAACAAAAAAAAATGAGATTTGGTGAGTTTAAAAAAGCATTGAAAACCATTACACAACAAATGCTATCTAAACAGCTTAAAGAGTTAGAGGCTGATGGAATCGTCAATAGAAAAGTCATTCAAATAATGCCACCAAAAGTTGAGTATTCACTTACTGAATTTGGCCTTTCGGTTATGCCAATATTAAGATCTTTTTCTGAATGGAATAAAAGAAATACCCGAACTATTTCAGTAAAATTAAATAAGAATTTTGAAGAAAACAGAATTAGATAATATCAAGTAGCTGTTTTAAGTTTTTTACTTCTTCTTTAGGTTTGTAATCAAGGTTATCAAAAATATTATTATTTCTGTTTACCCAAATAGAACTGTAACCATAATTTCCACCACCAGACACATCCCAAGTATTTGCACTTAAAAATGCAACTTCTTCTTTTTGTATTTGGTATTTATTAATTGGCATGTCATAAACTTTTGAGTCTGGTTTATAAATTCCAACTTCTTCGACTGAAAATATATCATCAAATATATTATCTAAATTATTACTCTTAACTAGCTCATTAAGAAGAGAAGGTGTTCCATTAGAAAGAATACCTAATTTATAATTTTTTTCTTTTAGTTTTTTTAAAACTTCAGGCACTTCTGGAAAGGGTGAGAGTACCTTATAAAGGTTTAATAATTCATTTTTCATTGAAGCATCTATCTCAAATGCCTTCATTGATTTATCTAAACTATCTTCTGTCACTTGCCAAAAGTCTTTATGTCTATTCATTAAGCTTCTAAGCCAAGTGTATTCTAGTTGAGTAGTTCGCCAGTAATTAGCAAAACCTTCCCACTTATCACCAATTTTATCTTTACATTTTTCTGCTGCTGAATTGGCATCAAATAAAGTGCCATATGCATCAAAAATTATTGCTTTAATATTTTTCATAAATTAAATTAAAATTAATGAGTAATATTAGATTATTTTTCAAAGAAAGTTTATCAATTAATTTAACAGGTAGACTTAATAAATCACAATCTCATTATGTAAATAAAGTGATGAGAATTAAAGTGAATGAGGTTTTTGCTTTGTTTAATAGTAGTGGTGAATGGGAAGCAAAAATTTTAGATATATCAAAAAGTATAGTTGAATTTAATATTACAAAACAATTAAGACAGAAAGAAAATACCAAAGAATTATGGTTAGCTTTTTCACCAATTAAATCAAATTATTTTAACTTCATGATTCAAAAAGCAACCGAATTAGGGGTAACTAAATTTTTACCTATTATTTTTGACAGAACAGTTGTTAGAAAAATAAATAAAGAACGAATTGAGAAAGTTATTATAGAAGCCGCAGAACAGTCAAATAGAATTAATGTACCTTCTATTGAAAAACCACAAAATTTAAAATTTTTTTTAAACAATAAAATTAACCTAATATTTACAGATTTAAACTCTAAAAATAAGAAATTAAATTTAGAAAAATTAACAGAAAATCCAACATGTATAATCACTGGTCCAGAAGGTGATTTCTCAGAGGCTGAAAGGGAGCAAATTCTTTCATTTAAAGACGTTCAACCAATCAAAATAAATAAAAATATATTAAGATCAGAAACAGCAGTTATTTCTGCAATTTCTATAATTAATTACTGTTTAGATTTATAAATATTTCTTAACTATTTTAAAAATATTATTTAAATTTTCATGATGACTAATACGATCAATGTATTTTCCATTATTAAGTAAAAGTATTGAAGAGCTATGGTTAATTAAGTAACTACCATCTTCATTAAAAATTTTTTCACTTAAAACACCCCAAGATTTTGAAAGTAAAAATATTTTTTCAGGATCTCCTGTTATTCCATAAATTTCATTTTTAAATGAATTTAGATAATTTTTAATTATTTCAGGTTTATCTCTTTCGGGATCAATACTTACAAAATAAATTTTGAATTTTTCTTTTTCCACATCATCTAATTTTCCAATAATTTCATCTAGATTAGCTAAGGTCAGTGGACATATATCAGGGCAGTTTGTAAAACCAAAAAAAATTGCAGTTAATGGCCCTTGAAAAGATTTTTCTGTTACTGGGTTATTATTCACATCTTTTAATATAAATGTAGAACCAGTATACGATGCGACAATATCCTCCTTTTTTTCTTGTACCGATAATACAATAGGTAGCATAATAAATATAAAAATTGCTAAGCAACCTCCCAGTATCGTAATTGAAGTCTTTAATTTCATAATTTAATCATTATATATTACAGATAACAATTATGTCTAAATTTTTTAAGAAACTTTTTGGCGCACTGTCTGACAAACCTTGGGATAAAGAGCAGATGGCAACAGATAATTATCATCAAGGTAAAACATTTGATATTTCAAATCAAACATCAGCTGTCATAGTAATTTTTGGTGTAAGCACTGTATTATTCAGTCTAATTATTACGGGTTATCTTTATAGCATTCCAACAACGCAAGATACACAATATTTACTAAAACCAAATTTACTATGGGTAAATACTCTAATTTTATTATCCGTAACTTATTTTTTTAATAAAATTACAAAAGATTTAAAAAAAAATATTTATGAAAAAATTAAAAAAAACTTACTTATAGTTGGATTTTTAAGTTACGTCTTCTTATTTGGGCAAATATTTTTTTGGTTTCAGTTAATGAAAGATGGAAATTATGTATCTACGAATAATTATTTTTCGTCTTTTTATATATTCACAGCACTACACGGGCTTCATTTGCTTGGCGGATTATTTTTTTGGGGAAAAGTTTTTTCTAAAATTAGCAAACTTGAACAGAAAGAAATTACAAGTCATAAAAAAAGTATAGAAGCCTTATCTCTCTATTGGATTTTTTTATTAATTGTTTGGACTATGTTTTTTTTAATTATGTATGTTTTTAATGATACTGTTATTGCTTGGTGCCGAGCGTTACTTAGTTAAGTTTTTTAAAGAAACAACATTAAAACAGTTCCAACAATAACTATGAAAATTAATAAGATATTTACAGATCTTAAATATTTTTTTACTTCTGGTTTTTTTTCTTTTTTTGAAAAAACTCCTGCGCCTAGTGAAATTACAACATAAAAAAGAAACACCAAAATAAGTATAATTATATAAATTTCAAATTTTTCTAGCATATTTGATAGAGTTATATAGGCTTATTTGCTAATTTATTAAGACATTTTGTCTCTAGATTATATGTATATTTCTTCTATAACACTTAAATTATGCATGCAGGAATTATATTTTTAGGAGTAATTGTTGGTTCAGTTTTGTTCCATATTTTTACTCCATGGTGGTGGACAGACATAGCTTCAAATTGGGGAGCAATGGATGATACAATTAATTTAACTTTTTGGATTGGTGGTGGAGTATTTATTTTAGTTTGTTTATTCATGGTGTACTGCATTTTAAAGTATTCTTATAAAGAAGGTCGTATGGTTGAATACAAACCAGAAGATCATAAATTAGAAAAAATATTAACTATTGCGACCACTATAGGAGTGATAGCTCTTTTGGCACCAGGACTTATTGTTTATAACAATTATATTAATACTCCAAAAAATGCATTGCACGTCGAGGTGAATGCGTGGCAATGGGGATGGCAATATAGATTGCCAGGTGAAGATGGAATATTAGGCACTGCTCATGTAGCAAAAATTAGTGACGACAATCCTTATGGAATGAATTTGGATGACCCAAATGGAAAAGATGATATTTTAATTCAAGACGATGTGCTTCACCTAAAAACAAATAGGCCAGTAAAAATTTTATTAAGATCACTTGATGTTTTGCATAATTTTTATGTACCTCAATTTAGAGCAAAGATGGATGCTATTCCTGGAATAATTACTTATTATTGGTTTGAACCAAATAAATTGGGGGAGTATGAGGTTTTATGTGCCGAATACTGTGGGGTAGGTCACTATGCTATGAGAGCAAAAGTCATAGTTCAAAGTGAAGGCAATTATGACAACTGGATTAAAGAACAAGAAACTTTTTCAGATTTAATAGTAAAACAAAATAACGATAAATTAAAATCAATAATAGTTGCAAAAAATAATAATTAAAACAATATGTCAGACGAATATAACCAAAAAAATACACCAATTAAAGCACAGTCTTCAGAGATTACTTCGAGCTCTTCTGGTTCGTCAAAAGATATTGATTATGTAAGACCTGCAGAGCTTCCAGAACAAGATTTATATCACGGTCATAGCTTTATTACGAAGTGGATTTTTTGTCAGGATGCAAAAGTTATTGGAGTACAATATTTTCTTACTGCAGTATTTACAGGAATTGTTGGTTTAGTGCTGTCATGGCTAATGCGTTTGCAATTAGGTTTTCCAGAATTAGTTCCATTTATTACTGCCGAACACTATTATCAATTTGTAACTATGCATGGAATGATAATGGTAGTTTATTTTTTAACAGCATTATTTTTGGGAGGTTTTGGAAATTATTTAATTCCTTTAATGGTTGGTGCAAGAGATATGGTTTTCCCGTATGTAAACATGGTTAGCTTTTGGATGTTTTTTATTGCAGTTTGTGTTCTTATGGCCAGTTTCTTTGTTCCTGGTGGACCAACTGGAGCAGGCTGGACACTTTATCCACCTCAGGCAATTTTACCAGGTACCCCAGGATCGAATATGGGAATTATTTTGATGCTTGTTTCTTTATCTTTATTTGTAATTGGATTTACTATGGGTGGATTAAATTATTTAATCACAATTTTACAAGCACGTACTAGAGGCATGACATTAATGAGAATGCCATTGACTATCTGGGGGATTTTTACAGCAACTGCTTTAGCAATGTTAGCTTTCCCAGCTTTATTGGTTAGTTGCATTATGATGACTTTAGATAAGATGCTTGGAACTAGTTTCTTTATGCCAACAATTGTTCAGGCAGGAGAAGTATTAAGTTATGGTGGTGGAAGTCCAGTTCTTTTCCAGCATTTATTTTGGTTTTTTGGACACCCTGAAGTTTATATTGTAGCCCTTCCTGCTTTTGGAATAGTTTCAGATTTAATATCAGTTCATGCTAGAAAAAATATTTTTGGATATCGAATGATGGTTTGGGCTATCGTTGGTATTGGTGCTTTAAGTTTCTTTGTTTGGGCTCATCACATGTATGTTAGTGGAATGAATCCTTGGTTTGGATTTTTCTTTGCAACAACCACTCTTATTATTGCAGTACCAACTGCATTGAAAGTTTATAACTGGATAATCACACTATTTAGAGCCAACATAAGAATGAATACTGTAATGCTTTTTTGCCTAGGTTTTATTGTGACCTTTGTAAATGGTGGGATTACTGGGATTTTTCTAGGCAACGTTGCTGTGGATATTCCGCTATCTGATACTTATTTTGTCATAGCCCATTTTCATATGGTAATGGGGATCGCCCCGCTTATGGTAATTATGGGAGCTGTTTATCATTGGTTTCCCTTAGTTACAGGAAGAATGTTAAGTGAAAAATTAGGTAAGTGGCATTTTTGGTTCACTTTTTTAGGGGCTTATTCTATTTATTTCCCCATGCACTATCTCGGTTTTATCGGAGTACCAAGAAGGTATTTTGAAATGTATGACAGTCCTTATGTAACCTCTGCGATAGGAATGAATGAATTTATAACTGTAGCTGCCTTAATTGTTGGTTTCTCACAGCTTATATTTATTTATAATATAGTAGTAAGTTTGAGCATTGGAAAACCAGCTGGAAAAAATCCTTGGAAAGCAAATTCTTTAGAGTGGTTAACTCCAGAAGTGCCGCCAGCTCATGGTAACTGGGGAGAAAAATTGCCAGTTATTCATAGATGGCCTTATGACTTTAATGTACCGGGAGCAAAAGAAGATTATATAACTCAAACAACCCCACCAAGTGAAGTTATAAGTGCGGAAGTTGAAAAAACTTAATCAATTTAGATGTCAGATAATTCATTAAAAAATTTACCTGGAGGTTTTAAAGGCATGTCTCAGGATATGGGATCGGATCAAACTGCCTTTAAAGGTGTTCAATGGGGTAAAGTTATGATGTGGATTTTTCTACTGAGTGACACTTTTATATTTAGCTGTTTTTTAATTTCATATATGAAAGGAAGAACTTCTACTGTAGTGGATTGGCCAAACACAAGTGAGGTTTTTTCATTACATGTCAATGGCGTAGCTGTTCCATTATTATTAATTGCAATTATGACATTTGTTTTAATTACTAGCAGTGGAACCATGGCTCTTGCGGTTAAATATGGATATGAAAAAAATAGAAAAATGTGTGGTTGGTTAATATTAGCTACAGCTATAGGGGGGCTTACTTTTGTTGGCATGCAAGCATTTGAATGGTCTAAGCTAATACATGAAGGTGTCAGACCGTGGGAAAATCCTTTTGGAGCTAAACAGTTTGGTTCTTTCTTTTTTATGATCACTGGATTTCATGGAACACACGTCTCGATTGGTGTGATCTTCTTATTTATTTATTCAAGAAAAGTTTTTAGAGGTGATTTTGACAAAGGTAAAAGAGGATTTTTTACTTCAATGAAATCAGACTATGTAGCAATAGAAATCTTAGGACTTTATTGGCATTTTGTTGATTTAGTATGGGTATTTATATTTGCCTTCTTTTATTTATGGTAAACTAGATTATGGATGAGATAGAAAACAAAGAAACAGTTGCTTCAACACATAAGATAGGAATCTACTTATGGATTTGGGGATTATTATTTGTACTTAGTTTCTTTTCTTACATGGTCGACTGGTTTCAATTTCAAGGATTATTAAGATGGACTTTAATTCTAATATTTATGTTTCTTAAAGCTGGACTAATAATGGCTTTTTTTATGCATTTATTTTGGGAGAGATATGCCTTGGTTAATGTTCTTTTGTGGCCAATGACAGCAATAGCTTGCTTCATTGGGCTAATGGTAGCAGAAGCTAAATACACTGTTTTTACAAGATTATTATATTTTTTTATAGGAGGATAATTATATGACTGGTTTTACTGTACTTGGTGGGGTGATAATATTTTTTTTACTTTTTATTTATGCCACATGGTTTGGCACTCAATTAAAAATAGAAGCTCAAAAAGAAAAAAGTCCGTCAATTAAAATTAACCCATATGACAATTTGCCTCTCAGCAGAAGATTTATTGATAAAAAAAATAAACAAGTTGGAATCTTTGATTTAGGTAATCATATTTTAATTATTGGAATGGTAATATCTCTTATATTTATTTTAATAAATATAGATTAGCTGTAGAGTACTTTTATCCAATATGATTATAAAAAAAACTACCCCACTAAATATAAATATTTATATTAAATCCTTATATTTGTTAATGAAGCCAAGAGTTATGTCTCTTGTTGTTTTTACGTGTGCTGTTGGCCTTTTAACTTCCAATTCCAATATAGATATTGTTAATGCCATGATAGGCATAACCTTAGTTGCGTTAGGTGCTGGTGCAGCGGGATGTTTAAACATGTGGTATGAGTCAGATTTAGATGCACTCATGACAAGAACATGCTTGAGGCCAATTCCAACTGGTAAAATTAATAGAAAGCAGGCACTTATCTTTGGAGTATTGTTGTCAATAATTTCAGTTGTAGCTTTAAACTATTTTACAAATTTATTATCAGCATCATTGTTGTTATTTACAATATTCTTTTATCTTTTTATTTACACAATATGGTTAAAAAAAAAAACACCACAAAACATTGTTATTGGTGGAGTAGCCGGAGCATTGCCACCTGTTATCGGGTGGACTATAGCCACTAATACAATTAGTTTAGAGCCATTAACCTTATTTTTGATAATTTTTTTTTGGACACCCTCTCATTTTTGGGCATTGAGCCTATATAAAGCTGATGATTATAAAAAAGCAAAAATTCCAATGCTACCTTTAACTGACGGTATTGAAAAAACTAAAGTACATATTTTTATTTATTCTTTATTAATGTTACCAGTCATCACTTTTCCATATTTGATTAACTTTTCAGGTTTAATCTATTTCATACCGGTATTAATTCTTACAATTTATTATATTTATATTTGTTTTGACCTATACAAACATAAGAAAGATAAATTTGATTTAAAGAAAGCAAAAAAAGTATTTGCTTATTCAATTTTGTATTTATTTTTAATCTTTGTATTATTTTTGATAGATAGTCTAATTTAAATATTGTTCCTAAAAAAAATTACGGTAAGGTATCGTATAATCATAAATGAAATATATTAGCACTAGAGACAATTCAAAAGAATATAGCTTTGAGGAAGTATTTATCAAAGGACTTGCGAATGATGGGGGCTTGTTTGTTCCTAGGGAAGTTAAAAAATACAGTGCTGTGGAGCTTGAATCATTAAGTAGCTTAAATTACAAGGACTTAGCAAAAAAAATAATTTACCCATTTATTGGTGATTTTATGACGGTAAATGAATTATCAGATATTGTTGAAAAGTCATATTCTGTGTTTAGAAAAGACAATGCTGTAGATTTAATTAAAGTAGGTGACACTAAGCTTTTAGAGTTATTTCATGGTCCAACACTTGCCTTTAAAGATATAGCGATGCAATTGTTGGGAAACTTTTATGAATTTTATTTAAACAAAACTAATAAAAATATAAATGTTGTAGTTGCAACATCGGGAGACACAGGTGCTGCTGCAATAGATGCAATCAAGGGGAAAAAGAATATGAATATATTTGTTCTTCACCCTCACAATAAAGTTTCATTTGTTCAAAGAAAACTAATGTCAACTATTAAAGAAAAAAATGTCTTTAATATAGCGATAGAAGGTAACTTCGACGACTGTCAAAATTTAGTTAAATCAATGTTTGCAGATAAAGAATTTTCTAAATCAATTAATATGTCTGGTGTGAATTCGATAAATTGGGCAAGAATTATTGCACAAGTTGTTTATTATTTTTACACATATTTCCAAATCCGAGACGATAGACCGGTTAACTTCTCAGTACCAACAGGCAATTTTGGAGATGTGTATGCGGGTTATCTAGCTAAAAAAATGGGTCTACCAATAAACAAACTTATAGTTGCTACAAATCAAAATGATATTTTGCATAGAGCAATTTCAAGTGGAAAATATGAAGCTGAAAGTGTTTTTGAAACAAATTCACCAAGTATGGATATTCAAATCGCCAGCAATTTTGAAAGATTGGTATATGATCTGAATGATTGTGATGATAATGAAACCCAAAAGATCATGACTGATATTAAAGAAGAAGGTAAATATATTATTCCAAAAAGCAAAATGAAAAAAATAAATAAAGATTTTTTATCAGCAAGCATTAATGAAAAGGAGGTTTTAGATATTATTAAAGAGGTTTATACTAAATATGATATTATACTGGATCCTCATAGCGCGATAGGCTTTGGAGCCTTAAACAAAGTAAATATAGATGGTAATAATATTGTTTTGGTAACAGCACACCCATGTAAATTTCCTGATGCAATAGATAAATCAATTGGTATCAAACCAGAACTACCTGACGAACTAAAGTATGTTATGGATGAAAAAGAAAATTACGATATTATATCAAATAATCTAAGTAAAATCAAAAAATATATTAAGGAAAAAATACAATGAAATTAAAAGAAAATGATAAAATACCTAATTCTGAATTTTTTATTATGGAAGATGGAAATCCTGTTAAGAAAAATACATTAGAATTTTTTAAGGATAAGAAGATAGTTTTATTTGGTTTACCAGGTGCTTACACATCAGTTTGTTCAGCTAAACATTTGCCTGGATATGTTGATAATCATGAAAAATACAAGGCAAAAGGTGTGGATTACATAGTATGCATTTCAGTAAATGATCCATTCGTAATGGATGCATGGGGAAAAAGTCAGAATGTTAAAGATAAAATTTTGATGATGGCAGATCCATTTTTAAGTTTTACGAAAGCGATAGGTGCAGATGTTGATAAAAGTGCCAGAGGATTAGGTATAAGATCAAACAGATACACAATGCTAATTGAGAACCTTAAAGTAATTAAATTACAAGAAGAAGAGGATACGGGTGCATGTGAAATATCTGCTGCCCAAAATTTTTTAAATTTAGTTTAATTCTGCAGCTTGCTTTGCTAGCAAGTCGACCTCTTCATTTAAAATATTTCCAGCGTGTGCCTTAACCCATATCCATTTAATTTCATGGGATTTATTTAAATCATAAAGCTGAATCCAAAGTTCTTTATTTTTTACTGGTTCTTTTTTTGAAGTCAGCCAATTATTTTTTGTCCATTTATGTACCCAATCAGTAATGCCTAATCTCAAATATTGTGAGTCTGTATAAATTTCAATTGGTTGCTTTTCTTCTATGGTTTGAAGTGCTTTAATTGGAGCCATCAGTTCCATTTTATTATTAGTTGTATCTTTTACACTGCCGCTAATTTTTTTTACTTCATTATTAATATTGATAATTGCTGCCCAACCACCATTTCCAGGATTATTCAAACAAGAGCCATCAGTATAAATTTTTATCATTACTTATAATAATCTTTGTAGCTATTTAGATTGTTATGGATAATTAGTTTTTGTAAATATTCGTTGGGATCTTTAATTTGAATTAAAGCAGTTTTAGGGGTATTAAAATAATCATAAATCCTAGTTAGCAGATATCTTAAAGCAGCCCCTCTACATAATATATTTAATGCATCTTTTTCTTTTTTTGAAAAAGGTCTTATGCTTTCATATCCATCAATTAAGTTTTTAATTTTTTTATTATTCATTACAAAAGAATTTCTTTTTTTATCAAAACATAATGCGTTTATGCAAATTGCAATCTCATACATTAGATAATCATTACTTGAAAAATAAAAATCAATAAATCCAGAAAATTTATTTTTGTTAAAGAAAATATTATCTATAAATAAATCTCCATGAATGATCCCAGTGGGTAACTTTTTGGGCCACTGATTTTTAATATTTTTTAGGCATGCTTTAAGTGTAGGTTCTAGTTTTGGGGCTACTTTATTAGATGTAAACTTGATGGATTTTAATAAGTTACCTAATTTGCTAATAGACATAGAGTTTTCTCTATATAATTTTATTTTGCTCGTAACTTTATGAAATTTTGCAATATTTTTACCTATATCAAAACAATTTTTATAATTAAGATTAGTTTTATCTGTGCCCTTTAAAAAAGTCACAATGCAGAACGGTTTATTTTGAATTGTACTTAAATGCTTACCATTGCTGTTTTTTAACGGTTTAGGACAAATAATTTTCTTTTGATTTAACCCCTCCATTAAGCTTATGAAGAAAGGCAAATCTCTTTTTTGAACTCTTTTTTCAAAGATTGTTAAGATATATTTTTTTTTGCTTGTCCTTAATAGATAATTTGTATTTTCTATTCCTTTTTTTATACCCTCAAATTTAGTTACTGCACCTATTTTGTAATCATTACTTAATGTGAGGACATCTTTATTTTTTATTTTTGTATATACGGCCATTTAATTTAATTTTGCAGGGATTTTAAAAACAATGTTTTCTTTTGTAATTTCAACTTCTTCAACCTTTATTTTAAATTTATTCTTCAGTTTATTGATGAAATTTTCAACTAGAATTTCTGGAGCAGATGCTCCTGATGAAATGCCAATTGTTTTACAGTTTTGTAATCTTTCAAATGGAATCTCGCTTTCTGAATGTATTAATTCAGCATGTGGGCAGCCAGCTTGTTCAGCCACTTCGACTAAGCGAACTGAATTAGAAGAATTTCTATTTCCTAAAACAAAAAACATATCACATTGTTTTGCAATATTTTTAACAGCTGATTGACGGTTAGTAGTTGCATAACAAATATCTTCTTTAAATGGCGCTTTAATTTCAGGAAATTTTTTCTTAAGAGATTTTATTATATTTTTAGTATCATCAATGGACAGTGTTGTTTGTGTAACGTAGGCAATCTTTTTATTTTGATCTAATTTATATGTTTCAACATCATGTTCGTCCTGAATTAAATCAATAGCACCCTCTGGCAATTGCCCCATAGTACCAATAACTTCTGGGTGGTTATTGTGCCCTATAAGCACAATGTGATAGCCTGCTTTATAGAGGTTTTCAGCTTCTCTGTGAACTTTTGAAACAAGAGGACATGTGGCGTCTATGTATTCCATTTTATAGCTATCAGCTTGCAATGGTATAGTTTTTGGTACACCGTGTGCAGAAAAGATTACAGGTCTAGTTTTGTCTTTAACCTCTTCTAGTTCTTCAACAAAAATTGCCCCTATATCTTTAAGGCTATCGACAACATATTTATTATGCACTATTTCGTGACGCACATAAATTGGAGCACCATATTTTTTAATACTTTTTTTAACTATTTCAATTGCTCTTTCAACGCCGGCACAAAACCCTCGTGGAGCAGAAAGTAATATTTTAATTTGTTTATTTTTCATTTTTTTCCAAAAGATATTCAAGCAATATATGAGGAAAGGTTAAAGACGCCAAACCAATAAATATAACTTTTAATATTGCGTCGTTTAATTGATAATAATTGGATAGAATGTATAGGCTAGCCACATAGAGTATTGCTGTTAAAAAGGTAAGGGGCATAGCTCTTTTTACAAAAATATGAGCGCCATTTTTAAAGTCATTTGCATCAAGTTCATTTATCAATGAGATTGAATGTCGGAAAGAATGTAAGAAGCAAAAGTATATTGTAAAAGCGATTAGAGGAGATAAAAAATAATTTAAGGCTACGATAGATAAAAAATCAATAAATATTAAGATATTCATAATTTTAAAATTATTTATGAAATAATAAATATTAACAAGTAAAGAGGTTAATAAAGCAAAGTGTAATATTTGGTTGGTTTCAATAAACCCTAAAAATAAAAAAAAATTCTCATTTTGAATTAGTAGCAATTTAAAAATAATAACCGTTTCAGTAAAATGAAACATTAGTGGAGCAACAATTATTAGTGTTCCTTTTAAAAAATAAAGAATTAAATTTGATGCATTTTTATTCTTTATCAGGAAATCTATATCCTCCTTACCAAAATGATATGAGGCTACTATTAAAAATACAATGAGTGATGTAGTTGGGAAGTATAACCAAAATACGATTATACTAAGTCCAATCATTGAATATATTAAATAAAAAAGGTAAGAATTTTTTATATTATACAGCCGAATAAGTCTTTTACCCTTTTGATTATCCAACGCACCATGTGAAATTCCAATAGAAAGAATAAGAAGTAAGCAAATGACTGGAGAAATAATTAAACTTTCAAATTGATCAATTATTATAGCAAGCAAGATTGAAAATAGAAAAAAAATAATAGAATGGTAGAAGTTTATTTTATTTATTAAATTATGCATTTTATTTTAATAGACTCTTAATGAACATCCATTTAGGCATTTTAAGAATTATCAATAAGTCTTCAACTATGTTGCTCTTATTTGATAAAAATTTGATAATAGTCTCTGGTGAATTATTAAACATTTTAAAAAATATACTTGGCATTTCCTTAGGGTGCCTTCTTAAAACTCTTAAAAATATCTTATCTAAAAATTTATATTTTTTTCTAATCTCATATTTTTGAACATTTTTAATATTTTCAATATTCTCTCTTATAAACCTACTGTGCTCTTGAATATTTAAGAAAGTATACCCTGTGCTTAATCGAGTCATACCACCAGCAGTTCCAATATTTATTTTATTTTTTTCATTAATGTTTGACGGATAAAACAATGGTATGGCACCTTTTTCTTTATAATTAATTTTATAGTTTTTAATATTAAGGCAATTCTCTATATAATTCTTTAATTGCTCATCATAATCCATTTCTAAATCGTTATTCATGTCTGATAACCATGTGGTTTCAACTAGAGCTTTGTTTTTATTATATGTCAATGTGTAAAAGAAATGAACACTGTCAAGCTGTTGACAATCAAAGTCCATCAAATTTATAATCTCATCATCAAAAACATTTTTAGTAGTTTCGATTTCAATACCTTTAAAGTGTTGCCAAAGCTTATTTTCTGAAGACTCTATTGAGGGAACGCTGTTAAAGATAAAGGAATTGTTTAAGCTTATTTCACTAACATCTTTATAGAAGCTGATGTTTTGATTCTGCTTAAGTGTAGAATTTATTTTTTCATAGAATAATCCACTATCTATAGATTGATAGAGCAGTTTATCACATTCCAAATATTTAGTTTTATTAGGTATATTTATAGAGAAATTTTTCCAACTTTTTTTTACACAATCTTCAAAGTTATGATCTATAGTTTTCCAGAAAGACCAAGTTTTATCTTTTTTATATTCTAACCTCGGTTCAATAATTGCTAGTGTTTTATCTTTAAGCTTATTGTGAATCTCTAATTCATATGCCAAAGATAATCCCGCACAACCACCACCTATAATTATATAATCAAATTCTTTCATTCATATCTACTTCTTCGTTGATTAGAAGATGTTCATCACTCATATAATGGCTTTTTTCTTTTGTTAATAAAAGCTTTATTAAATCTATTAGAGATAAAACTGTTTGATAAATTTTTCCTAAATTATTAACATAAATTTTGCCAGCTTTATTATAACCCTCTATATTGTTTGTTTTTAAAATTTCATCGCCTATTTTTCTATAAACTCTTCTAGCAACCAATATTGCAAATCTAAAATTAAAAGGGATTTCCTTAATTGATGTAAAGCAGCTCTTATAAAATAAGTTAGCTAAAACTAAGGTATTGCTTATAACTTGAAAATCATGCTGAATATAAAACCTATTATCTTTTGAATCTTCAACAACATCCCTAGCTATATTTGTTAATTGCATTGCAATACCTAGATCTATAGCTGCTTTCATCGAATCCCTATCTTTAACATTTAAAATTTTGGCCATCATTAAACCTACTGTGCCAGCAACCCTGTAAGAATAAATTAATAAATCTTTTTTGTTATTTAATTGCACTTTTTCACTTAAGTCTGACTCAACACCAGCAAATAAATCCTCAATAATTTTTATTGAAATTTTATGATCAATCATAAGGTCCCACATTTTCTTAATTATTAGATTATTGAAGTTTTTATTAATAAAATCATTCTTAAAGGTTGATAAGTTTTTTTTCTTAACAACTAATTCATTTCGATCATCTGCAATATCATCAACTGTTCTACAGAAATCATATAATGAGGAACATTTTTGATATGTTTTTTTGGGTAAGAAAAAACCAGCCCAGTTAAAAGACTTTGCGTAAATAGACAGATAGTTTTTATTATACATTATATAATCTTATCTAAAACTTTTGCTGATGATAGCACACCCGGAACACCAGCCCCTGGGTGTGTCCCGGCACCAACAAAGTATAATCCCTCGCAAACCTCAGATTTATTATGAAACCTAAAATAAGCTGACTGGGTAAATTTAGGTTGTATAGAAAATCCAGATCCAAATTTAGTATTCAATTCTTTTTCAAAATAATCTGGTGTTAAGTAGAGGTCAGCAACTATGTTTTCTCTAAGATTTGGTAATAATGCTTTCTCCATTTTATCTATCACTAGGTCTTTCATTTTTTCACCTTCAATTTTCCAATCTAATTTAGATTGATTATTTGGGACTGGAACTAGTACGTAGAAGCAGTCATTTCCTTCTGGTGCCATAGATTTATCAGTGGCAGAAGGTCTATGTAGATAATAACTTATATCTTTATTTAATTTTTTTTTATTAAATATATCATTTAAGTGCTCTTTATATTTGTCTCCAAATTTAATTGTATGATGCTCAACATCAGAATATGTTTTTTTAGTGCCAAAATAATAAACAAACAACCCCATAGAATATTCCATTCTTTTTTGTTTCCATTCAAATAAATAATTAACTTTGGTTTGATTGAGAAGTTTTTCGTAGACCGCTGGTGGGTCAGCATTACATATTACATTGTTTGCATTTATTTCTCTTTGATTATCTAGTTTTATTCCTTCAATTTTATTATTAATTGAAATAATATTTATCACTTCTTGACCTTTAATTATTTCAATTCCTTCCTCGATCATTAGTTTTTCTAAGCCTTTGATTATATTCCCTGTACCACCCATAGAATAATGAATGCCCCATTTTTTTTCTAGATACAGTATCAATCCATAAATTGATGTTGTTGTAAAAGGATTTCCTCCAACCAAAAGTGGGTGCATGCTTAACATGCGTCTTAATTTTTCATTTTTAATATAAGAAGATACTAATGAATAGACTGATTTGTAGCTCTTTAGCTTTAATAGAGCGGGCAATTGTTTCATCATTACCAAAGGCTTGTCAAAAGGCATATCTGCAAGTTCTATAAATCCTTTATCAAATATTTTCTTAGTAAATTTTACAAGCTCTTCATATCCCTTAACATCATCTTCATTTATTTTTCTAATTTGTTTTTTCATTTTTTCTTCATCACCTGAATAATCAAACTTATCTCCATCTTCAAAAATAAATCTATACCAAATATTAAGAGGGGTAAGTTTTATATAGTCCCCAGGTTTTTTGTTGAAAAGTTCAAAAAGCTCCTCAATTAAATAAGGCGCTGTAATTACAGTAGGCCCAGCATCAAATGTAAAACCATTTTTTTTGAATACTCTAGCTCTACCTCCAAGATCAGGGTGTTTTTCAATTAATGTAACATTATGGTTTTTAGCTTTTAATCTAAGAGCGGCAGCTATACCGCCAAAACCAGAACCAATGACAATTGATTTCATTTGGTTAATTTATAGTTTTTTTAAAAAATTGTAAGAGAATTATGAATTAATTTTTTTTAATGCGACTTTTGTTTCTTCTAAATTCTTATCAAACAAACTATCAAGTTTTGATTTATCAACAGATGTATTAATAATTTTTTTAACTGATTCCACTGCAATCTTTATTGACACATCTTTTATCTCTTTAAGTGCCGCATCCTTCATCTGTATAATTTTATTTTCAGCTAAGTTCTTTTTAATTTCAGAAGATTTATGAAATTTATCATTCATCTCTATAACCAAATGGTCGCTATCTTTTTTTGCCTGCTCTAAAATCTCTTTACCATCTGCTTGAGCTGTATCTAATTTACTTTGAGCATTATCCAGTAGAATTTTTGCTTCTGATCTTAATTTTTCACTCTCATCAATTTCATTTTTAATATCTAAAATAAGTTTATTTAAAACTTCATTAATTTTTTGAGGTATTTTTAGATAAACTAGCCCTCCAATAAAAATTATAAAAGATATTGCTACCCAAAAAGTTGCATCAATTGCCATAATATTTATCCATCTTCTTTCTTGATAGGTCATCAACAATTGCTGAGATGCTACTACTATTAACTTCCGCACCTATTAACTGACGCAGTAAATCTGCAGAAGTTTCTACAGCTATCTTATTAATTCTTTCAGGGGCTTTGTCCTTAAGTTCTTGAATTTCAGATTCGGCTTTTTGAATTTCTAAATTCAGCTCTTTATCTAAGGCATCTTTTTTAAGATTAATATCTTTCAATAGTTTTCCCCTAGATTGTTTGAAGTAATTTTTAGCTTCATCCTTACTATTTTGAACTATTTTTTCGTATTCTGCTATGTTTAGTTCGCTCTGTTCTCTTTGCTTCTCCGCCGCCTCAATATTCTCTACGATCTGTGATTTTCTTATCTCAAGGTTCGCACTAATTTTTGGAAGTATAAGTTTAGAAAGGACAACATATAATATTCCAAAAGTTATAGTTAACCAAAAAATTTGAGAAATCCAAAACTCAGGATTTAATTGAGGCATACCTCCACTTTCAGCTGCAAAAGCTTCCATAAAAAATAGGAAGCTTAAAAATATCGACTGAAAAAATATTTTTTTAATCATTAAATTTAAAATGCAAATAAAATAATTAACGCAACTACTAATCCAAATAGACCAGTAGCCTCAGCTAAAGCAAATCCTAATAAAAGATTAGGGAATTGTTTTTGTGCTGCAGATGGGTTTCTCATTGCGCCAGAAAGGTAATTACCAAAGATAATTCCAATTCCAACACCGGCACCGGCTAGAGCTATTGCTGCTAGTCCTGCTCCGATCATTTTTGCTGCTTCTAATTCCATTATATCCTCCTATGTTAGTTAATGGTGTAAATTTAATGCATCGTTTAAATAGATGCAGGTTAAGATTGCAAAAACATATGCTTGAAGAAAAGCAACCAGTATTTCCAAACCAGTTAGTGCAACCGAAAAACTCAGTGGAAGCCATCCACCAACTATCCCGAGGCTTATTACAAAGCCACCGAAAACTTTCATCATAGTATGACCAGCCATCATGTTAGCAAATAAACGAACAGAAAGACTTACGGGTCTACTTAAATAAGAAATAATCTCAATAACAACAATTAATGGCAGAAGAAGTGCCGGTACTCCACTTGGTACAAATAATTTTAAATAGCCCAAACCATGCTTTATAAAACCAATGATTGTTACTCCAACAAAAATAAATGAAGCTAAAATAAAGGTAACAATGATGTGGCTAGTTACTGTAAATGCATAAGGGATCATCCCAAACATGTTGCAGAACAGCACAAACATAAATAAAGAAAAGATAAATGCAAAATATGGTTTTGCCTTAGACCCAGCTGTATCGCTAATCATTTTTGAAACAAAGCTGTAGCTTAACTCTGCTAGAAGTTGAACCTTGCTAGGTAATAATGAATTTTTCTTTGATCCAAGATTAAAAATTAATAGTATTGCTAAAGAACTAATGACCATAAACAAACTTGCATTTGTAAACGATATATCTATCGCACCTAATTTTATTTCTGGTCCAATTCTATAAACCTCGAATTGGTGCATCGGATTTGTTGCCATAATTTTTTAAGTCTATTCTTGCATATTTTTTGCAGATCTGAATACGTTTATAATTCCAGAAACCACACCAACAAAAAAAAATATTAATATTAACCAGGGTTTAGTACCAAAGGTTTTGTCTAAAATAAACCCTATAATTGTCCCAACTACTACTGCTGACACTAATTCTGTGCTTAATTTAAAGGCAGTTCCAATAGAGGAGGGTGGATCCTTGTCTTTATAAAGGTTTCTCTTAGCAATTTTAGATTTTGCAATCTCTAGGCGAGTTTTAAGCGAATCTTTTGGCATTTATTTATTAAGCAACCATACTCTCAGCTTTTTGTAAATCAACAGCTACTAGCTGGCTAATACCCTTTTCGGGCATAGTTACTCCATAAAGTCTGTTCATTTTAGACATTGTTAGAGCATGGTGAGTCACAATAATAAATTTAGTGTTAGTTATTTTTGTTAAGTCGTCTAAGAGACCACAGAATCTTGTTACGTTAGCATCATCTAGCGGGGCATCAACCTCATCTAATACACAGATTGGAGATGGATTAGTAAGGAACACAGCAAAGATAAGAGACAAAGCGGTCAAGGCCTGTTCACCACCGGATAATAAAGTTATAGACTGAAGTCTTTTTCCAGGAGGACTTACTAGCAATTCTAAACCAGCTTCAAGCGGGTCATCAGAATCAACTAACTCTAATTTTGCATTTCCCCCATTAAATAATTTTGTGTAAACTTCATTAAACTTTCTATTAACTTTTTCAAAAGCCTCTAAAAGTCTCTCTCTTCCTTTTTGATTTAATTCATTAATACTTTCTTTTAATTTAATGATTGCCGATACAAGATCTTTTCTATCCTGTTCCATTTTTTTAATTTCAATTTCATATTTACTTGTTTCTTCGTCTGCCCTCAAATTAACTGAACCAAGTTTTTCTCTTTCTTTTTTCTTTTCATCTAAAGCATCTTCTTGAGCAACCGAGTCTGGCAGTTCCTCAACACCATTTAAATTGGAGTTTTCAAGAATATCATTTTCTTCAAGGTTAAGTTCAGAGTTAACTCTTTCTAACAAGTCATCTTTACGTTTTTTTAATCCTTCAACAGTCGCACCTGAGCTTGCTTTCCTTTCTCTTATTTGAATAGATCTTTCTTGAACATCATTTAATTCAAGTCTTAAAGAGTTAATCTTTTTATCAGTTTCTTCAATAATCTTTTCATTTTCATTTTTTTCATTTTCTGAAATTCTTAGTCCTTCAGTGGCTTGGCCCTTTTTTTCCGCTTGAGTTTTAGGTTGTTGGTCACGTTCGTTTAATTGTGATAACAATTTATTTTTTCTCTCAGTCAATTCTGTTACCATTTTCTGAGAGTTTGAAAGTAAGTTTTTCCAACTTTCAACTTCAGTTTCAATAGCTTTAATTCTTTCATTTCTTTTTATAGATTCTTTTTTAATTGATTGATTTTTACTAAAACTATCTGCATATTTTTCTTGAAGTAATTTTATATTGTCATTTTTTTCATTGATGTCAGTTAGTTTATTTTTACTTTCATCATTGGCTAAATTACTTAAGAAATTATTTAATTCCATTTTGGTTCTATCTAGCAACGTAAGAGCTTGATTAGCTTCATTACTGTTTATTAATTCTTTAATTTTTTCGATTGTATTGATAACTTCTTTAATTGGGTCGATGCTGATATTTATGTTGCCATTAGCAAACATTTCAATGATTTCATCTACGGCTTTTTGCTCTTTACTAAGCTGATTTTTTGCTTTTTCGAGGTCTTCGTTTGATAGTTTTTCAGTTTCAAAATATTTAGAATCTAATTCTATTAATTCATTTTTTTCCTCTTTTAATCTTTTTTCATTCGAGTTTGCATCAATTACAATGCCTCTTTCTCTATCAATATCTTCTTCAATAGTTTTTAGTGATTTCTTGAAATTTTTTATCTCATCTTGCGTTCTTACATTTTCTTCATCTAAACTTTGTAACACTAAATTCAATCTTTGAATTCTTGAAAGGTTTTCAATATTTTTTTCTCTTAAAGGAGAAACTTTATCTGTTTCTGTTTTGATTGAGTTTTCAAACTGAGCAATTTGCTGGTTGAAGTTATTTACTTCTCCCACTGCTTCATTGTTGATTTCATTTTCTATTCTAATTTTATTATCAATATCTAATAATTTTAAATAATATAGGCCTGCTTCAATTTTTTTTATTTCTTTAGATATAAACTTATACTTCGTAGCTTCTTCAGCTTGCTTTTGAAGATTGGCCAACTGTTTTTCTTGCTGTCTTCTTAATTCATCTGCTCTTTTTATATTAGCTTCTGCAGCATTTAATCGAAGTTCAGTCTCGTGTCTTCTAACATGTAATCCTGAAATATTAGCAGCCTCCTCTAAGACTGCCCTTCTGTCCGTAGGCTTTGCAGTTACTAAGGCTCCAATACGTCCCTGACTTATTATCGATGGTGAATGGGCACCGGTAGATAAATCTGCAAAAAACATTTGAACATTTCTAGCTCTTACTTCTTTATCATTTATGTAAAATTTAGAGCCTTTGTCTTTTTC
Source organism: uncultured Candidatus Pelagibacter sp. (assembly GCA_905620495.1). Lineage (GTDB taxonomy): Bacteria > Pseudomonadota > Alphaproteobacteria > Pelagibacterales > Pelagibacteraceae > Pelagibacter. Next base: position 9,528 of record CAJQTK010000030.1, on the reverse strand, counting down.
AATTTTTCTTCTAACTTCAATTTGATCCATATCCTTGTATTGCAGAGGTCCTTCATGACTTGCATTATCTACAACGATTGAAACTTCTGCTATATTTTTTGAAGCTTTGTTTGATGTTCCGTTAAAAATAACATCTTCCATTCCAGAGCCCCTCATACTTTTTGCTGAGGTTTCTCCCATAGCCCATCTTAAGGATTCTACAATATTAGATTTTCCACAACCGTTAGGACCTACTATTCCTGTTAATCCGTCTTCGATTAAAAAATTTGTTTTCTCAGCGAATGATTTAAATCCATTTAGTTGGATTTTTTTAAACTCCATGGACTAACTTATATCAGTTTTTCCAGATATTTTTTTAAATTCTTATAATTTAGGTCTTTTTCAAACTTTTTGTCATTAATTATTATCGTAGGAGTAGCATTAACTTTAAATTTTTTAACACCCTCGATTCGATCATTCAAAACATAATCTTCAATAGCTTTGTCTGCTAAGCACTTTTCAAAATCTAAGGTTACACCCTCATCTTCTAAAAACTTCTTTAAGTACTTTGTAGCTTCCTCTGGTGTTTTTCCTCTTGCCCATTTTTTTTGGCCTGAATATAAAATATGCATTATATCTGATTTACCATCGTTGTTGCATTGTCCAATTTTGGAAGCATTAAATGCTGCAATATCTAGAGGAAAGTGTCTAAATTGAATTTTCACTAAACCTTTATCAATAAAGTCTTTCTTAAGGTTTGGATAAACATTTTTATGAAAGTCTGCACAGTGACCACATGTTAATGACTCATAGGCAATTATTGTGATCTTAGCACCTTCCTCACCTTCAGAAATTCTTTTGATAGACTGACTGTCTTCTGCGATTAGGTTAGTGACAAAGCCAACAAGTATAATAAATAATATTGAAACTATTTTTTTCATCTTTGTTTAAATAATTTAGTTAATTCTAATAATGATTTTTTAATTTTATCGTTCTTAATATCATTAATTCTATCTGTATATTTACTATTTGTCACATGATTCTCGTTTTCATCTATCTTTTTAAATTTAGTTTGAGCATCATCAAAACTTATAAATTTTAATTTTTCAACAACGGCGTAGCCAAAGAAACTATTCATTTTATCCATTATTTCTTTTTTGGAATATTCTAAGTCTATTTCATGACCTCTTTTGACCATCACTTGTAGAGTGCTAACACCAAACTTATTAGAATTTTTAAATGATTTTGGATAACATATTTGAAAAATTTCATTACCAACTATGTATTTCCAATTATTTAGATTTTCAGAGAATATGTGACCTTTTTTTTTGATTATTTTTTTGATGTTTTTTGGCAAAGTATCTTTAAAAGATCTTAAGCCTTGAATAGTTTTAAATCTCTGCTTAGTATTATTTTTAAATTGCATATGACAAAATCCATACTACCAAAAAAAATTCTTTATTGGTACGATAATAATAAAAGATCGTTACCGTGGAGAAAAAAACTCTCCCAAATTAAAAGGGAATATTACACATTGGTGAGCGAATTTATGTTGCAACAAACTCAGGTTGTAACTGTGGTTCCATATTTTAATAATTTTATAAAAGACATCCCTAGCATAAGTTCATTAGCAAAAGTTAATGAGCATAAACTCTTAAAATATTGGGAGGGGCTAGGTTACTACTCTAGAGTTAGAAATTTAAAAAAGACAGCACAGATATTAAAAAAATTTTTTAAAGGAAGATTGCCCAGTACCATTGAAGAACTAAAGCTATTACCTGGAATAGGGGAATATACGGCAAACGCAATAATGGCAATCGGTTTTAATAAGCCATTTATTCCACTAGATGGAAATATTGAAAGAGTAATTAAAAGGTTGTTAAACTTAAATCTAATTAGTGAAGTTTCAAAAGAAAACCTTATTAGTAAAAAAAAAATATTGGGCACCTCAGTTAGGGCGAGCGACTATGCGCAAGCGTTAATGGAATTAGGAGCACTTATTTGTCGACCTAAAAATCCTTTATGTGGTCAATGCCCTTTAACAAAAAATTGTAAATCTTTTAAAAATAATGATTTTGAAATAATAAAAGAAAGAAAAAAAAAGATTAATAAATTTTATTTATTAAAAGTTTATAAAAAAAATAACCAATTTTTATTGGTTAAAAATAGTAAATTTAATTTTCTAAAAAATTTAAAAATATTTCCTATGGATGAACTACCCAAACATAGTAATTTAGAAAAAGACCTAAACTTTAAAATTTCTAATATGAATATGAATATAGTTGTTCAATTTAGCAAGATAAAGGGATCAATTCCAAACTCTTCTTGGATTGATAGCTCTAAGCTTGATGGTTATACTTTACCAACATTTACTAAGAAGATTTTTAGTTATTTAGAAAAAAACCAATGAAAAAAATAGCAATAATAGGTGGTGGAATATCGGGACTATATATTGCAAACCTTTTAAGAAAAAACTCAAGTTACGAAATCACTATTTATGAAAAGAACAACTCTGTTAATCTAGAGAAGGGTTATGGCATTCAACTTTCAGTTAACAGCATTAAATTATTAAATGAAATAGGTTTTCACAACGTTAATTTAGAAGATAAATTTCATCCTAATAAAGTAGATTTCTATTCTTTAAAAAATAAGAAAAAAATATGTGATTTGAATATATCGGCTTTTAATATCAATGAAGCTAAATACACAACACTACAAAGATTTACTTTAATTAATTTTTTTAAAAATCAACTTCCTGATAATTTCATAAACTATAATAAAAAAGTCACTAAAATTGATTATGAGAGTGATAATATCGAAGTAACTTTTGAAAATAGTGCTTCAATTGAATGTGATTATTTAGTCATATCTGATGGGACATTTTCAAAATCAAAATCATTAATTTCTAAAAAAGAAATTAAACCAAGGTATTTTAAATCCATCGCTTTAAGAGCAACTATAGATCGTGATAGTCTTCAAGGCATTGATCCAAATAACATATCTTTGTCTTTAGGGTCTAATTTACATTCTGTATCATACCCAATTGATAACAAGGGTCACTTTAATTTCGTCAGTATTTTGAGAAAAAAGCTTAGTATTAATGAGTTATTTGATTATTCTTTATTTGAAAAAAGTGATTTTATTTCATCAATTTTATCTGAGATATCAAAACAAGTAGATCCAGATATTATTAAAAATTTGAAAGATATTAGGTGTTTTCCAGTATTTGTTAGTTCTGAAATACATCAACCAATAAATAAGAAAACATTTCTTATTGGTGATGCTTTTTTTTCCTTTCCACCAACTTTTGCACAAGGTGCGTCTCAATCAATAGAAGTTGCGCATGAGTTGTATAAAAATTTAGAAAATGAAGATAATCAATTTAATTTTGAGAGAATTAAAAGAACAAAGATGATTGACTGGAAATCTAAATTAAATTATTTTGCTTTTCATCTTTCCAATCCATTATTAGTTTGGTTAAGGAATACCTTAATGAAATATTTAGTTAAAAATAATAAGTTTATTAATAGTTATTTAGGAAAAATTTATAAAAATTAATTATTAGCAATTAATTTTTGTCTCAAGTTATCTATTGGGACACTCACACCATTTACATTGCAATGCCAATAAGTCCAACCATTACAACTTTCAGAGCCAAGAATTGATGCTGCAACCTTATGAATAGATCCCTCAGATTGATTATGCTTGATACTTCCATCAGCCATAATTTTAGCCACAATTTTTTTCTTTTGGTCAAAAATACTCGTTCCAGGTTTTATTATTCCAAGCTCCACTAAAGACCCAAAAGGAATTCTTGGTTTAGATCTATTGTTTTTAAGAGTGTCTAGGAAGTCATCTTCTATTGATTTTGTTTTGTTTAATCTTTCCACTGAAGCTTTAAAATAATTTTTTTCTTTTTCAATTCCGTAATAATTTCTACCTAATTTCTTAGCTACAGTCGCAGTAGTTCCGGATCCTAAAAATGGATCTAGGACTAAGTCACCCTTGTTTGATGATGCCAATAATACTCTATGAAGTAAAGACTCTGGTTTTTGTGTTGAGTGAACTTTTTTGCCATTTTTTTTAAGTCTTTCGGCTCCATTGCAAATAGGTAGTTTCCAATCTGATCTCATTTGAAGATCATCATTTAAACATTTTAACGATTGGTAGTTAAAAGTATATTTTGATTTTTCACTTTTAGATGCCCAAATTAATGTTTCATGAGCATTAGTAAACCTTGTTCCTCTAAAGTTAGGCATTGGATTGTTTTTATTCCAAATGACATCATTTAAAATCCAGAATCCTAAATTTTGTATGGCAGTTCCAACTCTAAAGATATTATGATAGCTTCCTATAACCCAAATAGCTCCATCCTTTTTTAAAATTCTTTTACACTCTGAAAGCCAAGCAACTGTAAACTCATCATATTTTTTAAAGCTTTCAAACTGGTCCCATTTATCATTAACAGCACTTACTTTAGTTCTGTCTGGTCTGGTAAGCGAATTCTTTAATTGTAAATTGTATGGTGGGTCTGCAAAAACAAGATCAAAAGTTTCACTTGGAATTTTTTTTAATTCCTCAAGACTGTCACCATTAATAATCTTATTTTTAAAATCGTTTTTCATTTTATATAAAACAATTAGACTCCAAACGGATTCCACGGTCAACTCCAGATTGAATTAATTGGATTCAAATTGTGTTTATAATTTTTTCAACAACCAGATATTGTGTTGTCCCACGTGAAACTTATAAAAGATCACAAATAGGCGAGAAGGTTTTACGATGATGTTTGGTAATACCAAACCTTTTAATTGCTCTTAAGTGCTGTTTGGTTCCGTAACCTGAATTTGTATCCCATCCATAATTATTAAATTGTTTTGAAAGTTTTGTAATAAATCTATCTCTACTAACTTTTGCAATAATTGATGCTGCGGAAATGCTAGGGATTTTTTGGTCTCCTTTAATTACATATTTTAGTTTATAATTTTTAAGATCTGGTAATTTATTACCATCTATTAAAACGAGAGAAGGTTTCTTATTTAATTTTAGTATAGCTCTTTTCATTGCAAGTAAGCTTGCATGCAGTATGTTTATCTTTTCAATTTCTTTAGTTGATGCATGACCTATAGCCCATATAGAGTTTTCTTTAATATATTTATCAAGCACTTCTCTTTTATCTTTCGTTAAACTTTTAGAATCTTTTAATAATTTTTTATTAATAGATTTATTTAATATTACAGCTGCTGCATAAACTGGGCCGATTAAGCTACCTCTACCAACCTCATCTACACCAGCCAAAATTTTCATTAGATATTCAATTTCAAATCAACAATTTTTTGTTTAATTTTTTTTAAGTCTTCCCACGAGTGTTTTTTATTTTCAGGGACTCTTAAAAGGTAAGAAGGGTTAAAAGTAATAATAACATTGTAGGTAGTGTTTTTAACAATTACCTCTTTCCACTTTCCTCTTTCTGTAGAAATTTTACTATTCAAGCCCGTTAATGATTCCATAGCACTACTACCCATAAGGATTATTATTTTTGGTTTAATAATTGAAATCTGTTTTTGCAAAAAATGAGAGTATCTTTTAATTTCAGTGGAGGTAGGCTTTCGGTCTTCGGGTGGTCTAAAATTAACAGCATAAGTGGAATAAATATTCTCTTTTTTAATGTTTATTGCCATTAACATCTTTCTTAAAAGATCTCCAACGTCGCCCAAAAAAGTTAAGCCAAGATTATCCTCTTCCACCCCTGGGGCCTCACCAACTAACATTATAGGGCTATTGATATTTCCATCTCCCAAAACTATGTTTTTTGAATTATCTTTTAAGCCACAATCATTAATTGAATTTATTTGCAATTTTAATTCATTAAGTTCTTTTTCTTTATCAATCTGGTTAACATCATTCTCTTTTTTTAGATCTTTGGCAGTATTCTTCAACCTATTGATAGGATTTTCGTCAAAAATAAAATTAGATCCAATAGAATTTAATAATTCTGAATCATAATTCGTATTTTGATTTATTACTTTTTTAGACATACAATGACCCAATGTTGATAAAGTTTTTTAAATTTGCTTTAATATTATTGTTTTATCAAAGCCCATTATACTCAAAAAGTAAGACTTTAAACGATTTTAATTCACATCATTTGTCCAATTATTTTTCTGGTATCGTCGCTTATGAGAACAATGATAATTCTCAAGCTTTAAAATTTTTTAAATCATCAAAGTCTTTAATTAAACAGCACGATTCATATCTTGAAAACTATGTATACACACTTGTGCTTGAGGGTAAGGTTCAACAAGCTACAAGCGAAATTAAGAAAAATTTAACAGAAGATAATTCTAATTTTTTTGAAGCTCATTTAGTTCTAGCTTTAGACAGCCTTAAGAGAAAAAATTATAAAAGGAGCAAAGAACATCTACAAAAGTCTTATGAGTTTATCAACAACGATAGACTTTCTTTAATAATTACAGAAACATTGAAACAATATTTATATGTTTTTGAGAAAAATAAAATTTCAAAAACAAAAAATAAATTTGGTAATTTTTCCTTTATTAATGAGGTTTTTCAAAGATGTTATTTGAATGATGAAAATACCAAAGTTTATTTTGATAAATTGCTTAATTCACAAGATGATGCAGACTACTCAAGATATATATTTTTTTACTTAAATTATTTGATTGAAAATGATGGATACGAAGAGGCAAAAAATATTACCGCTAATATAGATTACTTAAATTCGTCTTTACTTATTTCACAGGGAAAAAAGTGGATTAAAGATCAAAAGCTAGAAGAATTTAAAAAAATATTTTCATGCAGCAACACTACAGATATAATTGGTGAGTTTTTTTTCTTAGTATCTAACCTTTACTCGTCTCAAAATGATTATGAAAATTCTAATTTTTATTTAAATATATCTCATTACTTAAATCCCAAGTTTAAATTCAATTTATCCTTATTGGCTGAAAATCATTATCTTAATAAAAATTATACAAAAACTTTAAAAATTTTAGAATCTTTCAATAAAAAAGATGAGTTTTATTATTGGTTTAAATTAAAAAAAGAAGCACAAATAATTTCTAAATTACAAAATAAAGATAAATCTTTAGATTTTATTAACTTAAATTTTAAAAAAATTAAAAATCCCTCTATAAAAATAGTTTTTGATATTGCGAATTTTAATAAAAATGCAAAAAAATATAAAGAGGCAATAAGATATTATGATCAAATTATTTCAAAAATTGACATTAACTCTCAACTATATGCGGATATTTTATATAGAAGAGGGGGCAGTTATGAGAGGTTGGCTGATTATGTTAGTTCAGATAAGGACTTGTTAAAATCTCTAGAAGTTAATCCAGACGATGCATATGTGTTAAACTACTTAGCTTATTCTTGGTTAGAACGAAAATATAAAATAGATCTCTCTCTTCAAATGCTTGAAAAGGCTTATGCTAAAAGAAGCAATGACCCTTATATAATTGATTCAATAGGTTGGGCTTACTATTTAATTGATGATTATGAAAAGGCAGAAAACTTTCTAAAGAGAGCAGTTGAATTAATGCCAGAAGATCCAATTGTAAATGATCATTATGGCGATATTCTTTGGAAGTTAGATAGAAAAATCCAGGCAAGATATTTTTGGGAAAATGTTTTAAATTTAGAAGAGACAGAAGATAAAATGAAAAAAGTCATTAAAGGCAAATTGATCGAAGGTTTAAGTAACTCTTAATACATGAATAGTTTCAAGATTAAATCTTATGCTAAAATAAATCTTGCACTAAACGTAACTGGGAAAAAAACAAAACTACATAAAATTGAAACTCTGATTTCCTTTATAGATTTATACGATTTAATTCACTTAAAAAAAATTAAAAAAGAAAATCATAAAATAATTTTTAAAGGAAAGTTTTCTAAAAATATTGGTAAAATAAATACAGTTACGAATTTGCTAAAATTATTAGATAAAAAAAATTTACTTAATAGTCAAAAATTTGAGATTAAAGTTATTAAAAATATACCTCAAGAAGCCGGAATGGGCGGTGGCTCAATGAATGCCGCTAGTTTAATTAATTTTTTTATTAATCAAAAAATATTGAAGATAAAAAAAAATCAATTAATAAAGTTGACAAGTCAGATTGGCTCCGATGTTATTTTGGGAATAAAGCCGAGTAATACAATATTGTCTCAAAATGGTGATATAAAGAAATACAATAAAAATATTAAACTTCACACATTAGTTGTAAAACCCGGTTTTGGCTGTTCAACTAAATATATTTACTCAAAAGTAAAATCATTCTCTAAACCTCAATTTAATTTACCAAAATCAAAAATGTTTAAGATAAAATATCTTAAAACTATGAATAATGATCTCGAAAAAATAGCCTTTAAAAAATATCCTAAACTTAAAAAAATTAAATTATTTTTATCAAACACGCCAAACAATATGTTTGTTAGAATGTCGGGATCTGGCTCATCAATTGTAGCTTATTTTGATTCTAAGAGGTCGTGTGGTAATGCATATAGTCAATTTAAAAGGAAATTCAGTAGTCATTGGTGTATTGCATCAAAAACTATATAATTTTTTTTTTTTGTGATATATGAAATTAATATTGGCCCATGGTGAAGTGGTATCACATCTGTTTTTGGTACAGAGATCCGAGGTTCGAATCCTTGTGGGCCAGCCATATATGAATAACTTATTATATAAAATTTTTTTCAGATCCCAAAATCTTAATTATATAAATTTAGGATTTAAGGATATTAAAAACAATACTGAAGTAGAGCAAATATTCAGTGCCATTCATTCTTTTTCTAAAAATAGTGAAATTAGATATGTTGGTGGGTGTGTTAGAAAAATTATTAATAAAGAAAAAGTTGACGATATAGACTTAGCTGTAAATTTAAAACCAAAAGACGTTTGTGATGTGCTTAATAAAAAAAATATCAAATATTATGAAAGTGGAATAGAGCACGGAACAATTACAGCATTAATAAATAACATTAAGTTTGAAATAACATCGTTACGAAAAGATGTTGATACTGATGGAAGACATGCAAAAGTTGAGTTTTCAGATAATTGGAAGGAAGATGCCTCTAGAAGAGATTTTACTATAAATTCTATTTATGCAGATATTGAGGGAAGTTTATTTGATCCTTTTGATGGTAAAAAAGATCTAGAAAATGGAAAAGTAGAATTTATTGGAGATGTAGAGGTAAGGATTAAGGAAGATTATCTTAGAGTATTAAGATATATTAGATTTTTTCTTAATTATTCCAAAGATAAGCATAACCCTAAAATTATTAGCATAATAAAAAAAAATCTAAGTGGCGTTTTAGCAATTTCTTCTGAAAGATTATTAGATGAATTTCAAAAATTATTAAAATCTGAAGGTTTTTCAAAATTAACTAAAGATCAGGATTGTTTAGAAATTATAAAACTTATTTTTCCTCAACTCAAAAACATTTCCATATTTAATAAATTAAATAACTTTTCTAAAAAGAACTTCTCTAGAGTAGATTTCATCTTTTTATTATCGTTATTAG
>CAJQTK010000029.1 GCA_905620495.1 uncultured Candidatus Pelagibacter sp. | reverse complement strand
TGTCTTGTTATTGCTGATAAAAATGTACCTAAAAAACTAATAGATAAAGTCTTAAATGCTTTACCTCAAAAACAAATATCTCTTCATTATTTTAATTCTAGCGAAAAAAACAAAAATCAAAAAAGTATTAATAACATTTTATCTATTCTGCTAAGTAAAAATTTTAATAGAAACGATTGTGTGATTTCCATTGGGGGTGGTATTACTGGAGACGTTTCTGGTTTTGCAGCTAGTATATTTAAGAGAGGGTTGAAATTTATTAATATACCTACCACTTTGCTCTCTCAAGTAGATTCTTCAATTGGAGGAAAGACAGGAATAAATAGCAAATATGGTAAAAATTTAATTGGTGCGTTTTACCAACCAAGTTTGGTTATTTCTGACATTGTTTTTTTGAGATCCCTGCCTAAAAGAGAAATTATATGTGGTTATGGAGAAATTTTAAAACACGCTATAATAGCAGATAAAAAATTTTTTACCTTTTTAAATATAAATGGTTCTCAAATTTTAAACCTTAAAAGCCCCTTAATAGAAAAAGCAATTTTCAAAAGCTGCTCTATTAAAAAGAAAGTTGTTGAAACTGATGAAAAAGAAATGGGTATAAGAAAAATTTTAAATTTTGGACATACATTTGCTCACGCTTATGAGACGACGCTAGGATATTCAAAAAAACTTAACCATGGGGAGGCAGTTATTCTAGGTATTAAAACAGCTGCAAAATTTAGTTTATTAAACAATATTCTAAGTATTAAAGACTTTAACTTGATTGAAAATCATTTGAATAAATTAAATCTTCCAAAAAATATTAATAAATTCTTTTCTATAAAAAATTTAAATAAAATTTTGTCTTATATGAAAAAGGATAAAAAAAATAATACGAAAAAAATAAATTTAGTCTTACTTAAAAAGATAGGCTCTCCAATATATAAACTACAATTTGATGAAAAAAAAATTTATCTTTTTCTAAGAAAGGAATTAATTAAGTAGTATTTGAATAGAGTGAATATGTTCTTTTAATTCCCTATCCAAAGCACTATAAATTTTTTTTGTTGATATTATCTTGCTTGATTTAGCAAGTTCTTCTGAATTTATTATAAGTTTTAAATGAAATTTTCCTTCTTGGTTGCCCTTATGATTTTTATGTAAAAAACTTTTATCCTCAATTTTGAGATTCTGAATAACAATTTCTGTTTCAAGCTTATTTTTAACAATTGCAATTAATTCATTTATATTCATAAGTATTATTTTATTATTATATAACATGAAAAATATTTGTGACTGGAATAATTGCTTCGAAATTGGTGAATATAAGGCGCCAATTGAAAAAGATAATAGCAAAAGCTACAGACTGCTTTGTTTAGCTCACGTTAAAGAATTTAATAAAAATTGGAATTATTTTAAGGGAATGGATGATGAGCAGGTATTTGATTTTTTAAAGTCTGATATGACTTGGCATAAACCTACACAAAGCTTCAGTTCTTCAGATAATTTTTTTAAAGTTCTTTGGAATAACACTTTAAAAGATGAATTTGATAAGACTAAACTTAGAGGTGAATATAATCACATGAATCAGTTCAAGTTTGATGCCAATGATATTAAGGCTTTTAGTATTTTGGGTGTTTCAGTCGGTTTAAAATGGGAACAAATACAAGATAAATTCAAAACACTTGTCAAAAAATTTCACCCTGATATTAATTTAGGAAATAAAGAATACGAAGAAAAACTTAAATTAATCACTTTAGCTTACACTCAGCTAAAAAACACTTATAGGGAAAAAATTGATACCTAATTTAAATATACAACCAGATATCAAAATGTCTTTAAAGCAATCTTTCGGAATTGATTCAGACATGAAGGTTGATGCATTCTCAAAAAAAAGTGAATATGTACCTGAAATAGATAAAAATTATAAATTTGATAGAGATACTACACTTGCAATCATATCTGGTTTTGCCTTTAATAAGAGAGTTTTAGTTCAGGGATATCATGGAACTGGTAAGTCAACTCACATCGAACAAATTGCTGCAAGATTAAACTGGCCTTGTATTAGAGTAAACTTAGACAGTCATATAAGTAGAATTGATCTTATTGGAAAAGATGCAATTGTCGTAAAAGATGGGAAGCAAGTTACAGAATTTAAAGAAGGTATTTTACCTTGGTCTATTCAAAATCCTGTTGCACTTGTTTTTGATGAATATGATGCTGGAAGACCAGATGTAATGTTTGTTATTCAAAGAGTATTAGAAGCTGAGGGAAATTTTACTCTTTTAGATAAAAATAAAGTTATAAAACAAAATAAATTTTTTAGATTATTTGCAACTTCTAATACAGTTGGGTTAGGAGATACAACTGGATTGTATCACGGGACACAACAAATAAATCAAGGACAAATGGATAGATGGAATATAGTTACATCTTTAAATTACTTAAGCCTTGATAAAGAAATGGAAATTATTTTGGGAAAAAATAAAAATTTGAATAACCCCAAAGGTAAAGAAAAGATATCCAATATGATTAAAGTAGCCTCTTTAACTAGAAAAGGTTTTATAGCAGGAGATATTTCAACAGTTATGAGTCCCCGAACTGTCCTGCATTGGGCTGAGAATGCAGAAATCTTCAAAGATACTGGTTATGCATTTAGAGTTACATTCTTAAACAAATGTGACGATATTGAAAAGAGTACTATAGCTGAATATTATCAAAGATGTTTTGGTGACGAATTACCAGAGTCGATGGTTAATATTCAGATTTAAATGAAGAATAAAGAAAATAATTTTAAAGAACAATTTAAACAAGCTCTAATCTCCACTGCAAAAGTAATTTCAGAAGATTATAAGCTGGATGTTAAAAAAATTGATAAAAATTTTAAATCGAAAAAAATAGATTTTTTCGATGTGACAAATTTATCTCATAGAGATGATTTTATTAGATTAAGAGCTGAAACAGATTCGGGTGCGCTTAAAAAAAAATTTTCCAATAAAGAGCTATTTAATAAAAACTTACCTAATAATCCCTCTTGTAAATCTCTGTATAATATTGCTGAAAAAATTAGATATGAGGTTTTGGGTGGAAGAATGCTTAAAGGTGTCGGAAAAAATTTGAGCGAAAATTATAATCAAAAAATAACTTCAGTTCGTAAAGGTCAATTAAAAAATAAAGAAGATGTTCCTGTAACAGAAGCTTTTGAACTTTATATGTTGAAAAAATTTTTTAACTTAAAGCTTAATGCTGTATCTTCAAGAATGTTAAGTTTTTGGGAAAAAGATTTTAGCTCCTCCATTGATAAACATCTGGATTTTTTAAATAAAAATTTGGAAGAGCAAGATAACTATGGGTTAAAATTTTCAGAAATTCTTCAAAGTATGGATATTTTTAATTCAAATAATGATGAGAACAATGAAGATAACGAACAAGAAAATAAATCAGAAAAAAATGATGATAATCAATCAGACGATAAAGAAGAAGAAAATAAGCAAGATGAGACTCAGGCAAGCCTAGACGCAGGCTTTGATCTTAGCGACCAGCAAATGGATGAGCAATTGGAAGATTCTGACTCTCTAAAAGAGAGCACAGAAAATGTAATACAAAAAACTAATTTAAACAATATAGATCAAGAATATAAAATTTTTACTACAGAATTTGATGAAATTACAAAAGCTGAAACCTTAGAAGATATAAAAGAAACACAAAGATTGAGAAAGAGTTTAGATCAACAACTTGTTGGCTTCCAAGACCTAATAACAAAACTTGCAAATAAATTACAAAGGCAACTACTTGCAAAACAAAATAGAGCTTGGGAGTTTGATTTAGAAGAGGGATTATTGGATAGTTCTAAACTAACTAGAATTATTATGGATCCGTATAATTCACTATCCTTTATGAAGGAAAAAGATCTTGATTTTAAAGATACGATAGTAACTTTGTTGATTGATAATTCAGGATCAATGCGCGGACGTCCTATAACAATCGCAGCACTTTGTGCCGATATATTATCTAGAACCTTGGAAAGATGCTCAGTGAAAGTTGAGGTATTAGGTTTTACGACTAAAAACTGGAAAGGTGGAAAAAGTAGAGAAGCTTGGACCAAAACTGATAAACCAAAAAGTCCCGGAAGACTTAATGACTTAAGGCACATAATATATAAAGGAGCAGACACTCACTGGAGGCAAGCTAAAAATAATATAGGTTTAATGCTAAAAGAAGGGCTATTAAAAGAAAATATAGACGGAGAAGCTATATCTTGGGCTTACAATAGAATTAAAAAAAGAAAAGAAGAAAGAAAAATTCTAATGGTCATTTCAGATGGTGCGCCAGTAGATGACTCTACTTTGTCAGTTAATTCAGGAGACTTTCTAGAAAAACATTTAAAAAAAATGGTTAAATTTATAGAAACGAAAAGTGATATTGAAATTTTAGCAATTGGTATTGGACATGATGTTTCTAGGTACTACGATAAGGCTATTAAAATAACTGATGTGCATGAGCTTGGAGATGTGATGATTTCTCAACTAAGTGGTCTATTTGAAAATAAAAATAAATTGCACTAAAGGTTTATAAGATCTTTATTTTTCCATTTAATATTAACTTCAGCACCACTTCTTGTTTCTGAATTTTTACATAAAATATCTGCATAATTCTTTTCAAGCAAAGTTTTACCTATGAAGATACCAAGACCTAGTCCTGATTTAGATTTTATAGAGGATTTATAAGACTTAATATAAGGTTCACCAATATTTCTTAGCACATCTTTGGAGTATCCTTCACCATCATCCTCAATTATAATTTCTGTAGTGTCATTATCACTTTTTAAAATTATAAAAACTTTACTGTTTGAAAATTTATTTGCATTTTCAATAAAATTTCTTAACCCATAAACAACCTCCATAGATTTAGTAATATTTAATGAATTTAAATTTTGATCACAATTTAGAATAAATTCTTTTTTACTTATTTTCTTAAAAGACTTTATAATTTCATTTAAATAGTCAGCTATAGATAAATCTCTATCAATAAAATCATCCTCAACAATGGGATTTAACGTTAATCTTTTTAATATTTCGCTACATCTTTCTATTTGACTCACCAAAAGACTAACATCCCTTTTAACTTCATCGTTATCTTTAAATTGTTCTAATAAATCTGAGGATATAATTTTTATTGTAGAAAATGGAGTACCTAAAGAATGAGCAGCAGCAGCAGCTTGACCGCCGAGTGACAAAAGCTCGTGTTCTTTCGACATAATTTCTTCCATTTTGTTTAGAGCTTCTTTCCTAATCCTAGATTCTTTTCCGAAGGTTGAAGCAAAATAATTTAAAAAAATTAAAGCAATAATTAATGAGATAGGAATTGAATAATAATAATTACCATCAACATGAAAATGTTCACTAACTGGGTAAGGCAGTGGTTGGTTAAAAAAAGTAAGAAAAATAATTGTTAAAATAGTGATGCTAACTAACAATAAATTACTCTTAAGGCCTAAGTTTGATGATGAAAAAATAGCTGGAATTATTAAAAAAATTGAGAAAGGATTTACAATTCCTCCTGTTAAATAAATTAAGCCACTTAACATTAAAATATCAATTAATAAAAAAACAAATGCTGTTTTATCAAATATCTGTGTATTCTTATTAAAATAAATTAAATAAAGATTGCTTAGTATTCCAATTAAAATTATTGAATTTTCTAAAATTAAATCGAATTTAAAATCAAAAATAAAATATATAAAGTTTACTGTTATTAACTGACCAATAATAGCTACCCATCTTAGATTGATGTATGTAGATTTTTTTAATGAAAAATACTTTGAAGTTTCGAAAAACTTCATTATTAGATATCTAAATTTTGGACATTAATTGCGTTAGAGACAATAAAATCTTTTCTTAAAGCAACGTCATTACCCATCAAGGTATGGATAAGATGTTGGTCTTTTTTTAAATCTTTTGAATATTGAACCTTTAATAAGTTTCTTGTTTCAGGATCTAGAGTGGTACTCCATAATTCTTCTGGATTCATTTCTCCTAATCCCTTGAATCTTTGAATGCTCATTCTAGATTTTTCTTCTTCATAGGCTTTGGTGAATTCTTTAGTTCCTTTTTTAAATTTTTGTAATTCTTTATTATTTTTTAAAATATAATTTTCTAATTCACTTTCGTCTTTTATATAAATTCCTTTTGTACCTTTATTAATTTTAAATAATGGTGGTTGAGCAAGGTAAACATGTCCATTTTCTATTAATTTATTAAACGGCTTATTATTAAAAAATGTTAATAATAAAGCTCTAATGTGTGATCCGTCAACATCGGCATCGGTCATAATAATAATTTTTCCGTACCTTAAATCTTTTAAATCTATATCTTCAACCTTTGGATCAAGACCAAGGGCATTAATTAAAGTAACAACTTCATTAGATGACATCATTTTAGCTAACGATTTTGTTCTGTGTTCACTTCCATCTCTGTTACTATTTTTTTTAAGAGCAACTTCCTCAACATAGGTATTAAGAATTTTTCCTCTTAATGGTAATACTGCTTGATTTGATCTGTTTCTGCCTTGTTTTGCTGAGCCACCTGCAGAATCTCCCTCGACTATAAACAATTCAGTCCCTTCTTGTTTTCCTATTTGGCAGTCAGCTAATTTTCCAGGTAATCCACTTAATTCTAAAGCACCTTTTCTCCTTACATTTTCTCTCGCTTTTCTAGCCACATCTCTTGCAAGTGCTGCCTGCATTACTTTTGCTAAAATAATTTTAGATGTAGTTGGATTTTGATCAAACCATATTGATAGTTTTTCACTAATAATACTTTCTACTATCATTCTTACCTCAGATGAAACTAACTTATCTTTTGTTTGAGAAGAAAATTTTGGATCAGGTATTTTTGCTGAAATAACGCAAGTAAGGCCCTCTTTAATATCATCACCTGATATTGTTAATTTATTTTTCTTT
>CAJQTK010000028.1 GCA_905620495.1 uncultured Candidatus Pelagibacter sp. | reverse complement strand
TTAGGTCCGCTTGAAAAGAGATAGCCATAGTTGTTTTTGTAAGGAACTGTTTTAATTTTTTCTAATTTATTATTATACAAATCTGTTCCAAGTTCCTCAGATTCATTAGCATTATTGACAAAAATTAAGCCTGATAATAGTTTTTCTTTAATATCACAATGAGGTTTTAACCAAAATCCTTCTCTGTCACAGATAACTTCAACTCTAACGTATGAGTTAGATAAATCCTTGTTGATCATCCTTGAAATGGCTTCATGAGTTTCTTTTGACTGAAGTTCATTAATAAATTTAACTAAATTTGGAAATTGTGCTGCATTATCTTTCACAACAAAGCATCTAAATTTTATTGCTTGGCCTCCTGATGCATTTCCCTCTCTAAACTCAGCAGCACCATCGTCTATTGCTCGAGTTCCATCATAGTTTAGGTCGTGCTTGCTAACATCGGGTATATCTGCAGTTATAATTTCTTGAATTGCTCCATCTGTTAAAGCATCATTATATTCCCAGTGAGTAAAGGGAGTTTCATGTTTTTTAGATTGATTTTGAATAGAGTTTAAAAATGACATTATGATTTAATTTTTTGTTTTATTATATTGGCCACTCTATTAGTTTCATCTAATTTTGGATAGTTCCAAATTTCCAAGTGTTCTCCTAAGTTTCTAGTTATATTTAATTCTTTAAATAAGTTTCTAAACTTTTGAAACCGTTTATCATTTTTTTTAGGCTTAATATTTGCAATATATATTGGTTTTCCCGTTAGCGCTGCTTCTGAAATCATTGAACTAGAATCGCAGGTAACAACAATATATTCTGAAATTGCTAATGCTGATAAATATGCTTTTTTATCAACGCTTTCAATAATAGTATGATTTTCTCCAAAAAATTCTTTGGCATAATTAATAATGCTTTCAGGTGTTCTCATGGATGGAATAACCACTAACTGAGAGTTATTTTTTTCTACTAAATTTTTTAAGTTATTAAAAATTTTTTCAACATTTTCAGTTGAATAATCATAATATTTAGTTGGACCACCAATGATCAAAGTTATGATTTTTCTTTCATCTTTTTTAATAAATGAACTGAGATAATCTTTATTTGCATGAATTTCCTGTTCACTTAAGTAGTGAATTGCCCCTTTTGTATTAATTACATTCTCTCCCGTAATTCCATCATGTTCTGG
Organism: uncultured Candidatus Pelagibacter sp.; assembly: GCA_905620495.1. Classification (GTDB taxonomy): domain Bacteria; phylum Pseudomonadota; class Alphaproteobacteria; order Pelagibacterales; family Pelagibacteraceae; genus Pelagibacter. The sequence goes on along the minus strand of CAJQTK010000028.1, from coordinate 22,501 downwards.
CGCTACGATAAAATCAAAATTTTTAAAACTAACTTTTGGGTTTTGAATGTGGATATTGATAACTTTTTTATTAGAGTTCTTTTTTAAATGAATAGATGGAATTATACTTTTTCTTCCACACGAAATAATCACATCGAAATCGGATGATTCTATTTTTTTATAAATACTGCTCGAAATCGGTATCAGCTTTGGCGGGAATAATTTCCAAAAGTTATTAAGTTCAATTTTCTCGTGTATAAAATCTAAATCAAGAGCTTTAGCTAAGCCTTCAACTTGGCTAATCATGCCGTGCATGCCCTCTGTTAATAATAACCCTTTTAATTTTGTCATTTATCCTTATATAACTTCTGCATGAGTGAAAATCCAATTAAACACACAAAAGTGTTAATAATAGGGTCAGGTCCAGCTGGCTATACTGCAGCTGTGTATGCTGCCCGAGCAATGCTAAGCCCTGTTTTAGTATATGGCTCTGAACCTGGTGGACAATTAAATACAACAACAAACGTGGAAAATTACCCAGGTTTTTCAGATGTAATTCAAGGTCCATGGTTAATGGATCAAATGCGAGACCAAGCAAAAGTAGTTGGTACAGAAATGATTGAAGATCATATCTCTTCAGTAAATTTAAAATCTACACCTTTTGAAGCAATTGGAGATAGTGGACAAAAATATACTGCAGATAGCATAATTATTTCAACAGGTGCTCAAGCAAGATGGTTAAATTTAGAATCAGAACAAACATTTAGAGGCTATGGTGTTTCAGCATGTGCAACATGTGATGGTTTTTTCTTTAAAGAAAAAGTTGTAGCAGTTGTTGGTGGTGGAAATGCAGCAGTAGAAGAAGCAATGTTTCTTACAAAATTTGCATCAAAAGTAAAATTAATTCACAGAAGAGATACTTTAAGAGCAGAAAAATTACTTCAAAAAAAATTAATGGCAAATAAAAAAATTGAAATAATTTGGGATAGTGCTGTTGAGGAAGTTATTGGAGATAATGAGCCTAAAAATGTAAAAGGTATTAAAGTTAAAAATTTAAAAACTAACAAAATTGAAAAAATTAAAATAGATGGCTTATTTATTGCAATTGGTCACGATCCAGCAACAGCTTTATTTAAAGAGCAGCTAAATATGGATAAAGAAGGATATTTATTAACTAAACCAGATTCAACAGAAACTAATATTCCTGGAGTTTATGCTGCGGGAGATGTTAAAGATAAAACTTTTAGACAAGCTGTAACTGCTGCTGGAATGGGCTGTATGGCTGCACTTGAAGCTGAAAAATTTTTATCTCATTAAAAAATTATAGTTTATTTCTAAGAACTTCTCGCCAATTACTATGAATTTCACCCGCTAAATACACGTTTAACATTAATTTAAGCTTTTACAAAAAGTAGATATTTTTTCTAAAGCTTTTTTAAGATTTTCCATAGAAGTTGCGTAAGATATTCTAAAGAAACCTTCTAAACCAAATGCAGAACCTTGAACAACTGCAACACCACTGTTTTCTAATAAGGACTGAACAAAATCAGTATCTGTCTTAAGTTCTTTTCCATTGCTATCATTTTTGCCTATTAAACCTTTACAGCTTGGGAAAACATAAAATGCACCATCTGGATTTAAACATTCAATTCCATCTATTTCATTTAATGCTTTAACAACAAAGTCTCTTCTTTCTTGAAAAGAAGTTGCTCGTTCTTTAATAAAATCTTGAGTTCCATTTAAAGCTTCAACTGCTGCGGCTTGACTAATAGAAGATGGATTAGTTGTTGATTGAGATTGTATTTTAGCAATTGCTTTAATAATTTCTTTAGGACCAGCGGCATACCCTATTCTCCAGCCTGTCATTGAGTAAGCTTTACTTACACCATTCATTGTAAGAACTCTTTCTTTCAAGCTATCAATTTGTGCAATAGTAAAAAATTTAAACCCTTCGTATATTACGTGCTCATAAATATCATCGCTTAAAATATGCACATGAGGATGCTTGGTTAAAATATCTGCAATCTCTCTAATATCACTTTCAGTATAACAAGCACCCGTTGGGTTAGAAGGTGAATTTAATATGATCCACTTTGTTTTTGGTGTTATAGAGTTTTCTAATTCAGCTGGATTAATTTTAAAACCTTGTTTTTCATTGCACTCTAAAATGATTGGAATTCCACCGGCTAATAGAACCATATCAGGATAAGAAACCCAATAAGGAGCTGGAACAATGACCTCATCTCCTTCATTTAGTGTTGCCATCATAGCGTTATAAATTACGTGCTTCCCACCAGCACCAACTGTGATTTGATCAGCTGTGTAATCTAGACTGTTTTCTCTTTTAAATTTTTCTATTATTGCTTTCTTTAAAGCTGGCGTTCCATCAACAGCTGTATATTTAGTATCACCATCATTTATGGCCTTTATAGCCGCTTGTTTGATGTTATCTGGGGTGTCAAAGTCTGGCTCTCCCGCCCCTAAACCTATTACATCTTTTCCTGCTGCTTTTAACTCTCTTGCCTTCTGAGTTACAGCAATAGTTGGGGATGGTTTAATCTTTTTTAGACTGTCTGATATAATGCTCATTGAAATATATTTTTATTCTAATAGTTTTATAGATAATGCCAAATACTTATCAAGATTTAATTACTGAAATACAAAGTAAAAATCCAGAAATACACCAGAAACTAGAAGGTGGAAAAAAATTCAAACTTGTTACAGATTTTAAGCCTGCTGGTGATCAGCCAGAAGCAATAAAACAATTAGTTAAAGGTGCAAATAAAGATGAATTAAATCAAGTCTTACTTGGTGTTACAGGTTCAGGAAAAACTTTTACAATGGCACAGGTTATTGAACGAACCAATAGACCAGCACTTATACTTGCACCTAACAAAACACTAGCAGCTCAGCTCTATGGAGAGATGAAATCATTTTTTCCAGAAAATGCTGTTGAGTATTTTGTTTCTTACTACGATTATTACACGCCTGAAGCTTACGTTCCAAGATCAGACACTTATATTGAAAAAGAAGCATCTATTAATGAGCAAATAGATCGAATGCGTCACTCAGCTACTAGATCGTTGTTAGAGAGAGATGATGTAATTATTGTTGCGAGTGTTTCTTGTATTTATGGTTTGGGTTCTGTTGAAGCGTACAGCAAGATGACTTTAAGTTTAAAAAAAGATTATGAATACAGCAGAGAACAATTAATTAAAACCTTAGTAAACTTACAATACAAAAGAAATGATCAAAGTTTTTACAGGGGAACTTTTAGAGCAAGGGGAGAATACGTTGAAATATTTCCTTCACACCTTGAGGACAGGGCATGGAGATTAAGTTTATTTGGCGACAAACTAGAAAAAATTGAAGAATTTGACCCTTTAACAGGAGACCTAATACAAAATTTAGATGTAATAAAAGTTTATGCAAATAGTCACTACATCACTCCTAAACCAACTATAGAGCAAGCAATTATTAAAATTAAAAGAGAACTAGAAGTAACTTTAAAAAAATTTAAAGAACAAAATAAATTACTTGAAGCGCAAAGATTGGAAGAAAGAGTTAAGTTTGATTTAGAAATGATTGAAGCAACAGGATCTTGTGCTGGCATTGAAAATTATTCTCGTTTTTTATCTGGAAGAAAACCGGGTGAACCACCTCCAACTCTATTTGAATATTTTCCTGATAACACTCTTATTTTTGTGGATGAATGTCACGTAACAGTTCCTCAATTAAATGGAATGTACAAAGGTGACAGATCTAGAAAAAGCAATCTTGCAGAATATGGTTTTAGACTACCCTCTTGTATGGATAATAGACCTTTAAAATTTGAGGAATGGGACGCAATGAGAACTCAAACAGTTTTTGTATCAGCCACGCCTGGTCCTTGGGAGTTAGAGCAAGTTAAAGGTAAGTTTGTTGAACAAATAATAAGACCTACCGGCTTAATTGATCCACCTGTAGAGATAAAACCTGCCAAAAATCAAGTTGATGATTTGATGCATGAATGCAAAAAAACAATAGATAAAAATTTTAGAGTTTTAGTGACTACATTAACTAAAAAAATGGCTGAGGACTTAACGGAATATTTTCATGAAAATGGTATTAGAGTTAGATATTTGCACTCCGATATCGACACACTAGAGAGAATTGAAATCATGAGAGATCTAAGACTTGGTGTTTTCGATGTCTTAGTGGGAATTAACCTTTTAAGAGAAGGACTAGATATACCAGAGTGTGCGTTAGTTGGAATCTTAGATGCTGATAAAGAAGGATTTTTAAGATCTGAAACTTCTTTGGTTCAAACTATTGGAAGAGCTGCAAGAAACTTAGAGGGTAGAGTTATCCTTTATGCAGACAAAGAAACTAAAAGTATAAAAAAAGCTATACAGGAAACGGACAGAAGAAGAGCAATCCAAGTTGCGTATAATAAAAACCATAATATTGACGCCGTCTCTATCAAAAAAGGAATCCGTGATGTGTTACAAAATGTTTATGATAAAGATTATCTAAAAGTAGGTACTGGAGACAATATTGGTGGAAACTTAAAGAAACACTTAAAAATGCTAAATAAAAGGATGAAGGATGCCGCAACAAACCTCGAGTTTGAAGAAGCTGGTAAAATTAGGGATGAAATAAGAAATTTAGAAGCATCTGAATTAGAAATTGTTTTAAATCCAAAAGTAAAACACTATAACCAAGAAAATAGAACATATCCAAAAGGTAGATCAACGATGGGTTTACCTGGTACAAGAGCACAAAAAGGCAAGAAAAAATGGAAGCAAACAAAATAATTATTACAGGAGCCGCAACTCGAATGGGTGCTGCTATTGCTAAAAAACTCTCTGGCCCAGGAGTTGAAATGGTAATCCATTATAACAGCTCAAAAAAGGAAACTGAAAAATTACAAAAAGAATTATCAAAAAATAAAACAAAGGTTTATTTAGTAAAGGGTAATCTTGAAAAAGAACAAGATTTAAAAAAAATCATAAAATTTTCAAAGTCAAAATTAAAATATTTTGATTGCTTAATTAATAACGCATCACTATTTGAGAATGATAGTCTTAAAAACTTTTCTTCTAAAAGCTGGAACCAACACTTAAATGTAAATTTAAAGGCGCCAGCATATCTTACACAAGAGTTTTCAAAAAATGTAAAAGGGAAAAATAATAATATTATTAATATAATTGACCAAAGAGTTTTCAAATTAACTCCCTTTTTCTTTTCATACACGTTAAGTAAAACTGGCCTTTATACTCTTACAAAAACTAGCGCCATGGAATTAGCTCCAAATATAAGAGTTAATGGAATTGCACCAGGACCTACCATAAAAAATAAAAGACAAAGTGATAAGCATTTTAAAAAACAGTATTTAGCAACACCTTTGAAGCAACAGGTAAATGTAAAAGACATATGTTCTGCTGTTGACTTTTTTATCAAAAACAGTTCAATTACAGGTCAAGTAATTGCAATAGATAGCGGACAAAGCTTAAACTGGCAAACACCGGATGTAATTGGAAAAGAATGAAAAAAAATAATTTTAAAATTGTAAAAATAGATGAAAATAAAAGTCTATTCAATTACGAAAAGAAAATCCTTATTAAAGAACTAATTTTAGATTTAAAACTTGGATATTATGATTTTGAAAAAGAAGAAACACAAAAAGTAAAATTCAGTTTAGAAATTGATTATGAGGACAGAAAACCAACAAATGATAAAGATATTAAATCTATTGTTAATTATGGTCAGGTTGTAAAGTTAATTACCAAACTTGCTAAAAAAAAACATTACAATTTTTTAGAAACACTTGCGGAAGATGTTTTTGATGTATTATTTAAAGATAAAAGAATTGGAAAGATAATGCTTCAAATTGAAAAATTAGAAATCATAAAAGAATGTGCCTCTGTTGGTATCCAGATTACCAAAAAAAGAAGTCATGAAAAGTTCTGAACTAGGCAAAGACGTAATTAGAAAAGAACTACCCTTAATTCCCAAAAGTCCTGGAGTTTATCGGATGCTTGATCACAAAGATGTGATTTTATATGTTGGAAAAGCAAAAAATCTTCCCAATAGATTAAAGAGTTATGTAGCTGAAAAAAATCATATTATTAGAACAGCAAGGATGCTCTCTCAAACTTTTAAATTAGAGATAACTACTACTGCCAATGAAAGCGAAGCACTGCTTTTAGAGGCCAATTTAATTAAAAAACATAAGCCTAAGTTCAATATATTGCTTAAGGACGACAAATCTTTTCCCTTTGTCTTCATCAGTAATAAAGATCAGTGGCCACAAGTTACAAAACACAGAGGAAAAAAAGATAAAGAAGGTTTTTATTTTGGACCCTTTGCATCTGCTGGGACAGCAAATTGGACTATAAAAATGCTGCAAAAAATATTTCAACTAAGAGTTTGTGATGACTCAACTTTTAAAAACAGAAAAAGACCCTGTATGCTTTATCAAATAAAAAGATGCTCAGGACCATGTGTAAATTATATTGATAAAAAAGATTATGAAAAATCAGTTGAGCATGCCATTCAGTTTGTATCGGGTAAATCAAGAGATATTCAAAAAAACCTATCCGAACAAATGGAAGAAGCCAGTGAAAAACTTGATTTTGAAAGAGCATCCATTTTTAGAGATAGAATTAAATCATTAAATATAATTCAGTCATCACAAAGAATTAATGAGGCAAACCTCGTGGATGCTGACGTGATTGCTGCCTATAAAGAGTCTGGTAAAACATGTATTCAGGTATTTTTTTATAGATCTAAACAGAATTGGGGCAACCAAGCTTATTTTCCAAAACACGACCCTGATCAAGATATTACTGAAATAATGTCATCATTTTTAATGCAGTTTTATGAAAATAAAAATGTTCCCAAATTAATAATAATCAATTCAGATATTAAAGATAAGAAATTAATTGAAGAAACTTTAAGTAAAAAAGAAAATAACACTATCTCCATTAATGTTGCTAAAAAAGGTATAAAAGCAAAAGTTATTGCAATGGCAGAAAAAAACGCCAAAGAATCTTTAAATAGAAAAATTTATGAAACAAATAACAATAAAAATTTATTTGAAGGTGTGTCTAAAAAATTTGATCTTAAAAACAATATAAGTTTAGTTGAAGTATACGATAACAGTCATATTTCAGGAACAAATAGTGTTGGTGCAATGATAACTTTTGGAAATGAAGGATTTATTAAAAAGAGATATAGAAAATTTGATATTAAAACGAAAGGTGCTGAACAAGATGATTTTGCAATGCTAAAAGAAGTTCTCACTAGAAGATTTAAGAGAGCGATACTTGAAAAGGGAAACTATCTTACCTTTCCTGATTTAATATTAATCGATGGTGGAAAAGGTCAATATTCATCTGCTAAAGAAGTGTTAGATGAGTTCGGTTTACACGATTTACCGATGATTGCCATTGCCAAAGGTAAAATGAGGAATAGTGGTGATGAGACTTTTTTTTATAAAGGTAAATCTTTTAAATTTGAAAAAAATGACCCTACTCTATTTTTCATGCAAAGACTTCGGGATGAAGCGCATAGATTTGCAGTTAACTCTCATAGAGCAAAAAGAGCTAAAGGAATCACCAAGTCATTGCTAGATCAAATAGATGGCATTGGATCGATTAGAAAAAGAGCGTTATTAAACCATTTTGGCTCTGCTAGGGCAGTAGAATCGGCAAGTTTTGATGAAATTAAATCAGTAGAAGGTGTTGAGGAAAAAGTTGCAAAAAAGATATATAATTTCTTTCACGAATAATTATGCTTAAAAAAATTCCTAATATATTAACAATTGGTAGAATAATAATAGTTCCTTTTTTTGTTTTAGCATTTTATTTACCAGGTTTTTACGGCGACTTAACTGCATGCGTATTATTTGTAATTGCTTCATTTACTGATTTTTTGGATGGGATGTTAGCAAGAATGATGGAAGAAGAGTCTAAGTTGGGTGAATTACTCGACCCGATAGCTGACAAAATTATAGTTGCTACTGCACTTATATTGCTTGTTATGAGTGGAACAATTAAACATTACGAAGTTATTGCCGCAATTATAATACTTACAAGAGAAATACTGATTTCAGGTTTAAGAGAGTTTTTAGCTAGAGGGCAAATAAAACTACCCGTAACTAATTTGGCAAAATTAAAAACTTTTTTACAAATGGTTGCTATAGCGCTTCTACTTACTGGTGAAACTGGAAACAAAATTCTAAACTTTAAAGATTATAACGCTCAAACTATTGGTATAATTCTACTTTGGCTTTCAGCATTTTTAACTCTATATACTGGTTATGAGTATTTAAGAAAAGGCATTGACCATGCAATGTCTGAAGATAGTAAAAAATAAATAATCTATTTTTTTCTCACTAAAGCTTGATAACTTTCATTTAAATCAATTATAGTTTCACAAACTTTAAATTGATTGTCGGCAATGCATGAAACCGGTGTTACTTCTGCAGCTGATCCAGTTAAAAAACAACCAACAAAACTTGAAAGCTCTTCAGGTTTAATTTTTCTTTCATGAATTTTAATACCTTTAGATTTTGCAATTTCAATTACAGTTCTTCTTGTTATTCCATCTAAAAAAGAGTCTGGAATTGGAGTATGGATTTCTCCACTTTCAGTTTTAAAAAAAATATTTGCACCAGTTGCTTCTGCAACATTTCCTTCGTAGTCTAACATTAAAGAATCGGTATATCCCTGTTGTTCAGCCTCATGTTTTGACAGAGTATTAATCATATAAAGACCCGATGCTTTTGTATCCCACGGTATTGTAATTGGCGGTGGCTTTCTCCAATTTGAAATATTTAATCTAATACCCTTAATTTTTAATTTTGGGTCAAAATATGAACCCCAGTCCCAAGTTGCTACAGCAACATGAATTTTTGTTTGTTGTGCAGAGATCGCCATCATTTCACTACCTCTCCAGGCCATTGGTCTTACATATCCATCTTTTATATTTTGAACGGAAATAATGTCATTACATGCATTATTTATTTCTGCTTCTGAGTATGGAATTGTAATACCCATTCTTTTAGCTGAGTAGAAAAGTCTTGAAGTGTGCTCTTCTAACTTAAATATAGAACCTTCATAAACTCTTTCACCCTCAAAAACGCAACTTGCATAATGCAGTCCATGGTTTAAAATATGAATTTTAGCATCAGCCCAATCAACGAGCTCGTTATTATACCAGATTTTACCAGATCTTTTATCGTAAGGTATCATGTGTGAAATAATTTAAATTTTTTTCTAAAATTATCTTTGTATCTATAATATGTCAATATAACTTACCCATAATGAAAGAACTTTTATATTTAAAAGATACACAGTTAAAGCATTTGATTGAAAAGCTATTTATAAGCTACAGAGAGTCTTTTACAGATGCTAGAAAAACACTCGATAAATACTCAATTGGGATAGCGCATCACAAAGTATTGCACCTACTATCAATGTACAAAGGAATTACAATTTCAGAACTGCTTAAAAAACTAAAAGTTACCAAGCAAAGTTTAAACAGAGTTTTAAAAGACTTGATTAAGCTTGAAACTATTTTTTTTAAAAAAGATCAACAAGACACAAGGGTTAAGCATATTTTTTTGAATAAAAAAGGCGAAAAAATTTTTGGTGAGATATTTTCTTCACAAAAAAAAAGAATTTATAATGCTCTTTTAAATTCAAGTTCAGATCAAGTTCTTAACTTTGACAATGTTTTAAACAAAATAATTAATGAATGATTTTATAGCCCATATTTTAGTTGTAGATGATGATGATGGAATTAGATCTTTAGTCAGGCAATATCTTAATGAAAATAATTTTTTAGTTACTACTTCGAATAGTGCAGAAAATGCTGAAGAAAAAGTTTTAATTATTAAATTTGATTTAATTGTTTTGGATGTAATGATGACTGGAAAAAGTGGTTTAGAATTTATTAAAGATAATAAATCTAAAATCGATACACCCATAATTCTTTTAACTGCAAAAGGTGAGGCAGAAGATAGAGTTGGAGGTTTGGAGATGGGGGCTGATGATTATTTAGCCAAACCTTTTGAGCCAAAAGAACTTATATTAAGAATAAAAAATATTCTTGATAAAACTAAAAAAAATGTTCAAAAAAGAATTATTGAGTTTGATAATATTAAAATTGACCTAAATAAACTTTTGGTTATTAAAAATAAAAAAGAATTCAAAATAAATAATACTGAAAAAATTATTTTAGAAAAAATGATTAATAATCCAGGTAAAACATTTTCAAGAGAAGGTATTGGAAAACTGATTGATCTAGATAAAGAACGATCTATAGATGTTATAATTACCAGATTAAGAAAGAAAATTGAAACTGATCCAAAAAATCCAAAATATTTACAAACTTTAAGGGGTGCAGGCTATGTCTTATGGATTGAGTAAATTTATAAAAAATTTATTACCACGAAGGTTATTTTATAGAGGTTTACTAATTGTAGCAGTACCCATTATTGTCTTGCAACTAATTATAACAATCGTTTTTTTTGATAGTCTTTGGATTAAAACAAACAAAGGTATGACTCGTGCACTTGTCGGCGAAATGAAAACTTTTATTACAGCTTATGATAATGGCAAGTATAATAATAATGATTTATCTAGCCTTTTTTCAATTTATTTAGATCTCAATGTTGAATACAAGAATGACAAATTATTTGATAAGCAATTAAAAGATAGGTGGTTTAGCCCAATTGACAGGACTTTAAGGAGGGAATTAAAATCAAATATTGGTATTGGAAATTATTGGTTTGATACCACAGCCTATAAAGACCTACTTCATATAAATATAAAACATAATGATGGTTATTTTGAGTTTTTTATTCCCAAGGATAGGGTTGCAAGTACTTCTGCAAGAATGTTTGCGCTATGGATAACCCTCCCTGCATTATTAATGATATCTATTGCAATAATATTTTTAAAAAATCAAACAAGACCAATTGTTAATCTTGCCAAAGCTGCTGAAAAATTTGGTAGAGGTGAAAATATTGATGAATTTACACCTTCTGGCGCATTGGAGATACGACAGGCAGGTTTAGAATTTGATAAAATGAGAAAAAGGATAATGAGACATCTCAATCAAAGGTCTGAAATGTTATCAGGTATAAGTCACGATCTAAGAACACCGTTAACAAGACTAAAACTTCAGCTATCTTTTATTAAAGATGAGGTGCTATCTAAAAAAATGTCTTTGGATATAGATGAAATGGAAAAAATGCTTAATGAGTACCTGCAATTTACTAGCTTATCTTATTTAGAAAAAAATGAAATGTTTGATATTTCGAAATTAATAGAGAGTACAATCAATAAATATGATAATGATGAAATTTCGAAAAAACTAATTCCTAGAGTTTATATGAATGGTAGAAAAAATTTAATTCAAAGATCCTTAAACAACATAATTAATAACTCAATTAAATATGCAGATAAAATAAACATTGATCTATCCAAAAAGAATAATAATATAATAATTACTATTGACGATGATGGTATTGGCATTCCTGAAAATGAATACCAAAATGTCTTCAAGCCATTTTATAAACTTGATAAAAGTAGAGGAGATTCAAAATCTAGTGTTGGTCTTGGGTTGTCCATTACATCAGATATTATAAAATCACATGGAGGGAATATTGTATTAGAAAAATCTCCACTAAATGGTTTAAGAGTTAAGGTTTTTTTACCTTTGTAGTTCTTTTTCTTAATTTATTTTTTTCTAATTTTTCTATTTTTTTTTCAAGATTTTCAACTCTTTTAATTAAAATATCGGTTTCTTCTTTGCTTGTTAATTTCATTTTAAAAACTATCTCATCTCTTTTTGATTTCAAAACATTTATTATTTCAGAACTTAAATCTTTATAAGAAATCAGTCCTTGTTCAAATAATTTTGCTAATTTATCAATTACAAATTTTGATTTTGTCATATATTCATTTATAAAATTAATATACTTTATATGCAATTTTTTAAAAATGTTTATTAATAATTTTGACCCAGTAGCTTTTCAAGTTTTATCATTGGAAATTAGATGGTATTCGTTAGCTTATATTATCGGAATTATATTGGGATGGGCATATTGTAAAAAAAAATTAATTAGTGACCAACACATACTGGGCCTATTTGATGACTTTATTACGTATCTAATTATAGGAATAATTTTAGGTGGAAGACTTGGATATGCATTATTTTATAATCTAAAATATTATTTAGAAAACCCAGTTGAAATTTTAATGGTATGGAATGGAGGTATGTCTTTTCACGGGGGGTTAATTGGCGTTATTGTTGCCTCTCAATTATTTTCAAAGAAACATGGGGTTAATCAATTTATATTCCTAGATTTAGTGGCACTATCAGCGCCAATTGGAATTTTTTTTGGCAGAATTGCAAATTTTATAAATTCAGAGCTTATTGGAAGAGCAACTGATCTGCCCTGGTCTGTACAATTTGTATTAATAGATAACGTTAAAAGACACCCCTCACAATTATATGAAGCTTTTTTTGAAGGGATTATTTTATTTTTTTTACTTTGGTATTTCTTTAAAAAAAATTATTTACAAATTCCAGGAAAAATATCAGCTTTGTTTTTAATTTTTTATTCTTTATTTAGATTTTTTGCAGAATTTTTTAGATCTCCCGACCTTCAAATAGGTTATTTAATTTTAAACTTAACACTAGGTCAGTTAATAAGTGTTCTTTTTTTAATAACTGGCACATTCTTATTTTATTTAAAAAATAATGAAAAATAAAAGCAATAATTTATTTACCTTAGATAAATTTATAGAGGAATCTCTATATAATAAAAAATATGGCTACTACATGAAAAAAAATCCATTTGGTAAGGGGGGTGACTTCATAACAGCGCCTAACATATCCATATTATTTTCTGAAATGATTGCCATCTGGGTAATTTCATTTTGGGAAAGGCTGAGTTGTCCTAAGCAATTTAATTTGATTGAATTAGGAGCTGGTAACGGTGAAATGATGAATGTATTAGCCAATACATTCAATAAATTTCCTCAATTTAAGAGCTCTTGTAAAATTAATATATTAGAGAAAAGTGAATTACTTCAACAAACACAAAAAGCTAATATTAAAGATACAAAGGTTAAATGGTTAAATAATTTAAATGAATTAAATAATTGCCCATGTATTTTTATTGCTAATGAATTCTTTGATGCTTTACCCATTAAACAGTTCTTAAAAAAAGAAAAAAAATGGTACGAAAGACATGTAAACTTTGCCAATGATAAAAAGTTAGAATATTTAGATATTCCATTTGATATGCAAAAATTTGAAAAAGAAATAAAATTTAAAATTTCCTATAAACAAATGTTTGTTGAGTATTCTCCACTCGCTACAAAATACTTACAAACTATAATTAAGAATATTAAACTTAATAATGGTGGAATTTTAATAATAGATTATGCATACCTCGAAAAAGAAATGAAAAATACTCTTCAGGCAGTTTCTAAACATAAATACTGTGATGTTCTAAAAGGTTTTAGAAATTCAGATATAACTTATAATTTAAGCTTTAGTTTAATTAATAAGATTATAAAAAAAATGGGGGGCTGCTCCTCTCTATCCACTACTCAAAAAAAATTCTTAACAAAACTTGGCATATTGAATAGGGCTGAAATATTATCTAAAAACATGCCATTTAGTAAAAAAGCTGATATTTATTTTAGAATTAAAAGATTAATTGATGAAAGTCAGATGGGTCATTTATTTAAAGTAATGTTTATAACAAATCAAAAAAATAAATTTAAACTAGGGTTTTAAACTGATTAAATCTAAAAAATTATCTAAATTTAAAAGCATAGAGCATGCTTTTTTCAACAAATTGGGTGGAAAATCTACCGGTATATTTAAAAGTTTGAACTATGGACCGAGCTCCTCTGATAAAAAAAAAAATATACTAAAAAATCTTGAAATCGTAAGTAATAAAATCAAGGCTAAAAACAAAAAAATAATCTTATTAAACCAAGTTCATAGCAATAAGTTTCACTATATAGGCATGCATTCAAAACTTAATAATAAATTTGAAGGTGATGCGCTAGTCACTGATAGGAAAAACACACCAATAGCTATTTTAACAGCTGATTGTGCGCCAGTATTAATTTATGATGATAAAAAAAAAATGATTGCTGCTATTCATGCGGGATGGAAGGGTTCCTATAAAGGTATTGTAAAAAAAGTTGTTAAATTTATGATTAAAAAAGGTTGCTCCTCAAAAAATATTACTGCCGCCATAGGCCCTTGTATTTCAAGTAATAATTATGAAGTTAAAGAGGATTTTATAAAAAAATTTATTAAAAAAGATAAAAAAAATATAATTTTTTTCAAAAAAAATAAGGATAAAAACTACTTTAGCTTAAATAAATATATTTACTTTCAATTAAATAGCTTAGATATTAAGAAAATTGATATTATCAATAAGGATACATTTAATACCAAAAATAATTTTTTTAGTGCAAGAAGATCTATTAGCCGCAATGAGAATGATTATGGTAGAAATATTTCAATAATTATGATTAATTAACATTATCTCATGAAATTATTAACTGGAAATAGCAATAAACCTTTAAGTAAAAATATTGCAAAATATTTAAAAACTAAGCTTGTAAACTCTAGCATTAAAAAATTTCCTGATGGAGAAATCTATATAGAAATTAATGAAACTATTAGAGGTAATAGTATTTTTATAATTCAATCGATCTCCTCTCCTGCAAATGATAATTTAATGCAATTACTTTTGTGTATTGACGCGTTAAAGAGATCTTCAGCTAAAAATATCACTGCTGTTATTCCTTATTTTGGCTATGCTAGACAAGACCGAAAGGTGGTACCTAGAACTTCTATATCTGCAAAACTTGTTTCTAATCTAATTACTAAAGCAGGTGCTGACCGAGTTGTTACTGTTGACTTACATGCGGGACAAATTCAAGGTTTCTTTGACATTCCTGTAGATAACTTGTTTGCTACTCCAATTTTTGCAAGACACGCTAAAAAGAACATTAAAAGTAAAAATATAATTTGTGTTGCTCCAGATGTTGGTGGTACTGAAAGAGCAAGGGCTCTTGGTAAAATTTTAGGTGTCGAGCTTGCCATCGTTGATAAAAGAAGACCTAAACCAGGTCAATCAAAAGTCATGAATGTTATAGGGGATGTTAAAGGCAAAACTTGTATTATAGTGGATGATATAATCGATTCTGGTGGAACCATAGTTAATGCTGCTCAAGCCTTAAAAGATAGAGGAGCAAAAGAAGTTTATGTTTACATAACTCATGGCGTTCTAAGTGGTGAAGCTATAGATAAAATTAAAAAATCCGTTATAAAAAAATTGGTAATAACTGACACAATTGATAATCAAGACAAAATAAAGAAAGCTAAAAATATAGAAGTTTTACCTATTTCAACCCTTATGGGGGAAGCAATTAAAAGAATTTCCAATTCAACTTCAGTATCTGATTTATTTAAATAATTATCTTGAGTTATTAAGAAACTTGCGCTAGAAAGCTTTCTTTTATGAATTCACTTGAAGCAAATACTAGAAATACTAAATCCAAGGGAGATGTTAGATCTCTAAGACTAGCTGGTAATATTCCGGGTATAGTTTACGGTGGAACAGAACAAAATCAAAAAGTTACTGTTTTAAAAAAAACTCTTAAAACTTTAATTGCAAAAGAAAACTTTTTATCAAATATTATAACTCTTAACTTGGATGGTAAGCCTCAAAATGTTTTAGCAAGAGAGATCACATATAACGTAGTCTCTGACGAACCAACTCATATTGACTTTCTTAGAGTTGTTTCCGGCGTAAAAATTAGAATAGAAGTCCCTGTACAATTCATTAATCATGAAACTTCTCCAGGTTTAAAAAGGGGTGGTGTACTAAATATAGTTAGAAGAAAAATTGAATTAAAATGCCCAAGTGAAAAAATTCCTGAAGCAATTGTAATTGACCTAGATGGAATTGATATTGGAGAAAGTTTTAAAATATCTTCAGTTAAACTAGAAGAAGGTGTTACACCAACAATTATTGGACGTGACTTTGTAATTGCAACTTTGGCCGCTCCTACTGTTATGAAAGAGCCAGAAAAACCAGCTGAAGCAGAAGCGACAGATGAAGCAGCAGCAGATGGTGAAAATGCAGCTCCAGCAGCTGATGGAGATAAAAAAGAAGGCGAAGAAAAAAAAGCTCCTGAAGAAAAAAAAGCTCCTGAAGAAAAAAAATAATAAATTTATTATAGTGAAAATTCTAGATACGATCTAAAAAAATTATGCTTCTATTTGTAGGTTTAGGAAACCCCACACCCAATAGTGAAAATAATAGACACAATATTGGCTTTAAGTTGATTGATGCTCTTAATCAAAAATTTGACCTATCTAAACAGAAACCAAAATTTAAAGGACTCTTAACTACTGGAAATATTGAAGATAAAAAAGTTTATGCAATAAAGCCGCTGACTTTTATGAATAACTCTGGAATTTGCATAAGAGAATTAATCGAATACTTTAAAATTGATGCTGAAGATGTCATAGTATTTCATGACGATCTTGATATTGAGTTTGGAAAAGTAAAAGCAAAATTTGCAGGATCTAGTGCGGGGCATAATGGAATTGAGTCTATAGATAAATTCATAGGAAAAGACTACTCAAGAGTAAGAATTGGAATAGGAAGACCTAAAACCAAAGCTGACGTTTCAGACCATGTGTTAAAAGATTTCGATGAGGATGAAATGTTACAGCTAGAAAAAATCACAAATAATATTATTAATTCAATGCCTATATTAATTGATAAAAAATTAGATTTATTTGCAAGTACAGTAAATAATAAATAATGAGTTTTAAGTGTGGAATTGTTGGGTTGCCTAACGTCGGTAAATCGACATTATTTAATGCACTAACAAATTCTAGCAAGGCACAAGCTGCTAACTTTCCTTTTTGTACTATTGAACCAAATGTTGGTGTTGTCCCCGTTCCAGATGAAAGACTAGATAAATTAGTAGAAATATCTCAATCAAAAAAAAAGATAAATACTACAATTGAATTTGTAGATATTGCAGGACTTGTAGAGGGTGCCTCTAAAGGCGAAGGTTTGGGGAATAAATTTCTATCTCATATTAGAGAGGTTGATGCAGTAATACATATGATAAGATGCTTTGATTCAGATGATATTCAAAATGTAAACCCTACAGTGGACCCTGTAAGAGATTTAGAGATTATTGAAACTGAGATGATGTTAGCAGATCTTGAATCGATTCAAAAAAGATTAGAAAAAAATAATAAAAAAAATGTAGATGAAGAGCAGTTAAAGATATTAGAAGTTGCCTCTGATTGTATAAATAATTCTAAAGATATCCAAATCCTATATGACCAATTTGAAAAAAAACTCCTAAACCAAAGTGGCTTACTATCTTTAAAACCTAAAATCTTTGTCTGTAATGTTGATGAAGCAAGCATTCAAAATGGCAATCAATACACAGAGGCTTTCATTACAAAATTTGAAGAGAGAAATACTTTAATAGTTTCAGCTGATATTGAAAATCAAATTAATCAGTTAGAAAATGAAGAAAAACAAAATTATATGGAAATGATTGGATTAAAAAGAACTGGTTTAAATATGCTAATTCAAAAAGGCTATAATGTTTTAGAACTAGACACTTATTTTACATCAGGTCCAGAGGAAACTAGAGCATGGACAATCCAAAAAAACTGTACTGCTCCAAAAGCAGCTGGGGAAATACATACTGATTTTGAAAAAGGCTTTATAAGAGCTGAAACAATTGCTTATGAGGACTTCATTGCTAACAATGGCTGGGTAAACTCAAAGACAAACGGTAAAATGAGACTTGAAGGGAAAGATTATATTGTGAAAGATGGCGATATATTAAACTTCAGATTCAATACGTGACCAAATTTTCTTCATACTAAAATAAACTAAAATAGTTAAAATAATTAAATATAAAATAGCCTTAAAGCCCATTTTATGCCTAGACTCTAAATGCGGTTCAGCAGCCCACATTAAAAATGTTGTTACATCTTTAGCCATTTGCTCTTTTGAGGCAGTAGTGTCATCATTATATTCAACTAAGCCATCAGACAATGGTTCTGCCATTTTTATATTATTTCCATACATGTATTTATTATAATAAACACCGTCTTCAAGTGTTACTCCACTTGGTGCATCTTCGTAGCCTAAAAGTAATGAATAAATATAATCAACACCACCACTTCTTGCTTTTGCTAATACAGACATATCTGGTGGATAAGCTCCTCCATTTGCTGCTTGCGCTGCTTTCACATTTGCAAAAGGTTTAACAAATTTATCAGATAATTTTGCCGGTCTTATAAACATTTCGCCATCATTATTAGGTCCATCAGTCACTTCAAAGCTTGCAGCTATAGCTTTGGCTTGATCTTCAGTAAATTCTGGTCCACCTGGCTCAAATAGGTTTCTATAACTAACATATTTCATTGAGTGGCACGAAGCACAAACCTCTGTATATACTTGATAACCTCTTTGTAGTGATACTCTATCAAATTTTCCAAATAACCCTTTAAAACTCCAGTCTGTTTTTAATAGATCAACTTTTTCTTCTGCATTAACCTGAAAGGTTCCCGCTAGTAAGAAAATTATTAAATATGTTATTTTAAAAATATTTTTCATTGAATTAATTTAAACTTTCTTTTTTTTTAACAGCTGAGGCTATTGGAGCGTCTCCAAGTACTGGCTCTGTAATACTTAAAGGTAAAGGTATAGTTTTTTCTTTAAATCCCAATACCGGTAAAATTATTAAAAAATGTATAAAATAATAAGCCGTGGCAACTCTAGCAATCAGTAAATACAAACCCTCAGCTGGCATTGCACCTACATAACCAAGGATTAATACGTCGACTACTAATATCCAATAAAACTGTTTGTAAAGAGGTCTAAATACAGCTGACCTAATTTTTGAAGTATCTAACCACGGCAGTGCTGCTAAAATTAAAATTGCTGATAACATTGCTATTACGCCCATTAATTTATCAGGCACAGATCTTAGGATTGCATAAAAAGGTAATAAATACCACTCTGGAACAATATGAACTGGTGTTACCATTGGGTTTGCTTCAATATAATTATCTGCATGTCCTAGAATATTTGGTGAATAAAATATAAAGAATGCAAAAACAATCATAAACATTAGTAATGCAAAAACATCTTTAATAACGATGTATGGATGAAATGGTACGGTATCCTTAGACGGTTTTTTAACATCAATCCCTACTGGATTGTTATTTCCAGGAATATGTAGAGCCCAAATATGAAGAACTACTAAACCTAAAATTAAAAATGGTAATAAGTAGTGAAGTGTAAAAAATCTTGTTAAAGTTGGATTATCAACTGAATAACCACCCCATAACCAATTCACTATTCCTTCCCCTATAAATGGTATTGCACTAAAAAGACTTGTAATAACGGTTGCGCCCCAAAAACTCATCTGACCCCATGGAAGCACATAGCCCATAAATGCAGCAGCCATCATTAAAAGATAAATTATTATTCCAATAATCCAAATTATTTCTCTTGGTGATTTGTAAGATCCATAAAATAAAGATCTAAATATGTGGATATATACTGCTAAAAAAAACATTGATGAACCATTTGCATGGATATACCTTATAAGCCATCCGTAGTTTACATCTCTCATGATATGCTCAACACTCTCAAAAGCTAAGTCAGCATGAGCAATATAGTGCATGGCTAAAGTTAAACCTGTAACGATTTGTGTAATTAAACAAAAAGTTAAAATTCCACCAAATGTCCACCAATAATTTAAATTTTTGGGTGTTGGATAGTCAGTTAAGTGGCTAGCAAGTGTTAAAAGTGGAAGTCTATCGTTAAACCATTTTCCAAATTTTGATTTAGGGACGTACTCGTGATCACTCATAATTATTTACTATCCGATTTTAATTGTGTTGCTATTAACAAACTCATATTTTGGAACTTCCATATTTGTGGGTGCAGGACCTTTTCTAATTCTTCCCGATGTATCGTAGTGTGAGCCATGGCAAGGACAGAACCAACCATTGTAATCTCCTTTATCATTTAAAGGGACACATCCTAAATGAGTACAAACACCAACCATCACAAGCCACTCAGGATTTTTTGCTCTATCTTCGTCTTTCTCTGGGTCTTTTAAATCTTCCATCTTAACAGCTTTTGCCTCTGCTATTTCTTCAGACGTTCTTCTTTTAATAAAAACTGGTTTTCCTCTCCAAAGGACTGTGATTGTCTTTCCAGGCTGAACTGAACTAACATCAACTTCTGTGCTAGCCAATGCTTTTACTGAAGCATCTGGATTCATTTGGTCAATTAAAGGCCAAACAACCGCTCCTACCCCAACAGCACCAACGGCATACGAGGCTGTAAATAAAAATTCTCTTCTTTCAGGTTTTTTTTCAGACATCTTTTGTTTTTTGTATATTGTTATCTATTATATGATTTCATATACGAAAAAAGTTTTTTTTCTACTGAAACAATGACACATAAACTATGACTTTAAGACCTAAAATAGCCTTATATGAGCCAGATATTCCTCAAAATACAGCTGCAATTATTAGAACCTGTGCGTGT
Organism: uncultured Candidatus Pelagibacter sp.; assembly: GCA_905620495.1. Classification (GTDB taxonomy): domain Bacteria; phylum Pseudomonadota; class Alphaproteobacteria; order Pelagibacterales; family Pelagibacteraceae; genus Pelagibacter. The sequence continues at coordinate 1,875 of CAJQTK010000028.1, read as the reverse complement.
CTTGGTGCTGACTTAGAAATTATTGAGCCATGTGGATTCTTATTTAGCGATAAAAGATTTAAAAGAGTTGTTATGGATTATATGGATGAAAAACACATAAAGTTTTACCAAAGCTCAGAAGAATTTTTTAAGTCAAAAGAGGGTCAAAGGGTAATATTATTAACAACAAAATCGGCTGAATCTTATGCTAAATTTAAATTTGAAAGTAATGATACACTGTTATTTGGAAGAGAAAGCGCAGGAGTACCTGAGCATGTTCATAATTTGATCAAATACAGATTGAAAATACCTATGATGACCAATAAAAGATCTTTAAACATAGCTTCTTCAGTTGCTATAATTCTATCTGAAAATTTAAGACAAACTAACTTCACAAAGTAATGGATAAAGAAATTAAAAAAAAACTTGCCTCTAATTGGTTCAAATTACTACAAAATATTATTTGTGATGACATTGAAAAAATAGAAAATAAGAAAATAAAATTTAAATCTAAAACATGGAATAGAAGTAAAATTAAAGATGAGGGTGGTGGTGAATTTAGAATTTTTAAGAATGGAAAAGTTTTTGAAAAAGTTGGTGTGAATTTTTCTGAAATATATGGAAAATTCTCTAAAGAAATGGTGGGAAAAATTCCAGGAGCAAATAAAAATCCAAATTTCTGGGCCTCAGGAATTTCTGTTGTGATGCATATGAACAATCCTTACATTCCGGCAATTCATTTTAATACAAGATTTATCTACACAACACATGGTTGGTTTGGTGGTGGAATGGACGTAACACCATGTATTGTAGACAATAAAGAAAAAACTTTACTTCATAAAGAATTAAAAAAAATGTGTGATCGTCACAATAAAAAATATTATAAAAAATATAAAAAATGGTGTGATGAATATTTTTATCTTCCCCACCGAAAAGAAACTAGGGGTATTGGTGGTATTTTTTTTGATTATAAAAAAGATAATTGGGAAAAGGATTTTAAATTTGTGTCTGATTTAGGAGTTACTTTTCAAATGTTATTTAATTTAATAATAAAATCGAAGTACCAAAAAAAATGGACTATGAAAGAAAAAGAATTACAGTATATTAAAAGAGGAAGATATGCTGAATTTAATCTACTCTATGATAGAGGAACAAAATTTGGACTACAAACCGGAGGTAATGTCGAGGGTATTTTAATGTCTTTACCACCAATAGCAAAATGGAATTAAAATGGAAAAAGAACCAATAACAACTGATGGACTTGAAGTTTTAAAGGAAGAGCTAATTTTTTTAAAAGAAAAAAAACGCCCACAAATAGTTGCTGCTATTTCTGAAGCAAGATCGCATGGTGATTTAAAAGAAAATGCTGAATATCACGCTGCAAAAGAAGAACAATCACATAATGAGGGAAGAATAGCTCAAATTAATGACATTATCGGAAGAGCAAATGTAATTGATGTTACAAAAATGAGTAATGATGGAAAAGTTATTTTTGGCTCAACAGTAGATTTAGAAAACCTTGATACTGGAGAAAAGATTACCTATAAAATTGTAGGAAAAGATGAGGCAGACTTACAAAAGAAATTAATATTTTTTCAATCTCCAATAGGCAAAGGATTAATAGGAAAAAATAAAAATGATTTAGTTGAAATTAAAACTCCTGCTGGTGTAAAGAATTTTGAAATAAAAGATGTTAATTATGTTTAATTACTTACTATTTTTTGGATTTCTTTCTCTGAAATATTGAAATTATTATTAACCCAAACTTCCTCGATTGCTTTTAGTTTTTTTCCTAATTCTTTTCCTTCTGAAACTTGATATTTTTCTATTAACATATTTGCTTTAAGGGGCATTATTGGAATTTCTTTTTTTTTAAAAACTTCAATCAGTTTTATT
>CAJQTK010000027.1 GCA_905620495.1 uncultured Candidatus Pelagibacter sp. | reverse complement strand
TGGTAAATTTTTATCTTTCATATAATAGTAATTATTAATACATGAAATCTAATCAATCAAATATCAAAAAAGCAAAAAAATACCTTAATAAAAATTACTGTATAGGCGTCCCAACTGAAACTGTTTATGGCTTAGCAGCTAATGCCTACATGGATTCGGCAGTAAAAAAGATTTTTAATTTAAAAAAAAGGCCTAAAAATAACCCTCTAATTGTCCATTATCACGATATCGATTCTCTACAAAGAGATTGTTTAATAAATGACAATTTCATCAAACTTTATAAAAAATTTTCTCCTGGTCCGATAACATACGTATTGAAATTAAAGAAAGATTCTAAAATTTCTAAATATGTTACCAATAATCAAAAAAGTTTAGCGGTAAGATTTCCAAAACACACTCTATTTAAAAATTTACTAAAACAATTAGATTATCCACTAGCAGCACCTAGTGCTAATATCTCTACAAAAGTGAGTGCAGTTAAAATAAAGGATGTTAAAGAAGAATTTGGTAATAAAATTAAATATATTTTAGATGGTGGTGTGTGTGCAATTGGCATCGAATCCACTATTATTAACCTTATAGATAAACCCACTATATTAAGATTGGGTGGTTTGGATATTTCAAAAATCCAAAAAACTTTAGGATTTAAATTAAATATAGCCATTAACCCTAATAAGAAAATTGCACCAGGTCAATCTCTTCTACATTATTCTCCAGGTATACCTCTGAGAATGAATATAATTAAGCCAAAAAATAATGAAGCATTTATAATAATTAAAAAAAGAAAAACTAAATTAAAAAATTATTTTTATTTAACCACTAAAAATAACTTAGATGAAGCTGCAAAAAACCTGTACTCTTGTTTAAGAAAAATAAAAAATAAAGGGTACAAATCAATCGCTGTAGAAAAAATTTCTAATAAAGGGTTAGGGAAAGCTATAAATGATAGATTGCAGAGGGCTTCTAGGTATTAAATGCTTAACTTAGTTATGGTGCGCCACATAGGAGTCGAACCTATAACCCCCAGATTCGAAATCTGGTGCTCTATCCAGTTGAGCTAGCAGCGCATATAGTATTAATATTACATTTTATGGAAAAAAACATTAATTTAATAGTTGAGACAGATGAAAATAATCTTAGACTTGATGTATTCGTCAACAAAAGAGAGAAGATGATTAGCAGAACTAGAATTAAAAATCTAATTCTAAAAGAAAAATTAAAGTTAAATAATATAATTGTTAATAGTCCCTCAAAAAAAATAAGTACTGGTGATAAAGTAGATCTTCAAATTCCAGAACCAAAAGAAGCTTCATTAAAACCTTACGCTTTTAAATTGGTAATTGTCTATGAAGATGAAGACTTATTAGTAATTGACAAGCCAGCTGGAATAATCATGCATCCAGGAGCTGGTAATTATGATGAAACAATTGTTAATGCTTTAATGCATTATAATAAAGATTCATTATCTACAATTGGAGATGAGTTAAGACCTGGTATTGTACATAGAATAGACAAAGATACTTCTGGATTAATAGTTATAGCTAAAAATAATATAACCCATGAAAATTTATCACATCAATTTAGTGAGCATACAATTACAAGAGTTTATCAACTTTTAATTTGGGGAAAACTTAGACCTTCCTCAGGAAAGATTGATACCTTCATAACTAGAAGTTCAAAAAATAGACAAATGATGGAGGTTAGTAGCTCCAAAGGTAAAAGGGCAATAACTAATTATAAAACTATAGAAATTTTTGAAAATGATAAAACACCCACACTAAGTTTGGTCGAATGTAGATTGGAAACAGGAAGAACACATCAGATAAGAGTTCACATGACACATATGGGCAATAGCATTATGGGTGATGGTAAATATAAAAAGAAATACAAAAAACTTAAAAATATCGATACTAGTTTAGAAAACTTAATTTATAAATTAGATAGACAATTTCTTCACGCCCAAACACTGGGCTTTATTCATCCCAAAACTAATGAAGAAATGACTTTTACCTCAATTTTGCCACAAGAACTTGAAAATATTTTAGAATTACTTAGAAATACTAGTAAATAAAGTCTTGAAATATCACTATAGTTAATTAAATAAATACAACTTATGAGTACTAAAATGAACAGTAATCTTCCTGCACTTTCAAATGAGGGTGGTCTATCCGCTTATCTTGAGCAAATTAAAAAGTTTCCTATGTTGGCGGCGGAAGAAGAATATATGCTAGCAAAGAATTGGAAAACAACTGGAAATGTTAAAGCTGCCGAAAAACTTGTAACCAGTCATCTTAGACTTGTTGCTAAAATTGCGATGGGTTATAGAGGATATGGTCTTCCAGTTAATGAAATGATTTCAGAAGGAAACGTAGGCTTAATGCAAGCAGTAAAAAAATTTGAACCTGAAAAAGGATTTAGATTAGCAACCTATGCAATGTGGTGGATTAGAGCTTCTATTCAAGAATATATATTAAGATCTTGGAGTTTAGTTAAAATAGGAACAACAACTGCACAAAAAAAATTATTTTTTAATTTAAAAAAGATTAAAAATCAAATTGCTCCTCAGTCTGAAGGAGATTTAAGACCTGAACATGTAAATGAAATAGCTAATAAATTAGATGTTAGTGAACATGAAGTTGTTTCAATGAATAGAAGACTATCTGGTAAAGAATTTTCTTTAAATGCTCAAGTTGGTGAAGATGGTGATGAGTGGCAAGATTGGTTAGTTGATAAAGAACTAGATCATGATCTTAAATTTGCACATCAAGAAGAGATGGGACAAAGACAAAGCTTATTAAAAGATTCTATAAAAAT
>CAJQTK010000026.1 GCA_905620495.1 uncultured Candidatus Pelagibacter sp. | reverse complement strand
TCATTCCAACTACAGCTGTGTTTCTATAAATTTCTGCACCCACATTTCTTGCGCCTGTTGCCATTGCTTGTGTTAAATCAGCAGGCTGAATATATCCATCTTCTGGGTGTTGGATTGCTCCAAGTAGATCATCAGTACGACACAACGGCCAAATTTCTTTTACTTGATCTGGTGTTAAAAATTTTACATCAACACCAATTGTTTGCGCAACACCTGCATACTGGTGATACTCATCCATTCTATCTTTGGTGCTGGCTAAACGAATGTTGGATACAACGCTGAAACCAACATTTTGTCCTGTTTCTTCTTCTAATTTTTTATAAAGATCAACTGCATACTTGTGAAGTTGACCGACTGAATAACTCATGTTGAACAAAGGCAATAATCCTGCTGCATGCCAAGTAGATCCTGATGTTAATTCTTTTCTTTCAATCAAAACAACATCTGACCAACCTTTTTTAGCTAGGTGATAAAGAGCACTAACTCCAACAACACCTCCACCAACTACTACAACTTTTGCTTTAGATTTCATTAAAGCGATTCCTACTAAATTTTTAATACGAACGAAACAAAATTCTATTGTCTTTTAAATTAGATGGAAGAGCCCAGGGGCATGGGAGTGGATACCATAGTGGTTAACCAACAGTCTTTTAATGGGCCATCTTCATTGTATTTTTCAACCTGCCATTTAAATTTGTAATACGATTTATCTTCTCCAAGAATTCTAACCTCAAATAAAACCGCTGAATCCGTAAGGTTTTCTTGAATAATTTCGTGATCTAAATGATCCAATAATACATTATAAGACTTACCCTTTAGCATGATCTTAAACCTATCTAATGGACCTGTATTTTTTTTATTATTTGGGTGAGCAAACTCCCAGGTTTGCTCAATTCCATTATCTATGCTCGGTGAATTATTTTTTTGTAAGCTTGTAAGTTGAATTTTAATAACTTGGTAAGGTTCAATATTGTTATTGGGTTTAATTAACTCGGCCTGAGAAATAGAGAGGCTTAAGAAATAAATTAATATTACTTTATATATTATTTGCTGTTTTTTTAACGTCTTCAAGAAACTGTTTTCTTTTTTCATCACTGACAAACGGTACAGCAAAGTATCTTCTGTATACAATATTATAAATGCCACACATGTGAAAAACACCTCTCTTCAGTCTTCTTATGGGAAGGTTTAAAAAGAAAGTTGTAATTGCCAATCTTGGAGATCCATAAGTACAAAAAATAATAGCTTTTTTATCTTTTAAGTTTCCCATTGGATAGCCATAGTTTCCAACTAGTTTTTTAAATGTAAAAGCCCAAGGTGGAGATAAAATCTTATCTATCCATCCCTCAACAATTGCTGGCATTCTAAAATTCCAAATAGGTGCAATTAAAACAATCGTATCACATTGTTCAATTCGTCTACGATGATCTAAAACATCTTCACCGGCTTGTTCACCGGCAAAAACTGGATTGAATTTTTCTTTATATAAATCTACACAATCAACAGTATTTCCGTTTTCTTCAGCTGTTTTTATAAATGTGTCTCTAATAGCGGCGTTAAAGGATTTTTCGTTATAGTGACCATATAAAAGAAATATTTTTTTCATTTGTATATTTTTAAACTAGTTCTATAAGAAAGCCATGAAAAATTTTTACGTAATTGAAGGTGAGCACACAAACCCTAATCTGATTGAAACAATATTAAAAGATACTGAAAAAAAACATGGCCCTTTTGAAGAGCAAGAAGCTAATCAAGTTGCAAAGGGACTAATTCAAAAAAATATTGATGATTTTTATCATCGGGCTTGGGTAGTCGTTTCTGAAAATTTAACTAAATAAAACCCAACAAACATTGCAACTACAAAAAGAGCTGAATTTATATTCAATAAAGCTAAAGATGCTATCGCAGGCCCAGGGCATAAACCTGCCAAACCCCATCCAGCTCCAAAAAGAGTAGAGCCAATAATTAATTTTTTATTTATCTCTTTATTGGTTGAGTAGGTAAAGCTTTTAGCAAAAATAGGTTTTTTATTATTTTTAAATAAGTGAAAAAATGGAGACGATATAATTAATGCTCCAATCATCACAAATGCTAACGATGGATCCCAATTTCCAAAAATATTTAAGAAACCTAAAATTTTAGCAGGATCAATCATTTGAGAAATGGTAAGACCAATTCCAAAAATTATTCCACAAACTAAAGATATAATTTTACTCATACTAAGCTTTTTACCAAAACAGTTAAAATTCCAACAATCATGAAGGTTATTGTTGCAATAATTGACCTTAAAGAAAATCTGCCCATTCCACTAATTCCATGACCACTAGTACACCCTCCACCAATTCTCGTACCAACACCAACTAATAAACCTGCTACAGATAATAAAAAAAATGAATTTGAAATTGAAATATTAATTTCTTGAGATGTAAAAAATTTATAAAGAATAGGGCCGATTATTAACCCCACTATAAATAAAAAATTATCAAATCTATTATTTTTGGAAGTTAAAAAGTTACTAGCAATTCCACTTATTCCAATTAACCGACCGTTAAAGACAAAGAATAGAACTACAGCCAATCCAATTAATGCACCTCCTAGAAACGCAGACACAGGGGTAAAATTAACTATATTCATTTAATTTTGTAAGACAGGAAAAGCTGGATTTATATTTAAAAAAAGCTTTTGATATTCCATTTTAGTACATCTATTTTCTATGTATTCAATATTCTTACTTTCTACTAACTCTTTAGCTTCTACACTTCTTATTCCTAGTTGTAGCCAAAGAACTTTAGCACCAATTTTAACGCTATCTTCTGCAAATTTAAGTCCTTCTGCTGAAGGTCTAAACACATCCACAATATCTATTTGTATTTTGATATCTTCAAGTTTTTCAAAAACTTCTTCTCCTAATATCTTTTGTCCTTTTGCACCTGGATTAACTGGAATAACTTTAAAGTCATATTTTTGCATATATCTCATAACAATGGTTGAAGGTTTTTTATCATCCTTACTAACACCTACCATTGCAATTGTTTTATATTTTGAAAGAATTTCTTTTATTTTATCGCTCACTACTTGTGTTTCCACTTAGGTTTTCTTTTTTCTAAAAAAGCAGAAATACCTTCTTTAGCATCCATTGTCATCATATTTTTAGTCATCATTTTACTCGTATATGCATAGGCTTTTTTTAATGGCATTTCTAATTGCTTGTAAAAAGTTTGTTTGCCTATCTTAATTGTAAGTTTTGATTTAGAGGCAATAATTTTTGCTACTTTTAAAACTTCTTTATCTAATTGAGATTTGGCAAAACAATCATTAATTAATCCAATTTCTTTGGCGTATTTTGCTTTAATGGGATCTCCCGTTAAAAGCATCTTCATCATTATTTTCCTATTAATTTTTCTGCTCACCGCAACCATAGGTGTGCTGCAGAATAAGCCTATATTTACTCCAGGTGTCGCAAAAATTGCATCATTTGTACTGTAAGCTAAATCACAACTAGCAACTAATTGACAACCCGCAGCAAATGCCGCCCCATGAACCTTCGCAAGAACTGGCTTTTTTCCCTCAACTATTTGAAGCATTAGCTTTGAGCAAAGATTAAAAAGTTTTTGGTATTTGGCTTTCTTTTTTAAGCCGCTCACTTCTTTTAAATTATGACCTGCACTAAAACTTTTTCCAGCACCTTCAATGATTATTACTTTAACGTTTTTATCATTATCTAATTTTTTAAAAGCTTTAATTAGATCGCCTAAATTTCTAAATGAAAGTGCGTTATATGTTTTGGATTCATCAATAATTATTGAAGCTATTTCTTTGTCTAAAATTTTGATCTTAATATTACTCAAGTTTGCCGTCTTCTCTCATCTTGGCTCTAATTTTAGTAGCTGAAATTTTCTGAATTTCCTCAGGTAAAACAACTTCTTCAATTTTATAGCCAACCCCTCTTCCATAACAAATATTAGTGATATTTGGCACCATCATCACTTTAAATTGTCCTTCAAATTCTGGGTTTAATTTTTCTTCAATATTTTTTTTAACAGTCTCAAAGTCAAATGGATTATCATCAACACCTTGAACATCTCTAATTTGAATGCAGACTTGACCTGTTTTTTTAATAATTTCTTGAAATAAAGCATAATGGCCATCGTGAAAAGGTTGCCACCTACCCAGCATTTGAGCTGTTGGTTTTTTATTATCCCATTCGTAAGCCATTATTCGATCTCCTTTAATATTATTGGTGCCCAATGTTTAGCATCTTGTGTTGTAACCTGACAATCAAATTTTTCAGGTTTTATAAACATCTTGTTAGTGTCGTCAAAACGTCCTTCATTTATTGTATTTACCCAAATAGTATAATCTGCTGGAAACAAGTTTCTTGCCTCAGGTGTGGGGCAAACAAAATCTGCCACAACATAATTTCCTTCGTCTTTTAATTTTTTTGCAAAATCTGCCATTCTTTTGGCTTGTCTTATTCTTCCTTCTTCAGAAAAGTCCCAATCGTTTGCTTTTTTTCTAACTTCGTCTGCATTAAGTCTTTTAGCATTTAGTGATGGGGCAATCTCATTTGCTAAAGTTGTTTTGCCAGATCCTGGAAGACCCATTATTAATATTATTTTCATTTTATTTTATAACCTCATATAGACCCAGCCACGCATTTACATCTTTGCTGGCAATATAGTCTGATTTAAAAAATACAATTTCTTTCCATTTATTTTTATCTTTTAATTCTTTTATTTTTTTATCAAACCCATACTCTTCGTGAATTCCTTCATTAATAGTAAAACAAATCAGTCCTTTATTTTTAGTAATTCTTACAAATTCCTCTAAAGCATTAGGTTTAACATGGGCATAAGTGAAAGTTCCAACGCACATGACCGCATCATAATAGTTATCATTAGTTTTTATAGGTTCATTTAAATCTACTTTATCTAATTTTTTATATAAACCTTTTGGAATTGTATCTAATAAAATTTTGGATAAATCTGCACCATGAAAATTATTATATCCAAATTTTTTTAATTCTTTTCCAACTAAACCTGTTCCGCAACCTGCATCAAATATTAGCATATCTTTATTTTCAGCATACTTCTTAAAGATGTTTACTGTTTCTTTTGGACCTGAATATTCCCAATCAACCATATCTTTATTATATTTATCTTTATCTCCCCACTCATCATAGAAATTCATTACTTCTTTAGTGGTTTTTAGTTTGTAAATTGGAATTTTATTTCCTACATCTTTTTTTGACATTTATTCTTTCATTCAGTTAAATTATTAGCAACCCACTTATGAAATTGATGTGTAGGGTTATCCATTATTGGAGAAAAATTTCCACCATTATATGCTGGTGAATTTCTACCTTCCTGCATCCCCTCTATAGCTTTTATATCTTCTGACATAACTTCCTTCCAAAATTCTGCATTTTTTTTCCTCATACCAGAAAACTCAACACTATTGGCACTTTCATCTCCAACATAATACATCATCAAATGCTCTTTAGTTTCATTGATAGATTTTGGTTCTAACCAAAAAATATAAAAGTGATCTATATGCAAACCAATCATTACATTGGGAAAAAGAGCAATATACTCAGCTTTTTTTGATAAATCTTTCGGCCAATTTGGAAAATTATTAAAAGTTTTTTTCCCTTTAACAGGTTGGTCGTATTTATTGGTTCCTTGGCCAGCAAATCTATTAGGTAAACCTTGAATGTGATAATGATCACTAATATTTGAAACTTTGTTTAATTCTGGATGAATCCAAGGTAAATGATAGCTTTCGCAGTAGTTTTCTATTGCAAATTTCCAATTACTTTTAACATTTAGGCTAAAATATCCATGATCTTTTGAGTGTTTAAGAAGGTTTTGATTCTCTTTAGATATAAATTTTGACCATCTATCCTCCAAAGGTTTGATGTATTCCTCAAATTCTAACTCATTATTGTTGATATTAATAAATATTATGTCCATCCAAACTTTAGTACGAACCTCCTTTAAATTGCTTGTTGATTTGTCAAATTTTTCTGTCTCGTGAATGTTTAGTCCACCTATATGAGGTGTGGATACTAATTTTCCATCAAAATCATAGGACCATGAATGATAAGGGCATCTTAAAACATTTTTTAAAGAACGGGGATCATCTAAAAGCTTAAATCCTCTATGACTACAGACGTTATGAAACACTCTGATTTTATCCTCTTTATCCCTTAAAATGATTAAGGGAATCCCTAATAAATTGTATGGCTTGGCGTCTCCAATGTTTGGAACTGAGCTTGCCGCTCCAATTACGCACCATTTATCTGCAAAAATCTTCTCTCTTTCAAGCATCAAATAGTCAGGGCTGGTGTAGCATTCATTTGGTAGACCGTGAGCTTTCTCAATCGGGTTGCTCACTACCTTGATCTTTTCCACATCTAGTATATCTGACAAAGTGAGATTTTTATGATTTTCAGACATTAAAAAAAATTATCACCGGTACAATTTTTGGCAACAAATATCTTTATCCACAAGATGAATTTCTTTGACAGCTTTTATAAAAAAGCTAATGATCGGGAAAATGAATTTTTCACTTGAGGTAGGACCTCACACAGATCTAGATACACTGCCTCCAGTTAAGGATGTTTATGTCACTATGCTACCTGGTGGAGACTATAAAGAAACAGCTGAAAAATCAGGTGATTTAGTTAAAAAAGGATTTAACCCAGTTCCACATTTTCCTGCAAGATCAATTGCAGATGAAGCTCAACTAAAAGATTATATTTCAAGATGTAAAGATGTTGGCGCTAAACAAGCTTTAGTAATTGGAGGAAGTAGAGAGCCAATTGGAAAATTTGATAGTTCAATTCAAATTTTAGAGACAGGATTTTTTGATGGAATTAAAATAGGAATAGCAGGACATCCAGAGGGAAGTCAGGATATTTCCGATACAGAATTAGAAAAGGCTATGATAGATAAAAAACCTTACACCGACTATATAGTAACTCAGTGGTTACTCGACAGTCAACCTATCGTAGATTTCATTTCTAAGCAGTCAGTACCAGTGCATGTAGGAATTACTGGGCCAATGAAAATAACTAGCTTGATTAAATTTGCTAATATTGTCGGGGCGAAAAATTCTATAAACTTTCTTAAGTCTAATTTTAGTAAGGCATTAGATTTATTGAAACCTAAAGACCCTAATGAATTAATTGGGAAAGTGAAAGAGTTTACTGACAACTTCCACATTTATACATTCGGCGGCTTGAAGGAAACTAACAAGTGGTTGAAGGAGAACGGTTATGTCTAATGAATTTGACTATACTAAACTAAAGCATGTAACTTCAGTTGATCAATCAGATCGTGAAGTACCATATAACTTAAGACAAAGTGGTCCTACAAAAGTTGAAATGTTAATTTCAACAAGAGTAAGAAAATCTC
>CAJQTK010000025.1 GCA_905620495.1 uncultured Candidatus Pelagibacter sp. | reverse complement strand
CACCACCTCTTATGGCAGCACCAAAACAAGATCCTGCATTTTTTTCTATAACAACTTTTCCAGCCATTAAGTTTTCAGCACAAGACCAACCAACTCTTCCATTAATTCTAACAGTAGGTCCATCACAAGATCCCATACCAAAGTAACCTAAGCTTCCTTCAAAAATTAAGTTTAGTTTATTTAAAATACCAACACCTAAACTATGTTTTCCTTGAGGGTTTTTGATAACAATTGTTCCAAAACCTTGGCTCATTAAGTTATCAATTTCTTTATTAGCTTCAGGAGCTGTCATTTCTTTAACATCGAGTTCTGTTCTTTTATTGAAATCAACATCGTAAGTACCAAAGTAGTAAAAGTTTTCGGCCTCTGAGGGGTTAAAAAACTTTTGTTGAGTTCTACCTGTAAGCACTTCTGAGTGCATACCCATTGATTGAGATTTTGATTTTTTGTCTGTTGTTTTTAGATTTGCCATACTTTTACCTCTCCATCATATGGATCATATGTATCAATTTCTTGAGGAAGAATTGCTCTAATTGCAATTTCTTCAGATCCCATTGCTATTAAATTATCAGACTCGTAAAGAACCAATGGTTTCGCAGCCATCGTATCTTTTGCCATTCCTAATGAATCTTTGGTTGCAACAAAGTAAGTAAATACCCCATCAAGACCAGTTAAAGAGGCTTTCATACCTTCTTCAAGCGTTGCCCCATCTCTTAATTTTTTTGCAAGATATACCGCGATCAATTCTGAATCACATTCAGACATAAATCTCATACCTTCATTTTCTAAAAGTCTTCTGTTGTTCCAATAATTTGTTAATTGACCATTGTGAACTACAGATACATCACTAAATGGATATCCCCAAAAAGGATGAGCTGACTTAATATCTACTCCAGATTCAGTGGCCATTCTTGCATGGCCAATTGCATGAGTACCTACAATTTTATCTAAATTGTATCTATCACAAACATCCTTAGCATTACCTAAATCTTTAATAACTTCCAAAGATTTTCCCATTGAAAGAATTTCAACTCCAGGAACGCTCTCAATTTTTCTAGAAAACTCCCTTAAATCTTTTTCATCATAACTAACCTCATACCTTAAAGAGTAGGGAAGTATTCTTTCTTCTTTAATAATCTTTGCACCCATACCTAAAATATGTGAGTTAACTATTTTAATTCTTTCATCATAAACAGAAGTCTCTTCACTTACTGACGAACTACCTTCACCAACATTTTCTCCAACTTTAAAACGCATAATGAAGTTTTTTCCATCTGTATCGCCATACAAAGCATAGCCAGTAGAATCTTCTCCTCTATGCTTTAATGCCTGAAGCATTCCCTGCAATTGAGTTCCAATATTGACTGATTTATCTTTATATATTAATCCCGCTATTCCACACATGTATTTCTCCTATTTCTATTAAAGACTATGGTAGGCAGTCCAGATACGTATCTAGATCCCATTGAGTTGTTGCACCTAAAAATTTTTCCCATTCATCATTTTTATACCAATGGAAAACTGTATACATTTCATCTGGCATAGCTGATTTTATAACCTCATCTTCTGCTAAACGATTTAAAGCCTCACCAAGACTCATTGGTAATTTTTTAACTATTTTTCCAGCAGCTTGAGCGTCGTACATACTTCTAGACTCAGGTTTTCCAGGATCAATATTATTTGTTATTCCATCATCAAAACATTTTAATAATCCAGAACCCATTAAATATGGATTATGCATTGAATCAACTGAACGATATTCAAATCTTCCTGGTGCAGATACTCTTAATCCACAAGTTCTATTTTGGAACCCCCAGTCAGCATAAACAGGAGCCCAAAAACCAGTATCCCATAATCTTCTATAAGAATTTACAGTAGAAGAGCCAATTGCTGTTAAGGCACCCAAATGTTTCATTACACCGCCGATAGCTTTCAAACCAATTTTGCCCGGTAATTGAATATCTTTAGTATCTGGCATAAAGGTATTTGTTCCACCTTCAACGTAAGTAAATACCTCATCCATGCCTGGTAGAGATTTGTGAGATAGTTTATTAACCACATCTTTTCCACCTGTCCATAAAGACATATTGGTGTGACAACCACTTGCAGAAACACCCATAAATGGTTTTGTCATAAAGCAAGCTATCAAATTAAACTCTCTAGCAACTTGTGCGCATATTTGTCTGTAAGTTGAAAGTCTATCCGCATTTCTTAAAACATCATCATACATCCAGTTTAATTCTAATTGACCTGGTGCATCCTCATGATCACCTTGAATCATATCAAAACCCATTGCTCTAGCATATTTAAAAACTTGCATGAAAACTGGTCTAAGAGATTCAAATTGATCTATATGATAGCAATAAGGTTTAGAAAAACCTTTACCAGTAGGTGAACCATCTTCATTTTTAGTTAACCACATCATTTCTGGTTCTGTTCCGACTCTTAATTGGTAACCATGTTTCTTTTTAAATTCTTCAGCATGTATTCTTAAATTTCCACGACAATCTGAAGTTAAGTGTGCGCCTGGATTATCTCTTTCTTCTCTATTTCTAAAGCAAGTAACAAATACTCTTGCAACTTTTTTATCCCAAGGAAGCTGACAAAAGGTTTCAGGGTCAGGTATACCAACCAGCTCTTTTGCCTCTGGTCCATAACCAATATAATCTCCATGACGATCAACAAATAAGTTTGCTGTTGCACCGTAAACTAATTGAAAGCCTTTTTCGCAAGTTCTTTCCCAATGATCAGTAGGAATACCTTTTCCGACAACTCTTCCAGTTACAGAAATAAATTGAAAATAAATATATTCAACACCTAGCTCATTAATTTTTGCTCTAACTTGTTTTACTAGCTTGTCTCTACCGGGCTGTGCAACATGTCTGTCTAAATCTGTCATTATCTCTCCCTCTAATGAATTTTTAATTAAATGAACCGTAACTGAAAAATTTAAGAGTGTCTAGGTTTCTTGATTATATTAAATATATATAATTTTTATAACTAGTAGCTATAAAATTAACTCCAAGGGAAGGGACTGTTCGAGGTTGGGTGCAGTTCACCTTTCTCGTATCGATTGAATCTAAAAGGTTTTAATAAATCACTTTCAGTTCCAAGAATTTCTTTTGCAACAAGTTCTCCAACGCCAATCATTTTATAACCATGGTTAGCATCTGCGATTATGTAAACATTTTCAAAAAATTTATCAAAGATTGGAAATGAATCTGCTGTCATACATCCAAGACCACCTGAAGGTCCTTTTCTATATAAGTTTGATTTTCCCTCAAATCTTTTTTGGCAATGCGCTAAAGCAGAACACCACATGTCATTGAAAGCTTCTGTAGTTTGAAACTCTGGAGATTCAAGTCCATAAGGGTCAACGTTTACTTTATCAAAATGTTTATCAACAATATAGGGAGAGGTTCCACCTTGAACACCCAATCCTTCAATATCTGGCTTGTAATAGATTCCCCAAATTTTATCTGTAATTAGTTTTTTATCACTATCAGAATATAATGGTGCCGTAGAGTCTACATGAATAACTGGTGGTTGATTACCATTATCCATCTTTAAAAAATCTTTATCCACTCCAATAACACCTTCTTGAAGCATCCAATATTTCCACATTTCTGTTTCATGGAATTTTCCATTTTTATTCTTAATATTAACAGTTTTTGGAAGTTCTAACATATTCCAAAAATCTCTAACCCAAGGGCCTGCGGCAACAACAATCTGATCACACTCAATTAAACCCTTGTCTGTTTCAACGCCTGTAACAGCCTTACTGTTCCCTTTTTTAAATCCAGTGACTTTTACACCTTTAAAAACTTTAACACCATTGGATGTTGATTTTTTTTCAAGAGCTTTGATTGAATCTTTGTTAAATGCGTAGCCACCTCTTTTTTCGTGAAGAATAGATGTGATTTCTTGAGCTTGCCAGTCACCAAACATATTTTTCATATATTTCATGCAGTCATCTTTGCCTTCTATAAAATCTGATTCATACCCTATTGCTTTTTGTTGTTCATAAATTGTTGCAACATCTTCATGCATAACTTCTGGAGATATTTGAATATACCCAACAGAATTATATTTAAATGCTTTTGGATCACTTTCCCAAACTGAAACTGAATGCGCCATCAACTCTCTCATTGCAGGTTGGAAATAATTATTTCTAACAACACCACAGGCTATTCCACTTGCTCCAGCTGCAATATCCTTTTTTTCTAAAACAACAATGTCATTTTCATTTTTATAAGTTTGTGAAAGCTTCCAGGCTGTACTTAGGCCGTGAATACCAGCTCCAATAATTACTACTTTTGCTTTTTTAGGTAAATTTGACATTTTTAAAATTCAATTATGCATATCTAAAAATTTTTAAAAATAAAAGTATTTTTTTTATAAATAAAAATTTTATAATAAATGGTTAGTTTACTTTGAAAGGAAATCTAGTGCGGCCATTATGCCTCCTTTGTTAAAAGGAATTCCAGATTGCTTTAAACCCATTTCAACTCCCGATAAAGTTCCTGCTAATGTTAAGTCATTTAAATCACCTAAGTGACCTATTCTAAATACTTTCCCTTTTACTTTATTAAGACCAGTGCCTAAAGACATATTGTAGTTATCATAAATTATTTTTCTAAGATTATCAGAATCGTGTCCGTCTGGAACCATGATAGCTGTTATGGAATTTGATCTTTCAATTGGATTTTTAGCCAAAATTTCAAGACCCCAAGCTTCAACAGCAATTCTTGTAGCATCAGCATGTCTTTTGTGTCTTTTAAATACATTTTCCAATCCTTCTTCTAACAACATGTCAATTGCTTCATTTAAAGCGTACATTAAATTTACAGCAGGGGTGTAAGGGTAAAATCCACTTTTATTATTTTCTAACATTTGCCCCCAATCAAAATAAGACTTGGTAAGATTTGATTTTTTGTAAGCGTCTAAAGCTTTAGGGCTTATTGCGTTAAAAGATAATCCAGGAGGACACATTAAACCTTTTTGAGAACCACCAACTGTAACATCAACTTTCCACTTTTGATGATCATAATTATAAGAGCCTAATGAAGAAATAGTATCAACCATAAATAAAGCAGGATGATTTGTACTATCAATTGCTTTTCTAATTTCTTCTACTTGGCTTTTAATTCCTGTGGACGTTTCATTATGAGTAATTAATACAGCTTTTATTTCATGATTTTTATCTTCGCTTAATTTTTTTTCTACAATTTTTGGATCAGCTCCTGTTCGCCAATCTCCTGGCACAAAATCTACATCTAATTTATATCTACGCGCAGCTTGACACCATTCAGTAGCAAAATGTCCAGTTTCAAACATTAAAATTTTATCACCTTCACTTAAAGTGTTAGCAAGAGAAGCTTCCATGGCACCTGTTCCAGCGCTTGGAAAAATAACAACTGGGTCTTCAGATTTAAAAATTAATTTAATTTTTTTTAATATGTTGTTTGATAAATTTTGAAAATCAGGACCTCTATGATCCATAGCTGGAAAAGCCATAGCCTGTAGAACTCTATCAGGTATATTTGTCGGTCCAGGAACTTGTAAAAAATGCCTCCCAGCTTTGTGAGTATTAGATTTTGTCATCAAATCAATCTAATTTATTTGAAAAAATAGTCACATATTTTTTTTATATATATTTTTTGTTTATAAAAAATATAGTTTATTAATGGTTATATTAAATAATATTTAATCCATTATAAAATTTTTATAACGTGAATACATAAACAGAAAAAGAGTGCGCATCTCTTGTTGTAAAGTTTATTAGCACTCTTTTTCCAAATAAAATTGGAGAAAAAATGAGCCATAAATTTTATGTGCCAGCACAACCAAGACTACAAAGAAGCGAATTAGCAGTTCCTGGGTCATCCCCTAAAATGTTTGAAAAGGCACTTAACTCAAGTGCTGACTATATTTTTTTAGACCTTGAAGATGCAGTTTCGCCTAATGATAAAATATCAGCAAGAGCAAATGTAATTAAAGCACTTAAGGAAATAAATTGGAGAGAAAAAGGAAAAACTATTTCTGTAAGAATTAATAGTCTCGATACCCACTATATGTATAGTGATTTGATTGAAATCGTTGAGCAAGCAGGTGACAAAATTGACACCATACTAATTCCAAAAGCTGGAACAGCTAGTGATGTTTATATGGTGGACTGTCTCTTGACACAAATAGAAACTAATAAAAAATTTAAGAATAAAATTGGAATAGAATGCTTAATCGAAACTGCATTAGGTATGTCTAATATTAAAGAGATTGCAAAATCTAGTAATAGACTGGAGGCACTTCATTTTGGTGTGGCTGATTATGCGGCAAGCTTAAGAGCACGAACAGTTGTGATTGGTGGATTAAATCCTAATTATCCAGGAGACCAATGGCATCATGGATTATCGCAACTTGTTATGACTTGCAGAGCATATGGTTTAAGAGCAATTGATGGACCTTTTGGTGATTTCAATGACCCAGATGCGTATGTGGAATCTGCAAAAAGAGCTGCAGCAATTGGCATAGAAGGGAAGTGGGCAATTCATCCTTCACAAATTGAACTAGCGAATAAAGTTTTTTCACCACCAGAAACCGAAGTAAATAAAGCTAAAAGAATTCTTGAAGAACTTGAGAAAGCAGCAAAAGAAGGAAGAGGTGCGGCTCAATTAGATGGAAGAATGATTGATGCAGCTTCAGCTCGTATGGCAGAAAATATTGTGAATATAAATAAACTTATTCAAGGCGATTAAAATGGACATACACGAATATCAAGCAAAAAAAATACTTTCAGATTTTGGTGTTGAAATTCCTAGAGGAGGAATTGCGTATAGCCCAGAAAATGCCGAAAACAAAGCTAGAGAAATTGGTGGATCAAAATGGGTTGTAAAAGCACAAATTCATTCCGGAGCAAGAGGTAAAGCAGGAGGAATTATATTTTGTAATAGTGCCTTAGAAGTTGCTCAAGCAACAGATAAACTTCTTGGTAAAAAATTAGTTACAAATCAAACAGGTTCAGAGGGAAAAATTGTTAACAGAGTATATATCGAGGAAGCAACGAACATAAGGAAAGAATTATATTTAGGATTGGTTTTTGATAGAAGCTCAGAATGTATAATGGTTGTAGCTTCAACGGAAGGTGGAATGAGTGTTGAAGAAATCTCACAAGAAAAACCAGAAAGTATAATCAGATCAAAAATAGAAGCAGCAGTGGGTATGCAAAAATTTCAAGCAAGAGAAATAGCTTTTGGATTAGGAATTAAACCAGAACTAATATCAAGAACAGCAGATGCTATAATAGGATGTTATCGAGCTTTTAGTGAATTAGACGCTACTATGGTTGAAGTAAATCCTTTGGTGATTTCAGAGCAAGAGCAAATCTTAGCTTTAGATTGTAAAATGAGCTTTGATAACAATGCTTTATTTAGAAGAAATCAAATTTCAGAACTCAGAGACAAGACACAAGAAAATGTAAATGAAGTTTATGCATCTGATAGAGGTCTTAACTACGTAAGTCTTGATGGAAATATCGGGAATATAATTAATGGAGCAGGTTTAGCCATGGCATCAATGGATATGATTAAGTTAGCAGGAGGTGAACCAGCAAATTTTCTTGATGTCGGTGGAGGTGCTACACCTGAAAAAATTGTTAAAGCATTTAAATTAATATTAATGGATAAAAAAGTAAAAGTTATATTAGTCAATATTTTTGCAGGGATAAATAGATGTGATTGGGTGGCCGAAGGTATAATTCAAGCTTTGCAAATAATAGATATTAACATGCCACTTGTAATACGTTTGGCAGGAACAAATGTTGAAAAGGGTAATAAGATTTTAAAAGAAAGTAAAATTAATTATATTGAAGCAACAACTTTAGCAGATGCCGCAAATAAAGCGGTAAAAGCTTTAAAGGATTTAACAAAATAAATATGACAATTTTAATTGATGAAAAAACAAAAATAATAGTTCAAGGTTTTACTGGTAAAATAGGATCTTTTCATGCAGATGAAATGATAAAATACGGTTCAAATATTGTTGGTGGTGTAACACCTGGAAAGGGTGGACAGACTCATTTAGGTCTTCCAGTTTTTAACACAGTTAAAGAGGCAGTAAAAAATACAGGCGCAAGCGCTTCGGTGTTATTTGTGCCTCCAACATTTGCTGCAGATTCTGCTATGGAAGCTGCTGACGCAGGTATTAAAACATGCGTTGCTATTACAGACGGAATTCCATCTCACGACATGATTAAAATAAAACGTTATATGAGAAGGTATTCAAAGTCAGAAAAAATGACTCTGATAGGACCAAATTGTGCTGGTGTAATTAGTCCAGGTAAAGCTTTATTAGGTATAATGCCTGGACATATTTATAAAGAAGGTAATGTTGGAATTATCGGAAGATCAGGCACATTAGGTTACGAGGCAGCGCAACAGTTAAAAGATTTGGGAATAGGAGTTTCTACAAGTGTAGGAATCGGTGGCGATCCTATCAACGGAAGTTCATTTAAAGATATTATTGAAATATTTGAAAAAGATAAAAAAACAGAAGTTATACTAATGATAGGTGAAATTGGTGGTCCTCAAGAGGTAGCAGCAGGTAAATTCGCTAAAGAAAATATGTCAAAACCTGTAGTTGCTTATATAGCTGGTTTAACAGCGCCAAAAGGAAGAGTTATGGGACATGCAGGTGCTATAGTTTCTGCGTATGGGGAAAGTGCAGTTGAAAAAGTTGAGCTGCTAGAAGAGTGTGGTGTAATAATTTCTAAAAACCCATCCGTAATGGGAGAGACTATAAGGCAAGTTTTAAATGGCAAAAGAAATTAATTATAAAATAAAGAATGTAGAACTTTCTAAAAATATAAATTTATTAGGAAATATTTTAGGTAAGGTTGTCAAAGAACAAGAGGGAATTAAACTTTATAATAAGATAGAGCAAATAAGATTTTTATCAAAAGCAAGCAGAGGTGCCAAAAAAAAAATTAAACTAAATGAAACAAAAAAATTTCGTCAATTAATATCAAGTATCAAAAAATTAAGCTCTAAAGAATCTTTAATAATAGCCCGTTCATTTAATAAATTTTTAAATTTTTCAAATTTAGCTGAGTCTCTTGATAATGTTCACAAGATAGATGAAAAAAAAAATCAAAAAAAACAAGAATCAGATTCATTTATTGTTTTAGAAGATGCAATAGAAAAATTAATAAAAAAAAAATCAATATCAAAAGAAAAATTTTATAAGTGTGCTAAAAATCTAAAAGTAGATCTAGTTTTAACAGCCCATCCAACAGAAGTAAAAAGAAGAACACTTATCCAAAAATATACAGAAGTAAATAATCTTTTAGAAAGATTCAATAAATCAAGAATATTTAAAATAAAAAATATTATAAAAGAAAAGAACAATTTAGAAAAAAACCTTCATGAAGAAATTACTTCAATTTGGAAAACAGATGAATTAAAAAGATTAAAACCAACACCAGTAGAAGAAGCTAAATGGGGATTGGCTGTAATAGAGGATAGTTTGTGGAATGCTGTTCCAAAAATTATATCTCGTTATGATAAGGCTATTCAAGATTATACAGGTAAAAAGCTATCAATTGATTACTCTCCGTTATTATTTGGCTCATGGATGGGTGGGGATAGAGATGGAAATCCCAATGTTACTGCAAAAATTACTCAAGAAGTAATTTTATTATCAAGATGGGAGGCTGCAAACTTATATGAAAAAGAATTTACTAAAATTATACGAAAATTATCAATGCATGAATGTTCAAATATTGTTAAAAAAAAATCAGGAAACAGTCATGAACCTTACAGAACTTACTTAAGACCAGTTAGGGACAAATTAAAAACTACACAAAAAGAAATTCAATCATTTTTAAATGAAAAAAAACCTTTAAATAATGCTTTAGTTATTCAATCAATTAATGAAATTATCAATCCTTTAAACATAGTTTATAAATCATTATGTGAAGTTAAGTGCGAGGCAATAGCAGACGGTTCAATTCTTGATTTATTGAGAAGAGCTCATACTTTCGGTTTAAATCTTGTAAAATTAGATATACGACAAGAGGCCAGTAGGCATGAAAAACTGATGACCAGCATTTGTAAACACTTAGGTCTCGGAGATTTTAATAAGTGGTCAGAAGGTGAAAAAAATATTTTTTTATCAAACGAATTTAATTCTAAGCGCCCCTTAATATCAAAAGCTATGAAATTTGATAAAGATGACAATGAAACATGGGATACATTTAAAATGATTTCAAAATTACCAAAAGAATGTATGGGAGCTTATGTTATCTCTATGGCATCAAAAGTATCAGACATATTGACCGTATTAGTCCTTCAAAAAAAATCCGGAATTAAATCATATTTAAGAACCGTTCCATTATTTGAAACCTTATTAGATCTTCAAAATGCAAGTAAGGTAGTTGAGCAACTTTATAATATCAACTGGTACTTAAAATATTTTAAAAAAAATCAAGAAGTGATGATTGGTTACTCAGACTCAAGTAAAGATGCAGGAAAACTTTCTGCAAGCTGGGCGCAGTATCGAGCTCAAGAAGAGCTACAAAATATTTCAAATAAATATAATGTTAATTTAACTTTATTTCATGGCCGTGGAGGATCGGTTGGAAGAGGAGGTGGACCAATTTACGAGGCATTATTATCTCAACCTCCAGGAACTGTGAATGGACACACAAGGGTAACCGAACAAGGAGAGGTTATACAGCAAAAATATGCAACAGAATCTTTAGCAGAATATAACTTGGGCACATACATAGGCTCTGTTTTAGAGGCAACTTTGTCTCCACCAATAAAACCAAAAAGACAATGGAGAAAATTAATGGAAGAGATGAGTAAAATTTCCAGTAAAGACTACCGAAGTAATCTTAATGATAAAGATTTTTTAAAATACTACTTTAAAATAACACCACAAAAAATATTAGAACAACTTTCAATTGGGTCAAGACCAGCAAAAAGAAATAAATCCAAAAATATTGAAAGCTTAAGAGCTATACCATGGGTATTTGCATGGACTCAAATACGCTTTCTTTTAACTGCTTGGCTTGGAACCTTTAAAGCTTTGAATTTTGGAATAAAAAGTAAAAATATATTAAAAGAAATGGTGGTTAAATGGCCTTTTTTTAATGCACAGATGGATATGCTGGATATGGTTCTGGTAAAAACAGATCAAAGGGTAAGTAAATTTTATGAAGAATGTTTGGGGGATAAAAATTTAAAATTTACAGGTGAAAGATTAAGAAAAGAATTATCATCACTGATACAAGTAAACAAAAAAATTATCCCTAATTATATTGTAGAAAAAAGAAAAGAATATAGAAAATCTATTAGAATAAGAAACACTTACGCCGAGGTATTGAATATTTTACAAGCAGATATAATGAAAAAACTAAATAAATCAAAATTAAAAATTAAAGATAAAAAATACTTAAAAGATGCAATGTTAATTACAATTGCGGGTATTGCAGCTGCTATGAAAAACGTTGGATAGACTTAAAGATCCAGGCCCTTTAAAGTTTCTATATATTCCTCAAACTCTTTTACAAATGACTCGGTAGGTCTAACATTTTTTTTTCTTTGATCTACCGATGTTTTTTCCAAAATGAAAAAATTTTTTTCACAGGCTTCATTAATTATTAGTGCAGACTTTGGTCTAGATGTTTTAAAAAGTTTTGTTTTAAGTTCTTCTACTGATAGCTTTTCATCATGTTTGTAGGCCGCCATAACTAGTAACATCAAGTGATAATGTGAAGGTGATTTTCTAAAAAAATAATTACTTGAAGTATGTGATTGCTTCATTTGCACTTCCCAGAAATTTAATAAATCTTTTGCTTTTTTCATTTAAGCTCTCACTCTTGATTTGGTTGGGTCATAGAAAGGGAAAGGAACAACCTTTGCTCCAATTCTTTTTTGGTGACCATCAAGTTTACCAACTTCAACTTCTGTTCCTATCTCTGCATATTTTACATCAATTTTACAAAGTGCAATGTTTTTACCAAGCTTAGGAGATAGCATTCCACTAGTTATTACTCCGATTTGTCCTCGACCTATATGAACACAGTCTCCATTTACTGCTGGCTCATGGCCAACTAACTCTAAACCAACTAATTTTTTTTGTGGGTTGGTTTTTCTCTTAATTAATTCTTCTTTACCTATAAAATCATCTTCTTTAGTTTTTAGAGGAACGGTAAAACCAATTCCAGCTTCGAAAGGATCTGTTTGATCGTCAAATTCATAACCATAAAAGATAAGTCCAGCTTCAATACGAAGCATATCTAAAGCCTCTAAACCCAAAGGAGTAATATTAAATTCTTTTCCAGCTTCCCAAACCTTATCCCAAACTTCAGTAGCATCTTTTGGATGACACCATATTTCATAACCAAGTTCACCAGTATACCCTGTTCTAGAAATTACAATCGGTGTTCCTGTTTCATGATCTATTCTTGCAATGTTAAACCTAAACCATTCTAGCTCAGTGATTGAGGGCTGCATTGGAGGTGTCCATACAAATTTTTCTAAAATTTTTCTACTATTTGGTCCCTGGACTGCAATGTTGTGAATATGATCGGTTGCAGATTTGATCCAGACTTTATAGTTTTTCTTTTTAGCTTGTTCTTTAAGCCATTCACCACTGTATTCATCCCCACCAATCCATCTAAAATTATCCTGTCCTAACTTAAATAGCGTTCCATCATCTAACATGCAGCCATTTTCATAACACATGGCAGTATAAACAACTTGTCCAACTGATAATTTCTTAACATTTCTTGTAAGCGTGTATTGCATTAAGTTTTCTGCATCAGGTCCTAAGATTTCAAATTTTCTAAGAGGAGAAAGGTCAGTTGCAATCGCACTTTCTCTACACGCTGTATATTCTTTTACAGTCCCAGAATTAGTAAAATTATTTGCTAACCAAAAACCCTTATACTCAATAAAGTTTCTTGTGAGTTCGGCAGTCTTTTTATGGAAACCCGTTTCTTGAGTTAGTTTTGGTTCAGCGTCTGTTTTCATTCTAAATGCTATTGCTTTTGAATATTTTTTTTCCTTACCATAAGTTCTAACAAATATATCAGTTGGATTCCACCCATTTGCCGCATCTACATCACATGGGCAAGCTGATGAAATACATGTTAAATCTTTTAATGCTCTAAATAAAATATAATCGCCTGGTCTCGAATAAGGTTCATCAAAAGAGGCAACATTATTGGCATCAATAGCAGTATTAAAAAAAAGATTTATGGCAGACCAACTTTTACGAGAATTAATGTCATACTTATTAAGTCCGCTATTAAAATTATCAGTACAATTAATATGGCCCATATAACCCATATCTTCGTAGTATTTAGATGTGCAAGCGAGATTAAAAGTATCATGTCTTCCAACTGTATCCCTCACAACCTCAACCATTGCTTCATGATCACTATCATAAAATTTTGAAAACAATCCTGGTCCTGGATAAGCGCTACCCATGAATGTTCGAGTTGCCTTATCATCTATAATACTTTCAATTCCATCGTTTAATTTATGCGTATCAAAAGCTAAAAAATCAGAACATTGTCTTCCACCTGGATCAATTATCTGAATGTACTCTCCAGCTTTGACTTCATAAGTTTCTGCAGTTCTTCTTTGAACAAGTTTTTCAAAAATTGGATCACTTAGTGGGTCTGGTAGAATAAATTGTTCATCTGTATTTTCAAATTTAGCTTTATTCAAAAAAATAGTTAGATCGGTTGGTGGATTTTGCTCATGAACATTCATTGCATCACCAGGTGCTGCAATCATTACAATACATTTATCTTTTGAAGTTAAGGTTATTTTTTCACCCATAAAACAATCTTCACTAAAAATAATAGATGATTTAGCTTTGTTAAGGTCTAAGTTTTTTTTCTTAAATAGTTTTGAAATTTTTTCATCATTAGCAATGGCTCTTTTGGAAAAATCTGCATTGGCATTTTCTTTTAAATTTAAAATTGATAAATCAGATTTACCTTTTGAATTAAAAACAATTATTTCGCAAATCTGTTTTCCTTCTTCATTAATTATTTCTATTTTATCCTCTGGTGAAACTTCTATTACTGAGAGACCACCACCTCTTACGAAGCATCTTTCAACTCCAGGTGGTAAAGTTCTTAATCCAGGGTTTTTAATATTTAAACTTGTTTGCATTTAAAGTTATTATTATTTAATTCTAGCAACACTAATTGATTAAGTAAATTAGAGTATTAATAAAAACTAGATATATTTTTTATAAGTATACAGCATTGACTCAAATTTCAAATAAGAACATACTTAAAAAAACATAATATTAAGGAGAGAAAATATAATGAAAAAAATAATATCATTAATATCTGCTCTAGTAATTTCAGTAGTAAGTTTAGCTGGAGTTTCTAACGCCGCAGATAGTAAAAAGCCCATCGTAATTGCTACTCATAACTGGTCATCACAAATTGTAATGGCATATGTTATTGGTGGGATTTTCGAAGAAATGGGAAATAATGTTAAATATGTAAACACAGACTCACAAGCTGTGTATGAGTCAATTCGTATAGGCGATGTGACTCTAGCACACGAAGTTTGGGAATCTGCTTTTGGTAAATCATTTACTACAGCTGTAGACAAAGGTGGTATAGTTGATTGGGGCGATCATGAAGCAAGAAGCCTTGAAGATATGGGATATCCAAACTGGGTTACTGAAAAAGGATTATGTCCAGGTCTTCCAGATTGGACTGCTTTAAAAAATCCAGATTGTGCAAAAAACTTTGCAACACCTGACTCAGGAGGAAAAGGTCGTTGGTTAGAAGGACCACAAACTTGGCACCAAGATTTAATGCCTCAGCGTATGACTGCGCTTGGACTAGACGATCTATGGACAGTTAAATTTGCTGGTAGTGCCGATGCACTTTGGGCAGAATTAAAAGCAGCTGAAAAAGAAGGAAGAGGAACTATAATATTTAACTGGACACCAAACTTTACAGACGGTGCTGGTTTTACATTTATAGACTTCCCTCCATATTCTGCTGGTTGTAGACCAGAAGATGGTGGTGATGGAAAATGTGGTTCGCCAGATGGTTATTTGAAAAAGGCTGTAAATGCAGACTTTCCAAAAACTCATCCATCAGCAGCAAAAGCGTTTAAGAAAATGGCATTTTCTACAAGTCATATTGGTGCAATGGCAGCTTTAGTTGACCTTGAAAAAATGACTCACGAAGACGCAGCTAAAAAATGGTTAGCCGACAATAAGAAAGTTTGGAAAGCTTTTACCAAATAAGAGATAAAAGTTAATAAATTAAGATCTCCCCCAACATTGTTGGGGGGGATTTTTTTAAATGTGGTGCTCTCGCACAAATTTAAACCGTGGACCTATTAATTAAATGATAAAATCTTTTATATATATCTCTCTTAGTCTATTAGCTTTTACTTTATCTTTTGCAAAAAACATAAATATACAAGAGGATATTAAACTTAGTTTTGTATGTGAGTTAGAAAAAAAAATACTTAAGAATTCAGAATATAATTACAAAACCTTGTTAGCCAAAGATTTAGATAATAAAAATTTAGGTAAATTTGAAATTGACGCAAAACAACCAGAAACACTTTTGATTAATGGATTGTCATTGTTCCTCTCAAAAGCTTCAAAATTTGATGTCAAAGTTGTAAATAAAGATGTAGTTTTATTTAAAGCTTTTGATGAAGAAAAAAATTATTCAGAATCAGGCATAATTAATAGAAAATCGGGAGAATTAGTGCATGAAATAACAATAGGTTTGAAAAGCGATAACTTTGAAAAGGATATTTCTTTTTATTCATGTAGCTAAAATGAAAAATAAAAAATGAAAAAATATTTTTTTTATATAACTTTAGGTTTCTTAATAATGACTTCAGTGTCAGCTCGAAAAACAGGTTGTGAAGGAAACTGTGAAAATGGTTTTGGTAAATGGACTTATACAGACAACACAGTTTATGAAGGGAGTTGGGTTGAAACACAAAAACATGGACAAGGTGTTGAAACTTGGCCCAATGGATATATTTACAAAGGTGAATTTAAAAATAGTGCGTGGAGTGGAAAAGGAATGTTAATTTTTCCAGATGGCTCAAATTACGAAGGTGAATGGGCTAATGGTTTCATGAATGGAGAAGGAAAGTTTACTTGGTCTGATGGAAAAGAGAAAAAAGGAACTTGGAAAAATGGTAAATTACAAGAATAATTAAAATGATGTCACAAAATAGATATTTTAATAAATTAAAAATGTTATCCGAAACAGTTAGACAATTTAGTGGTCTTGTTATTCTAACAGTTATTGTAATTTTATCTTTTGCTATTTTAAATATTTTTTTTGGTCAAGGAGATGAATTAGTTGCAAAAATGAAAAAAGAAGAGGCAAGAATTGCAAAAGCAAATGAACTAAGTAAACTTATTTCAAGTCTTCCATCAGGTCTTCTAGTATTCTATGAAGGAACCGATCATTATAAATTGTCTGAAGAACTTTATGAAACAGTGTGCAATGTAACAAAACTTATTCCTCAACGTGCTATTATGGGTGCTAATTTAATAAATTTCAAAGCTAAGCAAATATATACCAACAACGGTAATCTAATTGATGAAACATTTGTTAGATGGGACAAGAAGACCAACAAGTGTATTGCTGGTTTTGTTTTAAGTGGAAGTCTTGATAGTGGAGAAAATGAAAAAATTACCGTTAGTGGAGAGGTTTTAAATTTTTTAAGTACTGGAATTGATACAAGAGTTTATTTTATTAAAAATTTTTAAGGAGGAAAGCAACAAGTATAAATAATATAAAAAGTGTTTTTTATTTTTATTTCGTATAACTTGTTAGAAGATTATGACCGATAAAGTAATTAAATGTGATTCTGTATATAAAATTTTTGGTACAAATGCCAAAAAGATGCTCCAAGAAGCAAATGGAAATGTGGATGCAAAAACATTCCAAGATAATGGATGTATAGTAGGCGTTAATAATGCTTCTTTTGAAGTTTCAAGAGGAGAAATGTTAGTTGTGATGGGATTGTCAGGTTCAGGTAAATCCACATTATTAAGATGTATCTCTAGATTAACAGACGCAACTGCTGGAAAAATTTACATAGAAGACCAAGATTTACTCTCATTAAATAATAAAAAACTAATTGAACTTAGAAGAAATAAAATGGGAATGGTATTTCAAAGCTTCGCTTTACTTCCACATAAAACAGTTTTGGAAAATATTGCTTTCCCACTTCAAATTAAAGGAGTTAAAAATCAAGAATGTATTAACAAGGCTATGGATATGGTTAAACTTGTTGGCCTTGATGGAAGGGAAAACTATTTCCCCAGAGAACTCTCTGGCGGACAACAGCAAAGAGTAGGTATTGCTAGATCATTAGCTGTTGAACCTGATATTTGGTTTTTAGACGAACCTTTTTCTGCACTAGATCCATTAATTAGAAAAGAAATGCAAGATGAGTTTTTGAGACTTCAAGAAAAATTACAAAAAACAATTATGTTTATTACACATGATTTTGATGAAGCGTTAAAGCTTGCAGACCGTATAGCTATTATGAAAGATGGAATAATTGAACAGTTAGATACACCAGCCAATATTGTATTAAATCCTGCAACAGAATATGTAAAAAAATTTACTGAAGAAGTTCCTAGAGAGAAAGTTTTAAAAATAGAAGATGTAATGGAAAAACCAAATAATGAAAATTTAAGTGATTTAAAAGTTTCGAAAAATGAAATAATTGAAAATGTTGCTGAAAAAATTTTAACTCAAGAAAAATCAGTAGCTGTAATTGATGAAAATAATAAAATTGTCGGCACTCTTCATCCCTCAAAAATAATTCATACTGTTTTCGGAGGAAGAAAAAACAAAGGTTAAATTATGGAATTATTAAAAAGATATCCAAAATTATTTCAATGGTTATTTTTATTAGTTGTATTTTTTACTTTATGTTTTGCGATTGATGTTCCAGAAACCTATAAATTTATTAGAGGTCAAGCTGAATTCATTAAAGACCCAAATCAAAGTACTTACACGCTATTTGGTATTGAAGTAAGATATTATGCATTTGATACTCTTTGGAGATTACCTCCTCTACTTGGATGGTTACCTATTTGGATAAATGATTCCTTATTTTTCTTATTGAATGACTGGATGCCAATTGAAATTTGGAATGAAGATATTCAAGAATACAAAACTCGACCATTAGTTTTGCAAATAACAAGAACTTTAACTTCATCTATGACTTTTCTGATTGAATTAATTAGAGAAATCTTATTAGGTGGTGTTGAGACGATTGTTGCATTTACCAGTTGGGATTGGATAAGTGAAAATCCATGGGCGAAACTACCAGGTTTACCTTGGACAGTTGTTGCGGCAGGTGCAGCAATATTAGGTTACAAGCTGAGTGGTAAGGGTCTTGCTATATTTGCTGGTATAGTCATGATTTATATTTCTATATTTGGTCAATGGAAACCTTCAATGCAAACACTCTCTTTTATATTGGTGGCAGCACCATTGTCTTTCATTTTTGGTTTAAGCTTAGGTATCATGGCATTCAAAAGTAAACGTGTTGAGAAAGTCCTGCATCCGATACTTCTAGTTATGCAGACTATGCCTCAATATGCAGTATTAGTTCCTGCAATTGTTCTTTTTGGTGTTGGTGATCATGCTGCGGTTATTATAACAATGGTTGTTGCCGTTCCACCAATGATTCTTTTAACCTTGTTAGGTCTTAGAGGAGTATCTCCTGAAGTTATTGAAGCCGGCAGAATGAGCGGATGTAATAATTTTCAGCTCATGTTTAAAGTATTAATTCCAACTGCAAGAAGAGACATTTTAATTGGAGTAAATCAGGTTATCATGGTGTGTTTTTCTATGGCAGTTATTTCAGCCTTTATTGGTGCCAAAGGATTAGGATTTAATTTACTGTTAGCTTTAAATCAATTGAATATTGGATTAGCATTAGAAGCAGGTTTATGTATTAGTTTGATTGCAATATTGTTAGATAAAATGTCTTTAGCTTGGGCAAATAAACAAACAGATTATTTTGGTAACTTAACCTTTTATCAGCGTTATAAAAATACATTATTTTTTGCTGGTGCAGTATTTATTGCAATAATATTCGCTTATGCTGGATCTTTTTACTTTAAAGAAGATTTTAATTATTTATATGAGATTCCTCATAACAAAGGAATTTCAACTGCAGATTTCTGGAATAAAGGTGTTGATTGGATTTGGGATACCTTCTTTTATACTTTAAAAATTTTTAACACATGGTTGATAGTAGATGTATTACAGCCTATGCGAGCCGCCTATTTACGTATGCCTATTGTTGCAACATTTGTTTTAGTCATGGGAGCTGGTTATATAATTGGTGGAATACGTTCAGCTTTTGTAGTTGGAGGATTAACATTGTTTATAGCGCTAAGTCCATGGTGGGACAGGGCATTAGTCACAACATATATGGCAACATTTGGAGTTATTATTTCTTGTACAATTGGAGTAATTGTTGGAACTTTATGTTCACAAAATGAATATACTAAAAATTTTATGTTGTCTGTTTGTGATATTTTTCAAACATTTCCTTCGTTTGTATATTTAATTCCAGTAATGATGCTTTTTGGTGTAACAGATACATCTGTTTTAATTGCAGTAATTGTTTACGCAACTATTCCTGCCACAAGGTACACTATTGAGGGATTAAGAAGTGTTCCAGCTGCTTTACATGATGCAGGATCAATGTCAGGTGTAACAAAATTCCAAAGATTATTAAATATCGAATTTCCAATAGCATTTCCTCATATGATGCTTGGTTTAAATCAAACAATAGTATTTGCATTGTTTATGGTAATTATTGGTGCATTTATTGGTACAGAGGATTTAGGACAATATATTCTAAAAGCTTTATCTGACAGAAAAGGTGCGGGTATAGGATTAACGCTAGGTATTTGTGTTGCTTTCATAGGTCTGATATTTGACAATTTAATTAGAACTTGGGTGGAAAAAAGAAAAAAGCACCTTGGTATAGATTAGTTAGTATTATTGTATCTTGATATTCAATAATACTAATTTCCTTTAAAATATTTTCAATCCTACAATACCTAAAAAAATTAATATAATAGAGATTATTTTAGCTAAATTAATTTTTTCATCTAAGAAAAAAATACCTATAAATAAGACAAACACAATACTACTCTCCCTTAAGGCACTAACCATTGGTATGGGTGCTTTAGTAAATCCCCAAATAACAATTCCATAGACTAAATATGATATAGATCCGCCAATCCAAAAAATAGCTTTGCCATCATTAATAATGTTTCTAAAAATATTATCATGTTTATTAATTTTTAAGAGTATTGGAAATAGCATTGCACTTAGTATAAATCCCCAGCTCATATAACTTATTGCAGACAAACTGACTCTTGCACCATAACCATCAATAACTGTATATAGTCCTATAAAGAAGCCAGTGATTAAAGAGTATTTAACAATATTTAAATTATTTATGGTTTTATAACCGAAAAGACTGATGGTTAGAATGCCAACACAAACAAGACTTATTGAGAGTATTGAAGCTATACTTATCATTAATCCTAAAAAAAAAATTGATATTATTGTTGCAATCATTGGGCCAAACCCTCTAGCGATAGGATAAACTTTTGTTAAATCACCTAAGTTATAAGATTTTAATAAAAACCAATGGTAACCTTGGTGAATAAAAGCACTAGCAATTATGTATGGCAGAGACTTAAAAGATGGTAAGGGTAGAAAGATTATTGCGATTATTGACATTGGGGTATGTCCAAGAATAACAGCTGAAAGGGCTGTAACTTTATTTGAATGTTTTTTAACCATTCCATTCCATGTAGCGTGAAAAATTGAAGCCAAAATAACTGCAGTAAAAACAATAGGATCCATATCAATCTAAAATTATATTTATACTATATGAATATAGTTAAAATAAGTGCAAAATATTTTTTACCTTATCTAATTGGGTTTTCTGTTACAATTAATTGGTCTTTAACTTTTTCTCTAAAGTAAATATAAATTCCTGCTGAAATAATTATCAAGGCTCCAATTAAAGTTCTTATGGGTGGACTTTCATTAAATATAAAATAACCAATAAATATTGAATATATGATTAACGAATATTCAAATAAAGAAACTGTAGAAGGTGATCCCATGTTATATGCGTTAAAAACAAACGCAAAAGCAAATGCTCCACAACAACCCATGGCAGCAATTATTGGCCATGCAACTTTAGGGTTGGTAAACCATTCTCTTAAAATAAACTGCATAGCAGGATCATTAAAAGTATCAAACTTTCCATCACCTGCAAAAATATAAAAAAGAACACTAATAATTATAGCACCAATATAAAGATGAGTTATTTGTGTATAAACATTATCTTTATCATTGGTTATTTTTAAAATAATCATAGATCCTGAATAACAAAGTGCGCAAACAATAGGTGCTAGGTTTGCAAGTCTAAAATTTTCAAAGTTTGGATTTAAAACGATATATACTCCACAAAAACCAATAAAAATGGCAGACCATCTTCTAATACCGATAGTTTCCTTTAAGAAAATTTTAGCAAAAATAGATACAAAAAAAGGACTGCAAAAAAATAGAGCATTTGCCATAGCTAAACTCATAAAAGTTAGAGATATATAAAATGAACTAAATCCAAAAAAGAACAATATAACCCTTAAGATAGTTAGAAAAGGGTAGTGTGTTTTTAAAATAAGTTTTTCTTTTTTAAAATACATGAAAATAAGAAGCAAAATTAAAGCAATAACAGTTCTTCCAAAATATAATTCATAAAGAGATGCATCATTGTAAATAAATTTAATTAAAGCATCTTGAGTAGAAAATAACCCCATTCCAACAAGAATAAATATTATGCTCTTTTTATTATTTTGAGGTGTCATTATGAGTTAATAATAAATTCTGATGCTCTTTCAGCTATCATAAGCGTAGGTGCATTTAAATTCCCACTAGTAATTTCAGGCATAACAGAAGCATCAACTACTCTTAAATTATTGATACCATGCACTTTGAGTTTTTCATCAACAACTGACATATCATCAATTCCCATTTTAAGAGTACAGGACGGATGGTAAGCGGTTTCTGCTTTAGATCTAATATAATCTTCATATAATTCATGTGTTTGAATGCCTGTCCCAGGACCAATTTCTTTACCAGCAAAATGTTTCATTGAATTTTGTCCAAGAATATTTCTTGCAACTTCAATAGCTTCAATTGTTTGTTTTAAATCGTCTTTGTGTTCAAGATAATTAAATAAAATTTTTGGATAATCATAAGGATTTGAAGTATTTAATGTTACGGAGCCTCTACTTTTTGGATGATTAGGGCTAGCATGTAGCTGATACCCATGTCTATCAGGCTCTACTAATCCATGATCGATTACAAAAGCTGGAAAAAAGTGAAATTGAATATTTGGATACTCTCTATCAGATGAAGATTTAGCAAAACCACCGGCCTCTAAAAATGAAGTTGAGCAGGGCCCACTTTTATTTAAAAACCATTGAATTCCTATTTTAAGCATGTTGAATTTATTAACATAAGAATACAATGTGTCAGGTGTTTTACATTCTTGTTGAATATAAGTTTCAAGATGATCTTGTAAGTTTCTTCCGACACCTTTTAGATTATGAATAACTTCAATTCCTTTTTCTTTTAAATTTTCAGCTGGCCCAATGCCTGATAATAAGAGTAATTGAGGGGAATTAATTGAACCTCCACTTAATATTACTTCTTTATTAACAAAAATATTTTCAACTTTATCCTTGATCTTAACCTTAATACCAATGGCTTTCTTTCCATCAAAAATGATCTTCTCTACAAAAGAGTCTGTGAAAATTGTTAAATTTTTTCTATTTTTAGCAGGATTTAAATAATGCTTGGATACACTTGCCCTTTCTCCTTTGTCAATTGTTACATCATACATGCCAAAACCTTCCTGATATTTGCCGTTCATATCAGGGTTCATTTCATAACCAGCCTCCGTTGCAGAATCTATAAACGCTTTGAATAAGGGGTTTTTATTTTTAGATTGATTGACAGGTAGTAAGCCATTACCTCCTCTGTATTCATTTTCTCCTTCAGACCAAGTCTCAATCTTTTTGAAGTAAGGAAGAACCTTTTCATAAGACCAATTTTTAAGTCCAAATGAAGCCCATCTTTCATAATCATTAGGGTTACCTCTCACATAAACCATTCCATTATGAGCAGAACAACCACCAATCATTTTTCCTCTAGGACAAAATAGTTTTCTGTTATTTAAATGAGGCTCCGGTTCAGAATAATATTTCCAATTATATTTTGGGTCATGCATTGTATAAAGAATAGCAAGTGGCATTTTTACCTTCCAAATATCACTTGGCTTTCCAGCTTCAAATAAAGCTACATTATATTGTCCATTGTTAGTTAAACGATTTGCAAGGACGCATCCAGCTGACCCTCCACCAATAATAATATAATCGTATTTCATATAATTTGATCGACTATATCATACATACATTAAAATTAATGTGGTTGATCACCTTCAATAGCTATTCTATCCATTATTCTTTCATGACCCAAACCCCTGCCTGGATAAAAATCAGCTATAGCATAATGTATAACGCTTCTATTATCCCAAATTGCAACTGCATTTTCAGTCCAATTAAATCTGCATGTCAGATCTAATCTTGCTTGGTGTTCAAATATCTTTTTTAATACTTCATCACTTTCTTTTTTTTCTAAACCGATTATTGTTTTTGTGTAAGTCCAGTTAACATAAAGTATTTTTTCCCCTGTTTCAGGATGGGTTCTAACTATTGGATGTTCATTTGAATATTCATCGTAATTTCTTTTTTCATGACCCGACATACCTTTATAATTATCTATAAAAAATTCTGCACCTAATGAACTGTGTATAGCTTTTTTATCTTTAATTTTATCTTTAATTTTTTCATCAAGAGTTTCCCATGCTAGCTCCATATTTGAAAAACAAGTGTCTCCTCCAACAGGTGGAATTTTTATTGATTTTAAAATGACTGCTTTTGTAGGTTTAACATTATAGCTAACATCTGTATGCCAATTTTCACCCCATTGATTTTTTTCATCCTTAGTTTTTACTATTCTTACTATTTCTGGATGTTTATCCAAACCTTTTACGTAGGCATGATTTTCAAGCGGCCCCCAGTTTTCAGCTAGTGCAATTTGTTCTTCCTGAGTGATATCTTGATTTCTAAAAAAAATTACTTTGTGCTCTAGAAGTAGAGCATTTATTCTTTCATAGTTTTCTTTGCAAGAGTCTTTAAGGTTTATACCTGATATTTCAGCACCTAGTGCTCCTGATAAAAGTTTAACGTCCATTAAGAGAATATATTTATAGAAATTTATTTTGTCAAAATATATAAGTTATGCATGACTTTAACACAGGCTTATATGTTGTTAGCAGTATCTATTTTACTGGAAATTACTGCTACAGGATCATTAAAAGCAACCGAAGGTTTTACTAGATGGATTCCTTCATTGATTTCAGTTGTTGCTATAAGTGGTTGTATGTTTTTAATGTCTCATGTAATGAAAATTTTACCAGTCGGCATAACTTATGCGACCTGGTCAGGTGTTGGAATAGTAGCATTAACATTGATAGGAATAATTAAATATAAACAGATTCCAAATCTAGCAACAATTTTTGGGCTAACATTAATAGTTATTGGTGTAATAATTGTTAACTTAAAGAATGATACTTAGATAGACAATCAATCTATTTTTTTAATTTTTCTAAAAATTTTAAATTTTCGCTATTAAAATTATTTTTATTTTCTTTAATAAACTGTTGCATTATTTCAACTTTATCATCTTCAAATTCAATTACTTTTTTTTTATCTAGATCAACATACAAAACCAAGGTTTCCATAGTGGCTGCCAGATATTTTTTTTCTTTATGAATCATCTCGAGTTTATATAAAAGTCTTTTTTTATCATAAGCACAGTAAGTTAAATTAATATCAACTTTGTCATTTTCTTTAACCTCTTGATTGTAGGTAATGTGAGACTCAACAGCCATTGTACTTTTTTATAGTTTTTGCAGAGTGTTCACCTATCTTAAATTTCTCATTTAAAATTTCAGCACCAAAACTATCAAAAACTAATACATAATAAGCCACATTCAAATGTCCATTGTAATTTGTCCAATCTTTAATTATTTTTTGTGTTGTTAAAAAATACTCATATTTAATTTTTATAATCTGGTTCTTCTTTATCTAAAATTAATTTTAT
>CAJQTK010000024.1 GCA_905620495.1 uncultured Candidatus Pelagibacter sp. | reverse complement strand
AATCAAAATAAGTTAGTTAAAAATAAAAAAATTAAAACTAATGGAACTATTGATTTTATTAATGGTCAAAAAAACTTTTTGAGTAAGAGTATTTACAATTTAAACCCTAAGTTAGGTGATCTCATAATTTTTCCAAATTATCTAATGCATACAGCTTACCCATTTAATGTTGATGGTGAGAGAAGATCTTTCTCTTTTAACGCTAAAATAGCATTTAAGAAGTAATTTACAAAATTCTCAAAATACGTTATAAAAAAATACCGATTTGATCCATATTGCAGGTACTAACTGCTAAAAAGGAAATCATTAAATAATTGGTAAAAGTAGTTGAACTATATTGTGCACCTGGCATAAAGCCAAGACACTAAAAAGGTAAAGAGCAAAGATGGATATAAATTTTTTCAAAGAAACAAGAGTTCTAGATGGTGGAATGGGTCAGGAATTACTAGCAAGGGGTGTGGAAACAAATGGCACTCTCTGGAGTGCTAATGCACTACTACAAGAAAAATATCATCAACTTTTACTTGATACACACTTAGATTTTATAAATTCTGGAGCTGAAATAATTGTAACAACAACATTTACCACAAGAAGGATGAGATTAAGAGATAATGGTGTTGAAGATAAATTTGAATATTTAAATACTAAAGCTGGTGAAATAGCTAAAAAAGCAAAAGATTTACACCCTCATGTTTTGGTTGCTGGTGGATTACCTCCTCAATATTTAACCTATGAAGCAGACACAAGACCTGATGATGAAATTAAAGAAAATTTCTATGATCAAGCAAAATTACTTGATCCTTTTATAGATTTTTTTTATTTTGACGTATTAAGTAGTGTAAGAGAGTTTAAATTGGCAATCCAAGCCATAGAAAGCTTTAATAAACCTTATCTTGTTGGAGCCCATATATCGGAAGGTGTAAAATTGCCAAGTGGTGAAAATATTTCTGAAATTATCACAACAATAGATCACAAAAATTTACTTGGGATAATACTTGCTTGTGTATCGCCAGAAAATTATGAAAAAAATCTTAATGAAATAAAAAGTTTAGGTGTTCCATTTGGTTTTAAACTCAATGGATTTATCACAACAAAACCTACGTCAGGTTACACAAATACTTTTAATAAAAGTAAAACAGGAAACCCAAATGAATTTCTGGGTCACAGAGAAGATCTAATGCCAGAAAAGATGGCTTTAATTGTAAAAAAATTTAAAGAAGCTGGTGCCACTATTTTAGGGGGTTGCTGTGAAACTAGACCTGCGCATATTAAAGAGATATTTAAACTTAAATAGGTTTTTTATTACCCGCTTTTTTTACAAAATAAAGTCCAACTAATACCGCAGATAAAGAAACTAAAACTTTATCAGTAATTAATTCATCTAAAAATATATAACTTAAAATAATTCCAAAAATAGGTATTAAGTAAGATACTTGCGATTGAAATATTAAACCATTAATTTTCAAGATTCTAAATCTAAGCAACCATGCTAGTCCTGTCGATACAAGACCTAGATAAACTACTGAAATACTTGATTCTATAGATGGTGTTGTGTTCCAAGGTTTTTCTATAAAACAAACTAATGGTATCAAAATTATTATAGCCCAAATTAATATTGAGCCTGTTACATTTTCATTTTTTTTCTCACTAATTTTCAGTGTTAAAACTCCGCCAACTACATAACAAGTTGATCCAAGTAAAATTAACAAAGCAGAAATAAAATTATTGTCATTGATTAAAAAATTATCTGAAAACAAATAAACAATTCCCGAAAACCCAATTAGTATTCCAAATGTTTTAATAAAATTAAATTTTTCATTTTTAGTAAAGAAGTGCCCTAATATAGTTGAGCTTAACGGTGTAGTAGACATTAAAATTGCAGCTAAATTACTTTGTACCGATTTAACACCATATGCTATTAGAAAAAATGGTAATACTAAATTTACAAATCCTATTATAGCAAACCAATACCAATCTTTTGAAAATGCCTCTATTTTAATCTTTTTATAAAAACATAATAATAAAACTGGAATGGCGCCCAAAAAAACTCTCAAAAAAGCAATCGTAATTGGTCCAAAAGATTCTGTTGCAATTTTAATATTAAAAAAAGCTGACGCCCATATTAAAGCCAGGAATACCAATAAAATATAATCAATTAGCTTAGGTTGTCTCATTCAATTATATCTTCAACTTTTCCATTCGTAATTTTTTGAATATCTCTAAAATTTATTTTAAAAACACAGTTTGGGTGTCCAGCTGCTGCAAACAGTTCATTAAATCTTTCTAAAGAATTGTCTATAATAATCTCAAGGTCTTTTAAATGACCAATGGGTGATACACCACCTATTGTATAACCAGTATGAGTTTTAACCTCTTCTGGAGATGCCATTGAAACATCTTGTTCATTTTTTAAATTTTTTAATTTATTTAAAGAACATCTCTTATCTCCTGCTACTAAACATAACGTAAAGCTATCCTTTGCTTTAAATAGCAAGCTTTTGACGATTGCACCCACATTACAATCTAAGGCTGTAGCAGCATCTTGTGCTGTTCTTGCTGAATTTTCTAAAACAATAACTTCTAAGGATTGGTCAAAATCCTTAAGAAATTTTTCTGCTCTTTTAACGGGTTCTTTATCTAATAAGCTCATATTTC
Source organism: uncultured Candidatus Pelagibacter sp. (assembly GCA_905620495.1). Lineage (GTDB taxonomy): Bacteria > Pseudomonadota > Alphaproteobacteria > Pelagibacterales > Pelagibacteraceae > Pelagibacter. The sequence continues at coordinate 10,859 of CAJQTK010000024.1, read as the reverse complement.
AACTAACAATTGATTGCTAATCTAACAAATAATGTTGTAATTCATATGTAAAAAACGCATAGGTGGTATTTATTAATCAAGCAATATTGTTTATGAAACATTTGTTAACAATGACCAACAAAATTTAAAAAAGGAAAAACTATGACTGCTAGCAATGTATTAAAGTTCATGAAAGAAAAAGAAGTTGAATTTGTTGATTTAAGATTCACAGATCTTAGAGGAAAACTTCAACATTTAACTATGGACAACACTATTGTTGATGAAGAAATGCTAAACAAAGGTGTTTTTTTTGATGGTTCATCTATTGCTGGTTGGAAGGCTATTAACGAGTCTGATATGATATTAAAGCCTGACACTTCAAGACTTGTTATGGATCCCTTTACTTCTCACAATACATTAATTCTTTTTTGTGACATTCTAGATGCTGTTAAAAGATCTCCTTATGAAAGAGATCCTAGAGGGACAGCTAAAAAGGCAGAAGAATATTTAAAGAAATCTGGTGTTGGTGATAAAGCGTTTTTTGGTCCTGAACCAGAATTTTTTGTCTTTGATGATGTTAGAATTAATAATGATCCCAACAATACTGGTTTTAAGATAGATAGCAAAGAAGGTCCTTATAATTCAGGAACTGAATATGCTAACGGAAACATGGGTCATAGACCTCCAGTAAAAGGTGGATATTTTCCCGTACCTCCTGTTGACAGTGAACAAGACATGAGAGGCGAGTACTTAAAAAGTTTAAAGGAAGTTGGTATTAAAGTTGAGAAACATCACCACGAAGTAGCACCAAGTCAACATGAGCTTGGTATGTACTTTGGAACACTTGTTGATCAAGCTGACAACGTTCAATTATACAAATACGTAGTACAAATGGTTACTCATTCTTTTGGCAAAACTGCAACATTTATGCCTAAGCCAATTGCTGGAGATAATGGTTCTGGGATGCACATTCACCAATCTATTTGGAAAGACAATAAGCCTGTTTTTTCTGGTGACGCCTATGCGGGTTTATCAGAAACTGCGCTACATTATATTGGTGGTATTTTAAAACATGCTAAAGCAATTAATGCTTTTTCAAACGCTACAACAAACAGTTATAAAAGATTAATCCCAGGCTTTGAAGCGCCTGTATTACTTGCATACTCTGCAAGAAATAGATCAGCTTCTTGTCGTATACCAATTTCATTAAGCAAAAATGGTGCAAGATGTGAAATAAGATTCCCTGATGCTTCAGGAAACCCTTATCTAACTTTTGCTGCTATGCTTATGGCTGGCTTAGATGGGATTAAAAATAAGATACATCCAGGTGAATCTTTTGATAAGGACCTTTATGACTTGCCTCCCGAAGAAGTTAAAAATATCCCAACAGTTTGTGGTTCTCTAAGAGAAGCTATGGAAAGTTTAGATAAAGATAGAGAGTTTTTAACTGATGGTGGTGTATTTACAGATGATCAAATTGATGCTTACATTGCATTAAAGTTTGAAGAAATACATAAATTTGAACATGCACCTCATCCTGTTGAATTTGAGATGTATTACAGTAGCTAAGATTTATTACTGTCTAGTTGTTGCGATTTTATCTTTGTTAATCCCTTTTTTAACAACGTAATCCTGTGTGCCATTAGCACCAGTATTTACTTCTGTTCGAAGAGTTTTAAAGAATGTTCTTTCCTTTAATGACTTTTCCAGAGTTTTAACAAGATTTTTAAATTCAAATTTATTCATACCTAATTACTATATTAGATATGCATAATTTGCAATACTGCTATGCGTATTAGTTATACTATACTTTGAAGGACTCTCCACAACCACAACGCTCGGATTCATTGGGATTATTAAATACAAAAGATGAAGAAAACTCTTCTTTTTTATAGTCCATTTCAGTTCCAAGTAGATACATAACAGCTGCTGCATCAACAAAAACCTTTACACCTTTGTCTTCTATAATTTCATCTGATGGATTAATTTCTTTGGCATACTCCATTACATACGACATACCTGCACAACCACCAGATTTGACTGCAACCCTAACTCCAATAGAGCTTGATTCAATTCCTGACATAATTTCTTTAATACGATTTGCAGCATTATCACTTAATTTGATTATAGAATTCATTATAAATTTAATTCCAATTTGGCTGCTTCAGACATCATTGATTTTTCCCAAGCTGGCTCAAAAACTAAATCAAGATCAACTTCCTCAATACCTTCAACTTGCATAGCGCTATCTTTAACTTCTTTAGGTAAGCTTTCAGCAACAGGACAATTTGGAGAAGTTAAGGTCATAATAATTTTCACAGCATCGTCTTTTACCTTAACATCATAAATTAAACCTAATTCATAAATATTAACCGGTATCTCCGGATCATAAATTTTTCTGATTTCGGCTATTACTTGTTCTCTTAAATCCATAATTTAATCTAGTCTTTCAGTATTAATTTCTTCTTGAGTATTGTCAATTGCAGAAATCAAAGTGTGCCATGATAAAGTGGCACATTTTACCCTCATTGGATATTGTTTTACACCAGATAAGCACATTAACTTTGTCTTTTCATCTTCTTTTAAATTTTTTGACTTTAATTCTGGATTTTCTTTAATCATACCCAAAAAATCATTTACTATTTCCTTAACTTCAGCTTCTTCTTTTCCTTTAATTAAATCAGTCATAATTGATGCAGAGGCCATTGAAATTGCACAGCCACTTCCTTCAAATGAAATATCTTCTACTTTTTTACTTTTATCTAACTTTAAAAAAACATGAACATTGTCACCACATAAAGGATTTTTGCCCATTGCGTCCTTGTTAAAATTTTCTGTCTTGCCTAGATTACGAGGATTTTTACCATGTTCTAAAATAATTTCTTGATAAAGCTCTTTGATATTCATTATAGATTAAAAATTTTTTTACAGTTATTTATTGAGCTGTTAAGTTGGTCTAAATCTTCTTTTGTATTATAAACACCTAGCGAGGCACGTGCACTTGCTGAAATTCCCAATTTATCATGCAAGATTTGACAACAGTGATGTCCTGCTCTTATAGCAACACCATCTTCATCTAGTATAGTGGCTATATCATGTGGGTGTACACCTTCAATGGTGAAAGATAAAACCGCAGCTCTATTTTTAGGATTACCTATTAATTTAACAGAATTATTTTTTCTTAAAATTTCTTGACCATATTCAATTAATTCTTGTTCATGTTTAATCATGCTTTCTATCCCTACTTTTTCTAAGAATTTTATAGATTGGTCAAAAGCAATAACTTGTGCTGTCGCCATTGTTCCTGCTTCATACTTATTTGGTAAATCACCATAAGTAATACTATCTTTTTTAACATCATTAATCATTCCACCCCCACCTTGATAAGGAGGCAATTGTTCTAACCATTTTTTTTTGGCATACAGCACTCCAAGTCCAGTTGGCCCATACATTTTATGACATGAAATGACATAAAAATCACAATCAATGTCTTGCATGTCTAACTTTAAATGAGGCGCTCCCTGACAACCATCAATCAAAACTGCAATTCCTTTTGAGTGAGCTAACTGTGTTATTTCTTTAATTGGTAAAACTGCTCCAGTAACATTTGATAAATGTGTAATTGCAATTAATTTTGTTTTTGAAGTTATTTTTTTTTCAATACTTTCAAGAGTGATTTCACCATCATCATTAATTTCTGCAAATTCTATCTTGATGCCTTTTGACTGTCTTAAAAAATGCCATGGTACATAATTAGAGTGATGCTCAAGTTCTGTTATAAGAATTTCATCACCTTCTTCTAAATACTTTTGACCAAATGTGTTAGCCACAAGATTAATTGCTTCTGTGGCACCCTTAGTGAATACAATTTCATTTTTATCCTTAGCATTAATATATCTTTGAACAGAAGATCTTGTATTTTCATAAAGATTGGTAGCTGCTACTGCTAAAAAATGAACACTTCTACCAGTGTTCGAGAACTCATTTGTATAAAAGTCATTTACTCTATCAATTACGGATTGAGGTTTTTGAGATGAATTAGCACTATCAAGGTATATAAGATCGTTATTATGAACCTTACTATTAAATATTGGAAATTCTTTTTTTATATTTTCTATACTCACTCTGCAATACCCATTAAATCTTTAATTAAATCTTTGATTTCAAAATCTGTAATTTTTTCAACTGCATCCATCAAAAAACCATTGATTAATAATTCTTTTGACTGTTGGCGACTTAACCCACGTGACATTAAATAAAATACTGAATCTTCGTCTAAATTTCCAGATGTTGATCCATGTGAACACTTTACATCGTCTGCATAAATTTCAAGTTCTGGCTTTCCATTAAATTCAGTATTTTCATTTAATAGTAAGGCTTTACTGAGCTGATAACCGTTAGTTTTTTGAGCTTTTGCATCAACAAAAATTTTACCTTGGTAGATACCTTTTGAATTATCATTTAAAACACTTTTTATCAGTTGATAGCTTTTTGTATTTTCTGCTAAATGATTTATGTTAGTTTTAATTTCATGGTGCTGTGTATCTGTTAAATTTATTATTCCATTTATAAATGCAGAGCTAAACTGATCATTTAAATTACAATTAACTTCATTTTTAATAAACTTAGACCCAGTTGAAAAAATGAAATTTTCAGAAATACTGTTTTTTCCTAAATTAATATTATTGTAAAAATATTTGATATTTGAGTTTTTTTTATGATCAATTTTATAGCTTTTAAGGATAGCATCTTGAGCAATATCAAAATTTTGAATAATGTTAATGAAATTGTTTTCTGAATTATCATCAAACAAAGTGATAAGCTTTAAGTTGGTATTTTTTTCAAGAACAATGTCAGTTCTTAAATTGAGTGCAGTTGATTTAAGGTTGTTATTACTAATATTATAGATAATTAAAGGGTTATTGAATGAATAGTTCTCATGAACTATCACTCTAATATAGCTTGAGGTAAAAGCATTATTTAATGAAATTAATGGATTAACTTCTTTACGATCTTCATCAAGATCTAAATTTTTTGATAAAGAGACTTTAGTTTCATCTTCATGACTTAGGTCAATGCTTGAAATTACCCCATTAATAAAAACTATTTTATTGTGTTTAAATTTATTAATAAAAATAGATTCATCAACTTTGTCTGATGTTAAATTACTATAAAAATTTAAACCTTTAATGTTGGAAGAAATTATTTGATTTAAGTCTGAAAATTTCCAATCTTCTATTCTTTTATTTGGAAAACCATTTTCAGAAAATTGATTTAGACTTTTCCTTCTTATTTCTATACCCTTATTCGAAAGTTTTAAGTTCGTAATTGTCTTATCAAAATCTGTTTTTAATTGATCGATCATTTAGCTTAGACTTTCATATCCTTTACTTTCAAGTTCTAACGCAAGTTCAGACCCACCAGACTTAACTATTTGTCCATTAATTAAAACATGTACAAAGTCAGGTTCTATATAGTCTAGTAATCTTTGATAATGAGTAATAATTAAAAAGGAACTATCTTTACTCCTTAATGCGTTAACGCCTTCTGATACAGTTTTTAAAGCATCAATATCAAGACCGGAGTCAGTTTCATCTAGTATCGATAGTTTTGGGTTTAATATCGACATTTGTAAAATTTCATTCTTCTTTTTTTCTCCACCAGAAAACCCTACATTTAATTGTCTACTTAGAATTTTTTCATCAAACTTTAATTCTGCTGCTTTTTGTTTAACTAATTTTAAAAATTCAATTGCATCTAATTCTTTTTCACCTTTTGCTTTCTTGATTGCATTTAAAGATGTCTTCAAAAAAATGTTTGTATTTACACCTGGAATTTCTAAAGGATATTGAAATGCTAAGAATATTCCTTTATGTGCTCTTTCTTCAATTTCTAAATCTAATAAGTTTTCATTTAAATATTTAACCTCACCACTTACTGAGTAACCTTTTTTTCCTGAAAGAACATTAGACAGTGTGCTTTTACCAGATCCGTTTGGACCCATAATCGCATGAACTTCTCCAGGCTTAATATCTAAGTTTAAACCTTTTAATATTTCTTTATTATCTATTTTTGCTTTAAGATTTTTTATTTGTAACATTTATCCAACGCTTCCTTCTAAGCTTATTCCAACTAATTTTTGTGCTTCTACTGCAAACTCCATTGGCAATTGCTGCAATACTTCCTTGCAAAACCCATTAACTATTAAGCTAACAGCTTCTTCTTGATTTAATCCTCTTTGGTTACAATAGAATAATTGTTCATCACTAATTTTTGAAGTTGTTGCCTCATGCTCTATATTTGAACTTGAGTTTTTGTTTTTAATATAAGGAACAGTATGTGCTCCACACTTGTTTCCCATTAACAGCGAGTCACACTGTGTGAAATTCCTTGCATTATCAGCGTTTCTTGCGATATCCACTAACCCTCTATAAGTGTTATCTGCAAAACCTGCCGAAATACCTTTTGAAATTATTTTACTTTTTGTATTTTTTCCAAGGTGAATCATTTTTGTTCCTGTATCTGCTTTTTGATGATTGTTGGTAATAGCTATTGAATAAAATTCTCCAACAGAATTATCTCCTTTTAAAATACAGCTTGGGTATTTCCAGGTAATTGCCGAACCAGTCTCAACTTGTGTCCATGAAATTTTTGAATTTTTTCCCTTACACAATCCTCTTTTAGTAACAAAATTATAAATCCCACCTTTTCCGTCTTTATCACCTGGGTACCAATTTTGTACTGTTGAATATTTAATTTCAGCATCATCTAGTGCAATTAACTCTACATTAGCAGCATGTAATTGATTTTCATCTCTCATTGGTGCTGTGCAACCCTCTAGGTAACTAACATAACTTCCTTTGTTAGCAATAATTAATGTTCTTTCGAATTGACCTGTCTCTGTAGCATTAATTCTAAAATATGTTGAAAGTTCCATTGGACATCTGACACCTTCTGGAATGTAAACAAATGAACCATCTGTAAATACTGCAGAATTCAATGTTGCAAAGTAATGATCTGACAATGGAATTACTGATCCTAGGTATTTTTTTACAAGTTCGGGATGTTCTTGAATTGCTTCAGACATTGAACAAAAAATTATCCCTTTTTTATTTAACTCACCCTTAAAAGTTGTAGCAACTGACACTGAATCAAATACAGCATCAACAGCTATACCATTTAATCTTGCTTGTTCTTGCAATGGTATTCCTAATTTTTTATATGTCTCAAGTAGTTTTGGATCCAGCTCATCTAAACTTTTAGGTTTATCATCCATGCTTTTCGGTGCCGAGTAATAATAAAGATCCTGATAATCAATTTTAGGATATTTTGGTTTTTGCCAATTAGGTTCTTTTAATTGTTTTAGTCTCTCAAAAGCTTTTAGCCTCCAATCCAACATCCACTTAGGTTCTTTTTTTATATTTGAAATAAATTTAATAACTTCTTCGTTTAATCCTTTGGGTGCTCTTGTATTTTCAATATCAGTTGAAAAACCATATTTGTAATCTTTTAATTTTTCTATTTCTTTTTCTCTAGCGTCCATTTTAATTTCTACTTTCTGAGGTGTTGCTTATAAGATCTTCTAAATTTTTTTTTTCAAAGAAATAATTGATGTGTACTTCTAGTTCGTCCCACAAGTTGTGAGTAATGCATTTTGATGTTTTGCTATTGCATCCTTTTTTTGATTCTTTTTTACATTGAACAGTTTTAACCTTTTCATCAACAGCATTAAGTATATTTGCTAGCTTAATTTCAACGGGCTCTTTATTTAATATATATCCACCATTGGTACCTCTAATGCTTTTGACTATGTTGTGTTTTTTTAGCTTTGAAAATATCTGTTCTAAAAAATCTAATGATATGCCTTGTCTTAAAGATATATCTCTTAAAGGTACTGGATTGACACTATTAAACTGAGCTAAATCAGCTAATGCCATTACTGCATATCTACCTTTTGACGTTAATTTCATATTTACCCTTGTTTGTTGGAATTTTTTATACATACCTGACTAAATTAGTCAAGTATATATTGCTTAAAAAAGTTAACATATTGTCGCTTAGTTATGATAGATGTAATTTTTTTTTGAGAATAATAATCAATAACACTTATGGATAACAAAATTGTAGAAATTTTTATACCTGGACCTGCCGGAAGAATGGAAGCCAAGTATTATAAGAGTAATAAGATTACATCACCAATAGCCTTAGTATTGCAACCTCATCCTCAGTATGGTGGAACAATGAATAATAAAGTTGTTGTAGATACATTTCATACATTTATGGAAAATGAATTTTCAGTTTGTAGAGTAAATTTTAGAGGCGTTGGAAAAAGCGATGGTGAGTTTGATAATGGTCAAGGTGAATTAGCCGATGCAGCGGCAGCGTTAGATTGGTTAGAGAGAGAAAATTTTGATAATTCTCAATGTTGGATTTCAGGATTTTCTTTTGGATCTTTAATAGCCATGCAGCTACTTATGAGAAGACCAGAAATAAATAGGTTTATTGCTATATCTCCACAACCAAATGTATATGATTTTTCATTTTTATCACCTTGTCCCACATCAGGCTTAATGATTTATGGAAAAAAAGATGAGTTAGTTCCACAAGAACATATTGCTGATCTAGATAAGAGGTTAAGTGCTCAAAAAGGTATTAATGTTGATTTTCAAGCAATAAATGATGCTAATCATTTTTTTACTAAAACAGAAGATGTCTTAGTAAAAAGCTTAGACAAATATATTAAAAAAGAATCTGCTTTATTTTAGTCTTAATAATTTTTAACTAAAATTCCACCTGTGCAAGGGTTTTGTACATTGGTAGTTTTGGGATATGAAATTTCTTTTTTAAGCATTGATCTAATTGCAAGATAAGCAAAAGCCTGGGACTCGATAAAATCTCCATCAATTTTGTAATCATCGATTACTTTTAAAGAAATATTTTTTGGTAATCTTTTTCTAATACTCTTTATTAAAGATAAATTCTTTCTTCCACCTCCACATACAATTATTAATAATTTTTCATTTTCTTTAATTTTGGTTGATCCCAAAATTGATTGATAAATTATTATCGCAGTAAAATCTACTAATGTTGATAAGCCATCCTCATATGAAAGACCTTTCACAAAACTTAAATCAAAATCTTTTATATCAAATGAAAGTTTTTTTTGATTACTTATATTATCAAAATTATCAATCGCTTGATTTAGAATAACCTCACTTGTTTTTCCGATATTTGAGGCTTCTCCATTTTCATCGTATTTCATTTTTGTGTGTCTTCTGACCCATTCGTCTAAAAGACAATTGCCTGGACCTACATCTAAACTTTTTAGGTCTTCATTATTTTTTGAGATAACAAGAGTAATATTTGCAATACCTCCTATATTTAAAACACAAGCTGGTTTCTCAATTAGATTCTGATTTACAAGTAAGTTGTGAAAGATTGGGGCTAATGGAGCTCCTTGTCCCCCGTTAAGAATATCATTTTCTCTAAAGTTATAGACTACGTCTTTTTTTAAAAGACTTGATAATAAATTACCGTCTCCAATTTGTTTTGATATTTTTTCCTGAGCATTATGAAAAATAGTTTGACCATGAAAACCAACTAGATCTACATCTATTCCTGAGTGCTTTATAATTTCTTTACTAATTTTGGCGTGAAATAATGTAATTTTTCTCTCAAGCTCGCTAATTTGATAAGAATTAGCTGTTAGATCTTTTATTGAATTTATTTTATCTCTTAGATTTAGTAAGTTTGAATAAATTACCTCCTCATACTCAAAATATTTGTCAAATATGGGCTCATAGTTATTTTCACCGTCAGATCTAATAACTGATGCATCAACCCCATCCATAGATGTTCCACTCATTAACCCTAAAGAAGTATAAAATTTTTCCATTCTTATTTTTTAATTAAATATTGTATATTGTAGATAACATATTTATGAATAAATTTTTAAAAGAATTTAAAGATCGAGGTTTCTTTTACCAGTGTACTGGAGAAGAAAATTTGTCTCAATTATTAGATAAAGAAAAAATTAGAGCTTACATAGGTTTTGATTGTACCGCTGAAAGTCTTCATGTTGGTAGTTTGCTTCAAATTATGTGTCTTAGATTGTTACAAAAACATGGTCACCAACCAATAGTTTTATTGGGAGGTGGTACTACTAGAATAGGTGACCCCTCTGGAAAAGATAAAACTAGAACAATTTTATCTGAAGAAGAAATTGAAAAGAATATAAATAATATTGAAAAAATTCTAAAAAATTTTTTAGATGATGAAGACCCAAAAACAAAACCTATATTTGTTAATAATTATACTTGGCTTAAAAATTTAAATTATATCTCTTTTCTAAGAGATATAGGAAAACATTTCACGATCAATAAAATGTTGAGTTTTGATAGTGTTAAAATTAGGTTAGAAAGAGAACAATCATTAAGTTATATGGAATTTAACTATATGATTTTACAAGCTTATGATTTTTTAGAATTAAATAAAAAAGAAAACTGTGTGCTTCAAATTGGTGGCTCAGATCAATGGGGTAATATCGTTAATGGAGTTGACCTTATAAAAAGATACTCAAACAATCATGTTTATGGTTTAACGACACCTCTTATTACATTGGCATCAGGTGCAAAAATGGGAAAAACCGAATCCGGAGCTGTGTGGCTAGATAAAAAATTTCTTTCAGCATATGACTACTGGCAATTTTGGAGAAATATTGATGATCGAGATGTATTAAAGTTTTTAAAAATTTTTACAGATATTAATATTGATGAAATTGAAAATATTAAAAATGATAATATCAATGAACTAAAAATTTTACTTGCTAATAAAGCTACATCTATGCTGCATGGTGAAGATGAAGCAAGAAAATGTGAAGA
>CAJQTK010000023.1 GCA_905620495.1 uncultured Candidatus Pelagibacter sp. | reverse complement strand
CCACTTAGAACATGTGCTAATTCCTTTGCAACAATTACACCATGATCACGAATTATTTCTTTATTGTAAAGCTTTTCTATAATTTTGTTCATTTCTATTAAAACTTCTTTTCCTGGTAGTTTAAATTTTGTCTCTGATGGAGAATTAAATTCTTTATTGTTATCTAAAATCTTTTTTGAAACTTCTAGTAGACTATTTCTGTTCATTATCTTTTTATCTTCAGGTTTCAAGAATTTCACCATTTGGAGAAAATAATCATCCATGATAACAACACCTAATGCCTTTATCCTCTGTTTTTCCATAAACCATTGATGCACGTCTATGAAGACAGGCTTTATGAACTAAACCTATATTACCTTTAGTAGTTTTAAATATGACTAAATCTTCTCCTAAAATACGAATTTCTTTAGGAATTTCACTAATTTCAGAAGTTAAAGCCACAGGGTGCCAATAACGTCTAAGATATTCCCCACAGGGTGTCTTGTAATCTGTCCGTGATAAACCTTCGTCAATTTTTGGAACCGTTGACTGTTTATAACCTCTAAAATCTTGGTCTTTAAAATTTCTATTAACCATAAAATTTGTTCATTAAAACTATTCTATTGTAAATCTTAATATTCTAAAATAAAGTTTTCAATATAATAATTCAATTTTTTTTAATTTAAGAGCGTATGCCAAGAGAAAGAAATTTAACCAAAGTTAAAAAACCTAAAAATTTAAATACAATATTTGGATTACCACCAGAATCTTATACAGATTATGATTTTTGGAAAAAAGAATGTAATACAGTTTTATCTGACGACTGGTTATTTGTTGGTTTAGTTCATGAACTTAAGAATCCTGGTGATGTAATTCCTTTATCTATTGCAGGCAAACCTATATTTCTTGTTAAAAATATTGATAACAAAGTCACTGCTTTTCACAATGTATGTAGCCATCGATGTTTAAAACTAGTTGATGAAAAAAAGAACGTAGGAAAAATTATCCGTTGTCCTTATCATGCTTGGAGTTATGATTTAAAAGGGAAGCTAAAAGCTGCACCACATATAGGTGGCACAAATCAACATAGACCTGAAGGATTTAATTTTTCAGAGCATGGATTAAAACCAATTAGAATTCATATGTGGCATGATTGGATTTTTATAAATTTTAATGGAAAGGCAAAAAAATTTGAAGAATATGCTAAGCCACTTATAAAAAGATTTAATGATATTGATTTAACAAAATTAAATTATGTCGCAACTTTAGATTTTGGTAAAATAAATACTAATTGGAAATTTCTTATTGAAAATTTTATTGAACCTTATCATGTTCAGTTTGTTCATAAAACAACAACAAATCAACCCTTAAAGGATCATTACACCTTTGTAGATGGTAAGTGTTACGGAAGTGGTGTTGATGTTGAACAAGAAGATGAAAAAAATTACAACGCTTTATCTGTTACCTCAAGATATCTATCACTTTTTCCAAATTTTATAATGGGGACTTATTATCCAAATCAAGTTGGTGTTTATTTAAATATTCCTATAAGTCCAGGCATAACCTCACAAAAAAGAATAATCTATACAACTGATGGTAAGGATATGACTAAAAAAGAAATTCAAACAACTAAAGATATTTGGTGGAGCGTTCATAAAGAAGATCATGAAATGTGTGAAAGATTACAAGAAGGTAGGTCTTCTCCAGCATCAAGTGATGGCGGACTCTTATCTCCTGTATGGGAAAAAGGAGTTCAAGCATTTCAGAAGCTTATAATGGATTCTATTAAAAAATCTTTTAAAACAACAAGAAGGGTAAAAAATGTCTAAAGAAATTAACCTAGAGGGTTATAGACTTGCACACACTATGATCAGAGTTAAAAACTTAGAAGCATCTTTTAATTTTTACTGCAAAACTTTAGGAATGAAAATTTTAAGAAAAACAGATTATCCAGAAGGGAAATTTACAAACGCATTTATTGGGTATGGTCTTGAGACAGAGTCACCATGTCTAGAACTTACTTGCAACTGGAACCAAAAAGATGATTATGACAAAGGAAATGGGTGGGGACATATTTGTATAGAAACGCCAGATGTTTACAAAGCTTGTGATGATCTTGCAAAATTAGGCATAAATATTACTCGTAAACCAGGCCCTATGAAACATGGAACTAGAGTGATAGCGTTTTGTGAAGATCCTGATGGATATAAAGTCGAGTTAAATGAACCAGTAAAAGTATAAAATAGAAAAGGAATAAAAATGTCAAAAAAACCACAATTATATAAGTTTAAAGATATTGAAAATAGACTTCACACTTTAGAACCAGGAAAAAGTTACATTAAACCTTTTGTGACCAGCAAAGTAAGTAACACAATGTGTGGGGGGTTAAATTTTTTAAATAAGGCTTCTATACCATGGGATTTAACTTGTGATGAAATAATTTATTGTATGACAGGAACTTTTCGTCTTACATGTGATGGGGAGTCTTATATTTGTAACCCTGGGGATGTGCTTTATATTCCAAAAGATAATCATATTGCTTATGAATGTGATGAAAAGTGTGTAATATTTTATGCTGCTTACCCTCATGATTGGAAACAACAAGCAGGCATAACATTTGTACCAGGTATAGACCCTGAAGATATGCCACAATAATAAAACTAAAGGAGATCAATATGAGCAAGAATGAAAAAATTTATTATGACAGCTTTAAAGATGCAGTTGAGCGTAATAGAAAAAAAATACCCTCTGTTCATAAAAAATTAAAAGCTGCTGGTGTAAAATATGTTTTATCCAGCTGGATTGATCTCCATGGGATACCAAAATCAAAACCAGTTCCGATGACTGATTTTGAACCTTTATGTTTAGGAAAAGGCCCTCAGTTTGCTGTTCATTCTATCTCTTTTGTTCCTGAACTTACTCCAGCAGACTCTGATCAGGTCATGTTGCCAGATTTAGATGCTGTTTATATTTGTCCATGGGACACTACTACTGCAATAGTTTTTGCAGATCTATTTTGGGAAGATAAGCCCTACAATGTTTGTCCTAGACAAACTTTAAAACGTGCTATGCAAAAAGCACAAGATGCGGGATATAAAGGAATGGCTGGAATAGAACCAGAATTTATTGCAATGAAGTATGATGAAAATGGTGAGCCAATTAAAGCTATTGATAATGATCCAGCCAAAGGTATTAGACCTAGACGACAGGCTTTTGGTTATGATGTGGAACACACATTAGATTCAATGCATTTTTTAAAAGAATTAATAGATATTTTAAATGATCTGGGTTGGATGATACATGATGTGGTTGCAGAAGGAGCTTACTCTCAATTTGAATTAGATTTTCATTATACAAACCTTTTAGAAATGGGCGATAGATTAGTTTTTCTTCGAATTCTTTTAAAAGAAATAGCTAAAAAAAATAATATGTTTATTACTTTTATGCCAAAACCAACAATAGGTGATTGGAGATCTGGTGCTCATATAAATTTCTCAATGGTTGATAAAAATGGAAAAAATGTGTTTGATGGTGGAAATAAATGGTCTAAAGAGTCAATATTTGCTGTTGGTGGATTAATGAAATATGCAGAAGCGCTAACATCAATCACATGTTCAACTGTAAATTCATACAATGGTTTAGTGCCAAGAGTTGGAGGATTTGAAGGTGGAACTGTCACTTGGGCACCAACAAATATCACTTACGGACATAATAATAGATCTGCACAATTCAGATTGCCTCAAAATAGATATTGTATTGAAAATAGAGCTGCAGATATGACCATGAATGTATATCTAGCACTTTCAATGACAATTTCAGCGGCAATAGAAGGAATTGAAAAGAAAATACATCCAGGAAAACCTACTGATCAAGATTTATATAACATGTCAGAGAGTGAGTTTAAAAAACTTGGAATTAAAAGACTTCCAAGGAATTTACTGCAAGCGATTGAGGCTCTTAAAAATGATAAATTGAGTGATGAAGTTTTAGGTCCTGTTATGAAAAAATCATTACTTGCCTATAAAAATGATGAATGGGAACGATATCATCAAGCAGTTACTGACTGGGAAGTAAAAGAGTACCTTAGACTGTATTAATGCAAAAGCATCAAGAGTTTAACTTGGGTGATGTTAAACTTTTATCTGGTAAAATTCTAAAATCAGCTAAGTTAATATACAAAACTTATGGTAAACTTAACAAAGATCATTCAAATGTAATTATACTTCCTACTTTTTATACCGGAACTCATATTCGTAATGAAGGTTTTATTGGAAAAAATAGAGCAATAAACCCAAATAAATATTTTATTGTCTCAATAAATATGTTTGGTAATGGTCTTTCATCTTCACCAAGTAATAGTATTAAATTACAATATGGCTCTAGATTTCCTGAAATAACACTTTGGGATAATATTTATTGTCAACATAAGTTAATAACTGAAAAACTTAGGATAAAAAAAATTGCCCTGGTAACAGGCTGGTCTATGGCTGGGTGTCAGTCATATCAATGGGCAACTCAATATCCTAATATGGTTAGAGCAATTCTACCCTTTTGTGCATCATCAAAAACTTCAATACATAACCATGTTTTTTTAGAGGGTATAAAAGCAGCTCTAGTAACAGATAAAAAGTGGAACAAAGGAAATTATAAAAAACAACCAGTTGCAGGCTTGAAAGCTTTTGGACGTGTATATGCTGGTTGGGCTTTCTCGCAAGATTTTTATAGGGAGAAGCTTTATAAAAAATTTGGTTTTAAAGATGCTGAAGATTTACTTAAAGATTGGGCTAACGATCATGCAAAAAATTGGGATGCAAATAATCTTTTATGTAAATTAAAAACTTGGCAATTAAATGATATTAGTAAAAATCCATTGTACAAAGGTAATTATATAAAGGCCCTTAAATCAATTAGTGCTAAAACAATTTTAATGCCTTGCAATCAAGATTTGTATTTTAGAACAGAAGAAAACAAATTTGAAAGAAGATTTATTAGCAAATCATCTTTGAGACCTATTGACTCATCATACGGACATTGTGTGGCAAACCCTGGTAATGATAAAAATTTTGAAAAAAAATTAGATAAAAATATTAGAGAGTTGCTGGCCTAATTTACTAAAGGTTTTCCGGTAGAAAGTGTATACTTAATCCTATCCTGAGTTTCTTTAGTTTCTATTAACTTCATAAATGCATCCAATTCTAATTTAAATAAATCATCTTCTGATAAAGCTTTGTCCATACTAGTATCACCACCACTTAGAACATTGGCTAACTCAGTTGCAACTTTCAAACCATGATCTAAAATTATTTTTTCGTTATATAATTTATCTAAAAGTTTAACCATTTCATCTTTAACAGCCTTGCCGGGAAGGTTAAATGTTGTTTCAGCTGGAGATTTAAAATCTCTATTTTCTTCTAAAATTTTCTTTGACACTTCTAGTAAACTATTTCTATTCATTATTTTTTTATCTTCTGGTCTTAGATATTTCATTGGTTCTGCCTCAATTGGTGAGGTAGCAGTTTTTCCATATCCAATTATATCAAATACTTTTAATGGAGCATAATGAGGGTCATTTTTAGCTTCATCAGTTTGTAACCATCGTGCCAACATTTCTTTACATCCACCACCTGCTGGTATTAACCCTACCATTGTCTCTACTAAGCCAATAACAATATTGGTATGTGATGCCACAAAATTACTATGTACCAAAACTTCAAAACCACCCCCAAGTGTTAATCCTGAAGGAGCTGCCACAACCGGATGGTCAGAATATTTAAGATTTTTACATGTTTCTTGAAAATATCTGATAAATTTTTCTACTGATTTAAATTCACCCCTATCAGCAAAATCCATTATGTAACTCAAATTAACACCTGCAGAAAATTGCATGCTTTCATTAATTATTATTAATGGTTTATCTGTAGCTTTTTGCAAAGCATCCATTGAGTCATAATCAAGTGCATTTGCTTTAGTTGTAAATTCAACAATATTATAATCCTTAAATCTATAAATACTCGCAGAGCTATTCCCATCAATACTTGATGCAGTTTTTTTAACTTTTCCTAAAGTTTCAATATCAGTATATTTTTGTCTTTCCCCATAAAAACTTTCATTTTTTGATTGTGCTAAATTTTCTAAAAATTTATTGCCCTTATAATCTTCAATTTTATCAAAAAAATTAGCCACACCAATTTCATCAAGCATTTCAAAAGGGCCTTTTGTCCAGTTAAAACCCAATCTCATAGCTTCATCTATATCATTAAACTCCTTGGTAATTTCTGGAACCAAAGATGATGCGTACTTAATAATTTTTGAAATAACTGACCAAGCATATTTTCCATACTTGTCATCTCTTTCTATTAAACTTTTTAGATCAACTTTATCAACTTTAAGGATAATTTTTTTAGTAGGAGAATACTCACCAGTTTCTAAGTTTAATGCTTCCATTACTTTTTTACCATTAGATTTGTTAACTCGGTAAAAACCACCTTTACCTTTTCTTCCAGTGTAACCAGTTTCTATCAATTTTTTTACTAATGGAACTTCTTTTGCAACTTCATGGAACATATCTGTTTCTGGCAATTCTTTAATAAAACTTTTAAGAACATCGGTCATTAAATCTATTCCAATAAGATCGTAAAGACCAAATATTCCTGTCTTGGGAATTCCCATGGGTCTACCAAATATTGCATCGGCTTCTTCTATTGAAAGATTCATCTTAAATGCTTCTGTCATTGCAACTTGCATTGCAAAAACTCCTATTCTATTTCCTAAAAATCCTGGAGTATCATTGCAAACGATTGCACCTTTGCCTAATTCAATCTCACAAAATTTTTTTAAAGAGTTTATTTTATCTAAATCATTATTCTCATTTTTAACTATTTCTAACAACCCCATGTATCTAACTGGATTAAAAAAGTGAGTTATACAAAAATCTTTTTTTTCCTCTTCTGATAAATGTTGAGACAAAACTTTAATAGGTATGGAGGATGTATTTGAAGAAACGATTGCACCTTTTTTTCTGTCTTTAAATATTTTTTCATAGATATCGTGTTTGATGTCTATTCTTTCAACTACAGCTTCTACAACCCAATCTGCTTCTTTAACCTCATCAAAATTATCTACAATATTTCCTACTTTAATATTATTTATTTTTGACTTATCTAATAAAAGTGGAGGTCTTGATTTGTGAATTTTATCACGTGCTTGTTCACTAATTTCAGTTTTTAAATCTAATAATGTTACTGGGATATTTGCATTACATAAGTGTGCTGCAATTCCACTACCCATAGTTCCTGAGCCAATAACTACTACTTTTTTAATTTCCATAAGATTTTTAAATTGAAGGACTACTTATAATAAAAAAAGTGAACCTAGTAAATGAATTATCTATTAATTCCTCTTAGTCTTTCAGATCTTCTTCTTAAAAGCTCTGCGGTAACTAGAATTAAAGTGGACATTATGATCAAACACGTTGCTACAGCCATTATTGTTGGACTTAATTGTTCTCTTAGTCCAACCCACATTTGAATTGGAATGGTGGTGTTTTCAAGTCCAGCTAAAAACATTACAACTACAACTTCATCAAATGAGGTTACAAAAGCAAACAATGCACCCGAAATTACTCCTGGTAAAATTAATGGTAATGTTATTTTCATAAAAGTATTTACTGGATTACTACCCAAACTAGTAGCAGCCCTTGTAACGCTATGATCAAATCCTGTTAATGTTGCTGTTACAGTAATTACAACAAAGGGTGTTCCTAAAATAATATGAGCCAAAATAATTCCAGTAAATGTTGCGGCCAATCCGACTTTCGCCATAAAGAAAAATATTGCCGTTCCTGAAATAATCAATGGCACAATCATTGGTGAAATTAATACAGCCATAAATGCCGCTTTGTGTGGCATGTGTCTACTGCTTAACCCTAATGCTGCAACGGTACCAAGAATTGTTGCACCGATAGTTGCAAAGAAAGCTATAATAATACTATTTTTTGCAGCAAGTCCCCATGGGTTTTTGGTTCCCCATATCATATCCTCGTACCATCTTAGTGAAAATGCATCTGGATCAAGTGCTATCATTCCTGCTGAAAAATGAATGTATTGTTCGGCATTAAATGAAAGTGGTAGTATTACAAATAATGGAGCTATTAAAAAGAAAAACACCAATCCACAAATAGTTAAATATGTGTAGTGCCAAATTCTATAATTCCATGATGTGTAAGTTGGTAAAGCCATAATTTATCCTAGTTTAATATTATCTATTCCAACTAATTTATTATAAAGCCAATAAATAACCAATACTCCAGCAAGTAACATTGCACCTAATGCTGAAGCAAAAGCCCAGTCCAAAGAACTTTTCATATGATAAGCTATTGTATTACTAATCAATGATCCACTAGCTCCACCAACTAATGCTGGTGTAATGTAATACCCAATTGCTAAAATAAATACTAATAACGATCCAGCACCTATTCCTGGCACTGTTAAAGGGAAATATATTTTTCTAAATGCAACAAAGGGTGTTCCACCTAAAGATTTTCCAGCTCTCATTAAGCTTGGAGATATTGTCTTCATTACACTATAAAGAGGAAGAACCATAAATGGTAATAAGATTTGCGTCATAGCAACAAAAGTTCCAATCACATTATACATTAGCTCGGGCCTATTATCATTAGCTGCTAAGCCAAGCATAACTATAAAATCATTAATAGGACCTTGTTGCTGCAGTAAAACCATCCAACTGGAGGTTCTAACAAGTAAAGATGTCCAAAAAGGAAGAAGGACACATATCATTAATAAATTACTATACTTCATAGGTAGTGTAGCCAATAGGTGTGAGATTGGATAAGCAAGAATAAAACAGAATACTGTTACCCAAAAAGCAACTTTGAGAGTTCTCAACCATAGAGTTTTATAAATTCTTCTATCTTCTGGTTGTTGGATAATGTTACCATCTTGATCAAGCTTTAAATCTACACCTTTTAAATATTTAACATAACTCCAGTTTGGAGCCACATTTCTTAACGCAATAAAATAATTTATATCTCCCCATCTCTTGTGTGTTTCTATAAATTGTGACTTGTAATTTCCTTCTTCAAATTTTCCAAGTTTTCTTACTGTTTTTTTTATTAAGCTACTAAATCCACCTTTTTCATAATTCAGTCTTGCTATAATTTTACCATAAGTTTTAGTTTTTTTTAAATAAGATAAGTCCTCATAAAGCGCTGCATACACTTGCTCTTCAGGTAGATTTTTACCATTCCATTTTTCAAGCGATGTAAAAGTATTTGGTAACATTTTAGTGATCATTCGATCGTCAACGCTTCTAAATAACATGTCACCGATAGGCATCAGATAAGTAATTAAAATAAATAAAAACAAAGGTGCCACAAGCATCATTGCTTTCATTTTATTTTTTCTTTCAGCTTTCTTTAAGCTTACCTCTAGAGGTAGTCCGTCTGATGATAAAATTTTTTCTGTACTCATATTTTAAAGATCTCAAAAAAAAAGGGCGGTTATTATTTAACCGCCCTTGTATTTTATAATAAAAACTTATTCTATAATAGTAAAATTATAGTCCAGCTTTCATTGCTTCCCATTTCTCGTTGATTTCATCTTGGTTATCTGCCCAGAAATCAGGATTCATTAGGATATATTTTTTTGTGTTAGCAGGTGCTGTTGGCATATGTGGTACCATAACAGTTTTACCATCTTTAAACCAAGGCTCTCCAGCTTCCATAATAGCTATTGAAGACTTTCTCCAAGGTGCGTAAGCAATATACTTAGCACTTCCAGCTAAACCTTCAGTACTTGTCATTTCTCTAAGTACTTTCATAGCTTCACCGTTAGCATCGTTAGGTCCACCTTTAACCATTGCAAAATACTCGTAGTCAAGAATTTGTCCATCCCATACTTGAACAAGTGGAGTTCCTTCCATTTGCGCATTAAAGAATCTACCATTCCAACCAGTAGCCATTACAACTTCACCATTAGCAAGTAATTCAGGCGGTTGAGCTCCAGCATTCCAGAATACACATCCACCATTTGGATCTTCACAAAGTGCTTTAATCTTATTCATAGCTCTGTCAATTCCACCATCTGCTCCAAGTTTTCTGTAAGTTAAATCAGAACCTTTACCAGGGTTTACACCGTCTGCAGTGATAGCAATTTCTAAGTTAGACATTGCATTTTTGTAAATTGATCTTTTACCAGGAAACTTTTTAGTGTTAAAAAAGTCTTTTAACGTAGTTGGTTTTTTATCACCAATTGTATCATTGTTGTAAGCATAGTTCCAAGAGTAAAGAATATTTCCTACAGCACATTTAGAAGGCATGCTTGTAAAGAAATCTTGACTCGCTGGTGTTCCATCTGGAGCAGGTGAAAAATCTTTGTCGAAGTCGAATTCAACAAAAATACCTTCATCACATCCAATAATAGTATCTTTTGCGTACACATCAATGATGTCCCAAGTTATTGCTCCAGCTTCTTTTTGAGCTTTAATTTCAGATAATCCACCTGTGTAGTCAACCCAGTTAACAGCTATACCTAATTTTGCTGCTGTTGGATCGCCGTACCCTAATTTTTGACTTTCTGTGTAAGCACCACCCCAAGACACTACAGTAACTGCAAATGCCGAAGTAGTTATAGAAAATACAAAAGAAAGAGCTAGTAATAGTTTACTTAATTTTTTCATTTATCCTCCGTTTAAACGTTTTATTAAAAAGACACTAAAACAATATAGATAAGTTTAGTCAACAGCTGATTTTTCCTTATATAGCTTTATAATTGTGGATTTATTTTTAATTATTATATTTGAGGGAAATATTTTTAATTAATTATTTTGGATCTAAAGCTCTGCAGTCAACACTATTCCAGCCTATGTTAAGCTCATTACCCTTTTTAAGTTCTAGTTTTGCAGTACTATTTGGAACTTTAAGGATGAATTCTTTATTTCCCAATAAATCAACTCTAAGTCTTGTGTGATCACCATGATAAATTATTTCTTCAATTTTACCTTTGTGATTATTGTCCATTTTATCTGTAGGATTGATAAGTGCTCTTTCAGGTCTTAGAGAAACTGTAGTTTTTTCACCTTTTGCTTTTACAGCAATCGGATTTGCTAAAATTTCTGTTCCTGAATTTAATTTTACCTTACATTTGTCACCTGAAATATCTAAGACTTCACCAGCAAATTTATTATTTTCACCAATGAACTCTGCAACAAATGAGTTAACAGGTTCTTCATATAATTTATCTGGACTAGAAAGTTGTTGAACCTTTCCATCATTAAAAACTGCAATACGATTTGACATTGTTAAGGCTTCAGTTTGATCATGTGTTACATAAACAACTGTTACACCAATACTTTCATGAATATGTTTAATTTCATATTGCATGTTTTCTCTTAAATTTTTATCTAAAGCACCAAGCGGTTCATCCATCAGTACTACCTGCGGGTCAAAAACTAATGATCTAGCTACCGCTACCCTTTGTTGTTGTCCACCAGATAATTGCATAGGCATTCTTGCCTCAAAACCATGAAGCGATACCATTGATAAAGCTTTATCAATTTTTTTGTCAGCTTCATCTTTTGGAATTTTTCTTACTTTTAATGGGAAAGCTAAGTTCTCATAAACTGTCATATGTGGGAATAATGCATAGTTCTGAAATACCATTCCAATTCCTCTTTTGTGAGGCGGAATATTTGAAATTACAGCTCCATCTAAATAAATTTCTCCATTAGTAGGAGTTTCAAATCCTGCTAACATCATTAAGCAAGTTGTTTTACCAGAACCAGAGGGTCCCAACATTGTTATAAATTCACCTTCGGCAATATTTAAATCAAGACCTTTTACAACCAGAACTTTACCGTCGTAACTTTTGTCTACGTTATCGAATTTTACAAATTCATTGTTTTTTGACATCGGAGATTTAAAACATTTGTGAGCTTATTTATCAAGCACTTTTTATTTGAATTATTTAATGTGCAAATCTTTAGAAAAATTGCAGAATAATTCACATCCACTGTCTGTAATTCTTATTGCTTCAGAAGCTTCAACACCCCAATCTCCAAATTGCATTACAGCAATCATGTGAAAAGTAACATTTGGTTCTAAAATAGTCATATCTCCCTTAGATATATTTAAAGTATGTTCTCCCCAATCAGGTGGATAACCAATACCTATTGAATAGCCAGTTCTAGAGGTTTTTTCTATTCCATGCTTGTCTAATATTTTCCAAAATGCCTGAGCAACATCGTCTGCTGTATTTCCAGGTTTTGCAGCATTAATACCCGCCTGTAATGCTTCATTTGTTTTATTCATAGTGTCAATTTTTAGTTGATCCGGCTTTCCAAGCAAAACCGTTCTTGCCATTGGGCAATGGTACCTTTGATATACCCCAGAAAGTTCTATTATGGTGGCCTCTCCTTCAACAAATTTATCTTCAGTTGCTGTTAAATGTGATGCTGAAGTTCCCTTTCCCGTTGGTAATAAAGTTGCAATACTAGAATATTCTCCTCCAAATTCTGGGGTTCCATAAAATAAAGCTTTTTGAATTTCCCCAACCGCATCACACTGTCTTACGCCAGGATTTATTACATCAATCGCTGTTTTCATTCCTTTTTGAGAAATAAGTGCTGCTGATTTCATAAGTGCAATTTCAGCATTAGATTTTACAACTCTCGCCCAATTAACCAATCTTTGAGAATCTTTTAGTTTTGCATTTGGCAATCCTTTTTTAATTTTTTCGTAACAATAAGCAGTAAAATAATGGCTATCCATTTCTAATCCTATTGTAAGTTTATCCCACTTTTTTTCTTTAAAAATATCTACAAGGTTATCGTAAGGATGGAGCGGCCATGTGTGAATATATTTTTCATCATAAACTAAAATATTTTCATCCTTTAAATAAGTTTTGATATAAGCCCCACCTGAGTCTTGTTTTCTAACCCAACATAATGGTTCTTCAGCATTCACATGAACTACTACTGCCTGTGCATAATAAAATGACCAAGCATCATATCCTGTAAGATAATTCATATTAGCAGTGTCATGAGAGATTAATATCTCTATGCCTTTATCTTGCATAGATTTTTGAACTTTTTTTAATCTTGCTTTGTATTCTTCTTTAGTAAAATTCATGTGCACTAATTATTAAATAATTTTCCAAAACCTTCAATCTTTTCTTTATAGTTAATTTCATTAAGTGAGTCCCAAATTAAAGTTTGATTACTTGAAAGAACTATTTTATTTAATTTTTTTTCTAACTTATCAATAATTGATAATACTGGTAATGCTGTACAAGATACAAATAATGCATCGCTATCTTCTAAATCTATTTTAGATAGAACATCAAATAAATAGTTTTCATCGACTTTTCCTATATCCAAGTCTGAAGCAATGTCAAAATAACTTAAAGAGTTAATAATAATATTTTCTTTTTTAAAATAACCAACTACAGATTCATTTATCGTTTTTGTATAAGGTGTAAAAATAGATATCTTGTTAATATTCAACATCTTCAAAGCCTTAATTGCAGAAGTTATTGGTGTTGTTACTTTTGCTTCTGGTTTAGCTAAATTGACTTTTTCTTTTATTGAATCATAGCCAGCAGCAACAGTTCCAGAAGTGCAGCCATATGCTACACAGTCTAATTTTTGATCTGGTAAAATTTCTTTAGTAACATCCGTAATATCATCTGCCATTTTAGCCAAGGTTTCGTTGGTCAGTGGATTGTAGCAATGTATTCTATTTACATAGAGATCAATATCTCTTCCATGAATTAGATTATTAAAATCTTTTTCAATTCTAAAATCACTACCAAGCGTTATAAGTCCAATTCTTGGGTTGGACTTAGAGATAAATTTTGGTTCAATTTTATTTAATTTCATAAATTACCTACAATATTTGGATTAAATATATATTGAATAAGGAGTCTAGATAAAATAGAATTTTACAAAAGCGTACATAACTCATCGTTACTTAAGGTTTAAACGGTACTAAAGGATACGAAAGTGGGATCAGTCGTCTTTAAATTTAATTATTTAAGGAGGTTTGAGTGAAATTTGGATATTTTTGTAATACTACTAATTGGAATCATAAACCATACAATCAATTATTAAACGAAACTAAAGAAATCACTACTTACTGTGATGAAAATAATTGGGACTCTATTTGGTATACAGAACATCACTTCAATCACGAAGGAATGGAATCTTGCACGAACCCATTAATGATGGGGGTAGATGCTGCTGCTAGAACCAAGCAAATTAGAATTGGTCAAGCTTGCAATGTAATTACTTTTCATAATCCAATACGTCTTGCAGAGGACATTGCTTTATTAGATCAATTATCAAATGGGAGAGTTGATGTTGGTATTGGTAGGGGAATTTATGGAAGAGAAGCTATTAATATGAATAAAGAGGCTGATTTAAAAGATCAAGCAAAAAATTTTAGACTGTTTGATGAAACTTTAACAATAATGAAAAAAGCTTGGACTGAAAAATTTTTTAGTCATCAAGGTGAATTTTATAACTACCCTACTCCAGGTTTCACTTGGCAACACGATATGAGTCCTCCTAGTAAAGAATTTCTAGATACAAAAACAAATGAAATAAAAAAAATTAGTGTTGTGCCAAAACCAAAACAAAAACCACACCCACCCATATGGCAAGTTGTTGATGGAGCAAGATCAATTGAATGGGCTGCTCAAAATGGATTGAATACTATAATGTGGATTCCAACTGTAAAAGCTTTGAAGTCTAGATTTGAAATTTATAGAGATGCAAAATCTAAAGCAGAAAATAGAGATGTGCCATTAGGAGAGGGTATATCTTTAGTTAGAGATATGTTTGTAGCAGAAACTATGGAAGAAGCAGAAAAATTAGCTGGAGATCATATAATTAATTATATGAAATGGGTTTGTCATTGGAGAGGTTTGGGCAATCACATGGAGCCTGGTGAAGAACTTCCAGAAACAAAACATAAATTAGATTTACTTAATTATGATTTCCTACATAAAAGAAATTTATTATTTGGAACACCTGAGTATGTTGTTAATAAAATAAATGAATTAAAATCTGAATTAAATCTACAAAATTTGCAAGTTTGGTCTAATTTTCCAGGCATGGACCATGAAACTTGCATGAGAAGCTTAAAACTGTTTAATGATGAGGTGATACCAAAAATTAATTTAGATAATTCAAATATAGAAAAGGCTAATTAATGAAACTTGAACTTAGAAAATTTACAAAATTTGTAGATAAAACATTTATTGAAGGTGGCAAGGAAGCTAAGGAACCTGTATTACTAGTATCTGTTGCCGCAGTTTTTAAAAATCCGTGGAATGGGAAAGGTTTTGTTGAAGACTTAAAACCAATCATTTTAGATTTAGCTCCTAAATTAGGTGATATTCTAGTCCCAGAATTAATAAAAGAAATTGGTTCTCCTGAAAAAATTTTAGCTTATGGTAAAGCTGGAACTGTTGGACTAAACGGTGAAATTGAACACGCCTCTGCATTTATTCATACATTAAGATTTGGAAATAAATTTAGAGATGCTGTTGGTGGAACATCTTATTTAAGTTTTACTAACACGAGAGGCCCTGCTGGATCAAAAATGTCTATACCGATGATGCATAAGACAGATTCGGGTCTAAGACCTTATTATTTGACCCATGAATTTACCATTCACGACGCACCCTTTGACGATGAAATTGTTATAGCTATTGGTGGTGCTTCTAGCGGTAGAGCTCACGCTAGAACTGGTGACCGTTACCAGGACATGAAGGAAATGGGATTGGACCCTAAATAAATTAATGACCGTAGGATTTGATTCAAATCAAAATCATTACTTATTTAATGACAAGAATACAGTTCCAATAGTATTTATTCATGGAGTTGGACTTAACAATCTAATGTGGGAACCTCAAATTAAGGCTTTAAAAGAATATTCAACAATTACTTATGATTTATTAGGACACGGTAAAACGCCATTTAATAATGAAGAGGTAAGCTTAACAGATTTTTCAAATCAACTTACTTCACTATTGGATTTTTTGAAAATTGATAAAATTAATCTTGTTGGTTTTTCTTTAGGATCCTTAATTGCTTTAGATTTTGCATCAAAATTTCAAAAGAAATTAAATAAACTTGCTGTAATTGGAACCACTTACAAAAGAACAAATATAGAAAGGTCTCAAGTTATAGAAAGATTTAATCAAGCAAAACTAAACATGCCTATTTCTAAACAAGCATTGAAAAGATGGTTTAGTGAAAAATATTTAGAGATGCATCCAGAAATTTATGATCAATTTACGAAAATCTTAAATAAAAAACCTGAAGATCATTCTAATTTTTTGAAAGCTTATAAGGTATTCGCTAATCACAAAGACGACATTAAAAAAATTAAAAAAATAACAACAAGAACTCTTGTTATGACTGGCTCAAACGATCCTGGCTCTACTGTGGCTATGTCAAAATATTTATCTAATGACTTAATAAACTCAAGTTTTATAGAGATAAATAATGGCAAACATCTTTGTAGTATAGAATGCTCAGATGATGTTAATATTAATCTTAAAAAATTTATCAATAATTAAATGACAAAAATTCAAAACTTTAAAATGTATATAGATGGCCAGTGGGTTGATTCAGAATCTAGAAAAATAATTGAAACTTTAAACCCTGAAAATAATGAGGTATGGGCAACAGTTCCTGAGGCTAACGAAAAAGATGTCGATAAAGCAGTGAAGTCTGCTCAAAAAGCTTTTGAAAACTCTTGGTCTAACTTATATCCAAAGGATAGAGCTAAATACTTAAGATCACTTGCAAATCAATTGAGAGAAAATGCTGAACACCTTGGTAAAATAGAAACTATTGATACAGGAAAACTTTTTAGAGAAACTAAAACACAAGCTAATTATATTGCAGAGTACTATGATTACTTTGCAGGACTTGCAGATAAAGTAGAGGGTACAGTTGTGCCAATAGATAAACCTGATATGCAGGTGACTACAACAAGAATACCTATTGGCGTAGTTGCTGCGATCATCCCATGGAATTCACAAATGTTATTGACTGCTGTAAAATTAGCTCCTGCTCTTGCAATGGGAAATACTGTTGTAATAAAAGCATCAGAACTAGCGCCAGTAACTTTATTGGAATTTGCTAAATTAGTTGAAAAAGCAGGAATACCAAAAGGAGTTGTTAATATAATTACAGGTTTGGGTGAACCATGTGGCAAGGCATTAACCACTCATGATCTTATTGAGAGAATAGCATTCACAGGTGGCCCTGAAACAGCAAAACATATTGTAAAAAACTCTGCGGAAAATTTATCTCAAGTTAGTTTGGAGCTTGGTGGTAAAAGTCCTGTAGTTGTATTTAATGATGCCGAACAAGAAAATGCCCTTAACGGAATTACTGCTGGAATTTTTGGTGCAAGCGGTCAAAGCTGTATTGCAGGATCAAGACTTTATATTCAATCAAAAATTTATGATGAGTTTTTGGATAAATTAGTGGCAAAAGCAGAAAAAATAAAATTAGGAGCTCCAATGGATAAAGATACTCAAATGGGCCCTTTAAATAGTTTTAAACAATTAGAAAATATTGAAAAAAATATCAAAGCGACCATTGAACAAGGTGGAAAAATTAGATGTGGTGGAAAAAGATCCAATATATCCAATAAAGGATATTATTTTCCTGCAACAATAATTGAATGTAAAAATCACAACTTACCTACAGCAGAAAATGAATTATTTGGTCCCGTATTATCTGTGATGAAATTTGACACTGAAGAAGAAGCGATTAAACAAATGAATGATAATAAGTATGGTTTATCTTCTGGAGTTTACACCTCAAACCTTGGCAGAGGTATGAGGGTTTCTAAAGCGGTAAGAGCAGGAATAGTTTTTGTAAATACTTATAGGCTAATTTCACCTATGGCACCATTTGGTGGAATTAAAGATAGTGGCTACGGTAAAGAAGCTGGGATTGAATCTATTAAAGAATATACAAGAATAAAAACAACATGGTATAATTCTTCGGAAAAACCGATGACTGACCCATTTATTATGGGTTAATTATTTGACGGCACGACATTACTTTTTAGTTTTATTTATTATGTTTATTTTTGGAAGCTCATATCCAGTTAATAAACTTGCTTTAAATACATCCTTACCACCAATGCTAACTGGATCTTTAAGAATGCTTATACTTTTTATTTGCCTTCTTCCATTTTGTAAATTTAAAGTTCCTAATAAAAAATATTTTCTTCCGTTGGCTGGTTTTTCTTTAACTATGGGTTTTGGAGTTATATTTTTTTTAAATCTATCGTTAGATGCAGCAACATTCGTTGCACCAATTATTATAGGTGCACAACTTGCAATACCCTTTGCATTACTTGCTAGTTCAATTTTTCTTGGTGAAAAAGTTAATAAAAAACAGTGGTTATTAATATTAGTTTCCTTTTTTGGAATTTTTCTAATCGGATACGATCCAAATTTAAAAGGAGAGATTTATGCAATTTTTTTATGCAGTGTTTCAGCTTTTTTTTATGGAATTGCAAATGTGTTCTCGAGATACATAAAAGAAATTGATGTAAAGTTTACAAATATGATCATGGGATTTACGGGCTTTATAACTATCTTATTATTTTCAATTTTTTCTGAAGGAAATACAGTCAATCATTTAATGAGCATAGATATTAATACCTGGCTCTTATTACTTCATAATGGAATAATGGTTTCAGTAATTGCTCATACTTCTATGTTTTATCTTTATAAATTTTATTCAGTTAATAAGGTTATGCCGTTCTATTCTTTGTTTCCAATATTTGGTCTAATTCTAACCTTCTTGATTTTTGGTGAGATTCCCACATTACTTAGTGCTATTGGCGGGACAATAGTGATCATTTCTGTCTATCAGCTTCAAAAAATAAGATAAATGATCTGTTGATAATTTTTTCAAATAAGCTTTAATTTCTTTTTTATAAATTGTTAACAACTAAAAAGGAATTATGACAAAAAACAATGGATTAATAATTGCTGCTATTATAATTATAATAGGTGCATTAGTTTATTCTTCACAAAGCCCTAAAGTTGCAAAAAAAGGTGCTGGTGGAGAAATTAAAATGGGAATTATATTAGGATTTACGGGTCCTATTGAATCTCTAACACCAGCTATGGCTGCATCTGCAGAGCTTGCATTTAAAGAAGCTTCTGATTCAGGTTCGTTATTAGGTGGAGCAAAAATCTCTGTAATAAGAGCAGACTCAACTTGTGTTGATTCAGCAGCAGCAACTGCAGCAGCTGAAGGTGTTATTGCACAAGGTGTTGCAGCTATTATGGGTGCTGATTGTTCGGGTGTAACTGGTGCTATAGCATCAAACGTTGCCGTACCAAATGGTGTGGTAATGATTTCACCTTCAGCAACATCACCAGGACTTACAACTTTAGATGATAAAGGGTTCTTTTTTAGAACAGCTCCTTCAGATGCTAGAGGTGGACAAATCTTAGCTGATATTACTAAAGATAGAGGTATTACAAGTATTGCAATTACTTTTACAAATAATGACTATGGAAAAGGTTTAGCAGATGTTTATAAAGCAGCTGTTGAAGCTCATGGCATTAAAGTAACAATTGTATCTGCTCACGAAGATGGAAAAGCTGACTATTCATCAGAGGTAGCTACATTAGCTTCAGCAGGTGGTGATGCGATTGCAGTAATTGGATATCTTGACCAAGGTGGAAAAGGAATTATTCAAGCTGCTCTAGACTCAGGATCATTTGATACATTTGTTTTATCTGATGGTATGATTGGTGACTCTTTGATTGAAGCTTTTGGAGACGACTTAAATAAATCTTTTGGTTCATTGCCAGGTTCAACTGGAAAAGGTGCGGGTGTATTTACTGAAGTTGCAGGTGCAGCAAGTATAGACTCTTCAGGACCTTACACTGGTGAATCTTATGATGCAGCAGCTTTAATCGTATTAGCGATGCAAGCTGGTGGATCAGCAGACAGAGCTTCTATTGCTAAAAATGTAATGGATGTTGCTAACGGTCCTGGAACTAAAATTTATCCAGGCGAACTTAAAAAAGGTTTAGATTTACTAGCTGAAGGTAAAAAAATTGACTACGAAGGTGCAACAGGAGTAATGTTTACTGACGTAGGTGAAGCCGAAGGTTCTTTCTTAGAGAAAGAAATCAAAGGTGGAAAATTTAGCACTAAAAAACAAAGATAATTAAATCTTAATTTTAAAACCCCAGTAGTGAAAATTGCTGGGGTTTTTTTTTATCTAAAAATTACTAATAATCCTACAAGAAAATTAAATCCTCTTATAATAGATGCAATAAATACTGTAAATATTACAAAATAAATTTCTACTAAGGTGAGTTGAAAATAAGATAAAAAATCCATCTTATTTTCTTTCTTTAAAATCAGCCCTTAATGTCGAAAGAATAATTAAAACTAAAAAAATTATACAAACTAAATTCATTGTTTTCCAACTTGTTAAGGTTAAAAAAACTCCTGCAGATAAACTTGCAGTTGCTTGAATAGAATAAACTATCAAATCATTAAAGCCCTGTGCTTTAAACTTTTCATTTTCTCTATAGGACAGAACTAATAAGCTTGTTCCAGATATAAATAAAAAGTTCCACCCAAACCCTAAAAAAACTAAAGCTATTAAATAATTTGTTAAATTTTGTTCAAAAAGGCTAGTCAAAATTGTGATTGAAAATAAAGCCACACCTCCATACATTATTTTACTATGACCAAATTTTTTTATCAAATTACCTGTAACTAATGATGGTAAAAACATTGCTGCTATATGTAATTGAATTACAAGTCCTGTTTTAGTTAAACTTATTTTTTCTATCACATGCATGCTTATTGGTGTTGCTGTCATCAAAAATGCCATTACAGCATACGCAAATGCAGAGGCTATTAAAGCCTGTAAAAACCTTGGTTGAGCAATTAATTCTAAATAGCTCCGTGAATTTTTTTTATTAACATTATTTGGTTTATGTCCATCTTTATAAAATAATAAAAAAATTGTTGAAGTAAGAGTTAAAGCAGCAAGTACAATATAAGATCCAGCATATAAATGTTCAGCAATAATTTCTTTTGAAAAGTTAGCTGCATTTGGTCCTATAATAGCTGAGCCTATACCTGCTAATAGAATTATTGATATCGCTTTTGGTGCCATATCTTTTTTTACCGTTTCAACTGCTGCAAAACGATATTGATGACTAAAAGCTACTCCAGCTCCTAATAAAAAACATGCAAAATTAAATAAAATAAAGCTTTCTATAATTATTGAGTAAGCAGCGAGTAATGAAGATAGTGAACTTCCAATAGATGCAAACATAAAGCCTGCTCTACGACCAATTATACTCATAACCTTTGAAGCAAAAATTGCAAAAATTGCTATACCCACAATTGATAAAGCCATTGGCAAAGTGGCTAAAGATTTTATTGGACTAAATTTTGAACCAATTATTCCACTTAAAAAAACTGTTACAGGTGCTGCAGTAAAAGCAAAGATCTGGCTTAAAATTAATAGCCAAAGGTTTTTGTTCATTAGAAAATATATTTATCACCAATGTACATAGCCCAAGCTACTGCTGCTCCAAGTATAATATATTTCATAATATCTTATATTCTATAGTGAAATTACTCTAATTCAATGGTACTCGGTGGCTTTGAAGTAACATCATAAACTACTCTATTAATTCCTCTAATATTATTAATAATCTGATTTGAGATTGATTGCATAAATCCTTTAGGAAAATTAAAGAAATCAGCTGTCATCCCATCCTCAGAGGTAATGGCTCTCAATAAACAAATATGCTCGTAGGTTCTATTGTCTCCCATGACACCTACCGTTTTAACTGGAAGTAATGCGGCATAAGCTTGCCAAATTTTATGGTATAATCCGTGATCTCTTAAAGCTTTAATGAAATAAAAATCTGCTTCTTTTAAAATTTTTATTTTTTCATTAGTTATAACACCTGGCATTCTTATTGCTAACCCAGGGCCTGGAAATGGATGCCTAGATATTATATCTTTTGATAAATTAAGCTCTAGGCCTAATTTTCTAACCTCATCTTTAAATAAAAATTTAAGTGGTTCAACTAGTTTTAATTTCATTCGTTTGGGTAGACCACCTACATTATGATGTGATTTTATTTTTGATGTTTGACTGCCAGTTACAGATTTACTTTCAATCAAGTCAGGATAAAGAGTACCTTGTGCAAGAAATTTTACATTTTTAATCTTTTTTGCATATCTTTCGAATATTTTAATGAACAAGTTTCCAATTATTTTTCTTTTTTTTTCAGGATCAGAAACGTTAGTTAATTTTTTAATAAATTCTTTTTCAGCATTTACATAAATTAAATTCATCCTTAATTTTTTTTTAAATGTATTGACTACTTGTGCTTCTTCATTTTTTCTTAAAAGACCATTATTAACGAATATACATGTTAAGTTTTTTCCAATTGCTTTACTCAAAAGTTGTGCAACTACACTACTATCAACTCCACCTGATAGCCCACAAATTACTTTGTTGTTACCAACCTGATTTTTGATTTCTTTTATTAATGTCAATTTTTGATCTCTAGAAGACCAGTTTTTTTTAATTTTACATATAAGAAAAATAAAATTATGTAATAAAATTTTTCCTTTATGTGTGTGTGTAACTTCTGGGTGAAACTGTACACCATAAAAGTTATCTTTAGAATTTTCAATTATAGTTAATTTTGAATTTTTTGTTGATGCAACAACTTTAAAACCTTTCGGCATTTTTGACACTTGGTCAGCATGACTCATCCAAACATTATTAATATTAGCTTTGTTAAAAAAATTTTTTGTTAAAATACTATTTGAAACTTTGGTTATTGTTGCAAGGCCAAACTCTCTATGTTTTGACTTTTTAACTTTTCCACCTAATTCTTTTGATAATATTTGATGCCCAAAACAGATACCAAGAACAGGCAGTCCTAATTTTAAAATTTTTCTATCAAATTTAAATTTATCATTTTCATAAACATTAAGGGGGCCACCAGAAAGAATTACCCCTCCTATGTTTTCTTTAATTATTTTACTAATATTAATTTTTTTATGACTAATAATTTCTGAAAAAACACCAAATTCTCTTATTCTTCTAGCAATTAGTTGAGTGAATTGAGATCCAAAATCTATTATTAAGATTTTGCTTAAATTATTACTAAGACTCATTTTTAGGTTCCAAATTCTTTAAAGATTCTAGAATTGCAGTTTTTTTATCACATAATTTATCACAAATTTTAGAGAAATTTTCTACTAATTCTTTAACTTTTGAATAATTTGATTTTTTAAGTTCTATTTCTATTAGCAAATAATTTGCTTCTTCATTTTTTGGATCCAGTAAAAGTACCGTGTTAATATTTTTTAGTTCTTCTTTCTTATTATCTTCATAATTATAAATTTTAGCTAAATATAAGTATGAGTTCTGATCTTTAGGGTTAAAGACTATACTTTTTTGAAATAAAAATTTTGATTCTTCATATTTTTTTTTATCATATTTTATTTTGCCTTCATCAAAAAAAGTATTTTCTGCTAATACGGAATTCATTAAATTGAGAACTATAAATAAAATAGATATTAATTTAATCATTTTTATCATGAATATTTATTGTCTTTTGTTACTTCATCGACATTATGAACCATACTTTCATAAAAACCGGCTTTGGTTATTTTTACAAAATTAGGTTTGTTTTTAAGGTTGGGCACTTTCTTTGCACCCAAGTATCCCATAGATGATTTTAGTCCACCAATTAATTTATAAATTATACTTTTGACATCACCCTTGTATTTTGCAAAACCTTCTACACCTTCGGGCACATACTTTGAGAGATCCTTTTGTTTTTTTTGGAAATATCTATCTGCTGATCCTTTATTCATTGCGCCTACTGACCCCATACCTCTAAAACTTTTAAATAATTTTCCATTTTTTTTAATTAATTTACCCGGTGTCTCTGTACTACCTGCAAATAAAGAACCTATCATCACAGCATCTGCTCCAGCAGATAATGCTTTGGCTATATCACCTGAATATTTAATTCCTCCATCTGAAATGATTTTTGTTTTATTATTTTTTACACCTTTTTTAACTTCTAGAATTGCACTTAGCTGAGGCACACCAATTCCTGCAACTAATCTAGTTGTACAAATTGATCCTGGCCCAATCCCAACTTTAACAATATCTACTCCCAATTTTATCAAAAATTTTGCAGCTTCAGCAGTTGCTATATTTCCAGCACATAAAGTTGTTTTATTTGTTTTTGTTTTTTTTATTACTTTTATAATTTCTGCAACTTTTTTACTGTGTCCATGTGCGGTGTCTACTACAATTAAATCTACTTTTTCTTTTAAAATAGCTTCTGCTCTTTTAAGCTCTAAAGGACCAGCTCCAACAGCCGCTCCAACTAATAATTTTAATTTTTTTACTTTTTTAATTTCTTTAATTTGTTTTTTAATATCCAGGTTTCTATGTATGACGCCTATGCCTCCAGCTTTAGCCATGGCTATAGCCATTTTACTCTCAGTTACTGTGTCCATTGCTGAAGATAACAATGGTATTTTTAAGGTTAAATTAGATGATAATTTTGTGCTCGTATCAACTTCAGAAGGTAAAACTTCCGAGTATTTGGGTGCCATTGTGACATCATCAAAGGTTAGAGCTTCTTTTATAGGATCCATAATAATTTATATATGATTCTTTTTAAAAATAAAGTCTCTATCTCAGTATTTTACAAATTATAAAACTTTCTTTAGATTCTTTTCTACTGGCTTTAGGTTTAAATACTTTAACTTCTTTAAAAATTTTTTTACCTAAGGCAACTATCTCATTAAAAGAAGAACCTAAGAAAATTTTAGAGACAAAACGTCCTTCTTTGACTAGTATTTCCTTAGCAAAGTTCATTGCTTCCATTGCTAACTCGCCAGTATAAATTGCATCAATATCCTTTATACCCGTTGTGTTAACAGCCATATCAGACACGACAACATCAACTTTTGATTTAAAAAAACCCCTAATCTTTTTCTGTGAATCTACCTCTGTGAAATCAGCTTTGATTTGAATTGTATTATCAATTTCTTCCATGTCTTTTATGTCAATCGAAACTAATCTCCCGCTTTTTACGGTTCTTGCTATATATTGCGACCAGCTACCTGGTGATGCTCCTAAATCTATTACTGATATTCCGTTTTTTAATATTTTAAATTTCTCATCAATTTCTATTAATTTATATGCCGATCTTGCTCTATAACCATCGACATGAGATTGTCTAACATAAATATCTCTTTTTTGTTTGTTAATCCAATTTTTAGAAATTCTATTTTTTTTCAATTAATAACCAAATCTTAAACTTTTAGATAATACTTTTTTTTGAACAGACTGAATCTTAATTTTAACTTCTTTATTTAATCTCATATCTTTATCACCATCCCAAATTCCTGCAGCCAAATGCATAATTCCTATTTCATAATTTGGTAAGTAAGGTTCAACAAATGTATTTTTTGTCTCATCAAATTTGGGCAATAAATTACTAGCGATCCAATTACAGTTTAATGGTAAAAATTCAGTTTCTAAATCATCTATGTACACTGACATATTGATAGCAAGACCTTCAGAGCCAAAAATATTTCCACTCTTTAAAGTTTGTTCAAGATTTTTCTGCCAAGAGATCCAACCTGGAGAATTTTTTTCTAACGAAAAAACTCCAATATTTATATGTGGAGCAAAAGCTAGTTTCCTTGCTTTATTTATTCCAATTTTTGATTTTATTGCGTGTTTAAAATTTTGAGATTTAATTATTGCTACTTTTCCAAATAGCCAATTTACTTTTGACATTATTTTGTATCCTGGTCCCAATGTTTGAGTGATGCCTAATTTACCATCTCCACAAGCTTTAAAATATAATTCAACAGAGTTCCAATCATTCACCCAAGCATCACAATCAATCCAAAGATATTTTTCATAATTTGGAAAATACTTAGGAAGAAAGGCTCTTGATACTTGACTCTTTAGCCATTCCCTACCCTTAACTTTAAATGCTGGAACATCAATGTCCCATTCTGCTGATTTAATTTCATCAACTTTCTTTGATAATATAATTCTTTGCTGTTCTGATAAACCAGCATCTAAAATACAGATTGCTATATCTTTGCTTTTTTCGAAACTTTTAATAGAATCTACTAATTCATTAAGTAATTCAAAGTAATTTGAATCAGCTAAAGATACAATTACATTTTTTTTCATCTAAAGTATATCTTCAAGATCTTCATGATCATGACCTTCACCACTTAAAATTTTTTGTTTATAAATTTTTCGATAGTTAAAATATCCAATCGGGATTAAACAAATATAGATTAACCCACAAATGATCAAAACTTTAAATGTATATATTAATAAAAGTCCAAAAAATAATACAATTCCAAACAATGCAAAAATAGTCATACGACGAGGTATGCTGATTTTTTTAAATGCAAATGTAGGAATTTTACTGATCAACAAAAATGAGATCAAAATAAAAAATATTGGTACTACAATATTATAATTTATTTTAATAAAATTAATCTCACTCAGACTTAATATTAATGGCATTAATACTAATATTCCACCTGCTGGTGAGGGTACACCTTCAAAGTAATTGTCTTTCCATGATGGTTCTAAGTTTGAGCTTATGTTAAAGCGCGCAAGTCTAAGAGCGACACAAATAACAAAAATCATTGTAAGCAACCAACCAAATTTACCAAGGTTATTTAAAGACCAAAAATACATTATAAATGCAGGAGCCACACCAAAGCTTATTAAATCTGCTAATGAGTCTAATTCTTTTCCCACTAATGAGGTTCCTTTTAATAATCTTGCAACTCTGCCATCTAAAGCATCAAAAATTGCTGCAAAAATAATAGCTATAATTGATAGTTCAAATTTTGCATCTAACGCAAATTTAATTGAGCTCAATCCAATACAAACATTAATTAGCGTTAATGCATTAGGCAAAAGCATTCTAGCTTTTTTATCTGATACTATTTTAAAATTATTTTTTGGTTTTTCCATAAGCTACCTTTTAGCTAATAGTGTTTCACCAGCAATTGTTTTTTGTCCTACTTTTACCAATGTTTCATAATTTTCAAAATAAACATCTGCCCTACTTCCAAATCTAATCATTCCAATTCTTTCGCCTTGTTGAAGTTGCTGATCCTTAGTTGATTCACAAACAATTCTTCTAGCAATTAAACCTGCAATCTGAACAACAATCACTTCTTCAGCGTGATTATTCATTATTTTGTAATAGTTTCTTTCATTTTCTTCGCTCGCTTTATCAAGTGAAGCATTTAAAAATTTTCCCGGTTTATAAAGTATTTCTGAAATTTTTCCTTCACAGGGTGTTCTATTAACGTGGCAATCAAAAACGTTCATGAAAATACTAATCTTTGTAAATTTTTTATCTTCTAAACCTAGTTCCTTTGGTCCATTCACCTCATGTACCATTAAAACTTCACCGTCTGCCGGGCTTGTTAAATAATTATCATTATTTATTGAAATTCGCTCTGGATCTCTAAAAAAATAATAAACCCATATAGATAACACTAAACCAATTAATCCTAAAAAAGTGCTTAAGAAATATAAAAATATTGTTATAAAAATAACTATTGCTAAAAATTTA
Organism: uncultured Candidatus Pelagibacter sp.; assembly: GCA_905620495.1. Lineage (GTDB taxonomy): Bacteria > Pseudomonadota > Alphaproteobacteria > Pelagibacterales > Pelagibacteraceae > Pelagibacter. Next base: position 34,886 of record CAJQTK010000023.1, on the reverse strand, counting down.
TATCCTTCGGCATGAATTTTTGGGAAAATTTTCTCTAACATAAGCTTATATTTGATAATTTTTTATTAATATGTATATAAAGCACTAAATTACAATTACTAATATATATTATTCATTTATGGCTAAAATAAAGGTTAAAAATTCAGTTGTTGAACTAGATGGTGACGAAATGACTAGAGTCATTTGGGAATTTATTAAAAATAAACTGATTTTACCATATTTAGATTTGGATATTAAATACTATGATCTTGGCATGAAAAGTCGGGATGATACGGACAACCAAATAACAATAGATTCAGCTAAGGCAATTAAGGAATATAACGTTGGCATTAAATGTGCAACTATTACACCAGACGAGGCACGTGTTGAAGAATTTAAATTAAAAAAAATGTGGAGATCACCGAATGGAACTATTAGAAACATTCTTGGTGGAACTGTATTTAGAGAACCTATAATTTGCAAAAATGTTCCAAAACTAGTTCCTACCTGGACAGATCCTTTAATTATTGGAAGACATGCTTTTGGTGACCAATATAGAGCAACAGACTTTAAGGTACCTGGAAAAGGCAAAATGGAAGTTAAATGGACCGCAGAAGATGGTAGTGATGAAATTAAATATGAAGTCTTTAATTTTCCTGGGCCTGGAATTGCTTTATCAATGTACAACTTGGATAAATCTATAGAGGACTTCGCAAGATCTTGCTTTAATTATGGTATAATTAAAAAATGGCCTGTTTATCTTTCTACAAAAAATACTATTTTAAAAATTTATGACGGTAGATTCAAAGATATCTTCCAAGAAATTTTTGATAAAGAATTTAAAACAGATTTTGAAAAACTTAATATTACATACGAACATAAATTAATTGATGACATGGTTGCTTGTGCTATGAAATGGAGTGGAAAGTATATTTGGGCATGTAAAAATTATGATGGAGATGTTCAGTCAGATACTGTAGCTCAAGGATATGGATCATTAGGTTTAATGACAAGTGTTCTTCTTGCTCCTGATGGAAAAACTATGGAATCTGAGGCTGCTCATGGAACTGTCACTAGACATTATAGAATGCATCAACAAGGTAAAGAAACATCAACCAACCCCATTGCTTCAATTTTTGCTTGGACTAGAGGTTTGGCCCATAGAGGAAAATTAGATGGTAACGATGATTTAATTAAATTTTCGACTACATTAGAAAAAGTTTGTATAGATTGCGTAGAAAATGGATCAATGACAAAAGACTTAGCAATCTTAATTAGTCCAACAAGTAGTTATCTAACTACTAATCAATTTTTAGATGCATTAGATGGCCAACTTAAGAAAAAGCTTAATTAATTAATTTTTTAATATTTTCAAAGGATTCTTGAATTTTATCAGGCAATGTTCCACCTGCTTGTGCAAAGTCAGCTCTTCCACCCCCACCTTTGCCACCAATAATCTCGGAGCCTGCTCTAACAATTTTCACAGCATCAAATTTACTTTCTAATGTTTTGGTAACACCTACGGCTAGGCCAACTTTATTATCATTGATTGCATAAATTATTACCAATCCTTCTCCAATTTCTTTTTTTCCCTCGTCAATCAACTTACGTAAGTCTTTAAATGGCAAATCTAAGATATTTTGAAACCTAACCTTAATCCCATTAATAACCTGATCATTAATTTTATTTTTTGTTTTATCTTTTAAGATTGAACCAACTGAAAGTTGATCAAATTGTTTATTAAGGTCTTTTATTAAGGATACTTGGTTGTTATTTTGAAGATTAGGTTTTCCACCTAATTTAATAATTTTTGAAGTTAGCTCTTTTACGGTTGCTTCATTCTTTTGATTTGACAAATTAGATATATTTTCTTTGTCCTTTAAAAAGTCTTCTAATTGGGTGTCTCGTAGGGCTTCAATTCTTCTTACACCAGCTGCTATAGATGATTGGCTTATTATCTTAAATTTTCCAATATCCATTGTATTTAAAACGTGTGTTCCTCCACATAATTCTGTTGAAAAGAATTGACCTTCATCATCTCCCATGGATAAAACTCTAACCTCCTCACCATATTTTTCTCCAAATAAAGCTAGAGCACCATTCTCGACTGCCTCTTTAGGTGTCATTATTCTTGTTTTAACATCAGATTTTTTTTGGATTATTGAATTAACATGAAATTCAACTTTTTTAATCTCTTCTTCTGAAATAGGTTTCATGTGACTAAAGTCAAATCTCAATCGATCAGATTGAACTAGCGATCCTTTTTGAGTTACATGTTCACCCAAAACTCTTCTTAAAGACTCGTGTAATAAATGAGTGGCAGAATGGTAGGCTCTAATATTGTTTCTTCTTTGATTGTCTATTTTTAATTCAACACTATCATTAAGTTTGATTGAACCTTTTTTAACTTTTCCATAATGTGCAAATAAGTCTCCAAGCTTTTTTTGAACATCTGACACCTCAAATTCAAAATTTTCATTAGAAATTGTTCCTGTATCAGCTACTTGTCCTCCAGATTCTCCATAAAAAGGTGTTTGATTTGTAATTATAATTCCTTCATCGTTTTTTTGAAGGTCTTGGACCTCTTTATTATTCTTAAGAATTAGAGTTATTACACCTTCTGCTTTATCAGTGGCATACCCTAAAAAATCAGTTGCTCCTAAACGATCCTTTATATCAAACCATATTTGATCTACTGAACTATCACCTGATCCTTTCCAATTTTTCTTTGCTACCTCTTTACTTTCTTTCATTAACAAATCAAATTTTTTACCATCTACAGTTAGTGATTTATTTTTTAAAATATCTTCAGTTAAATCTAATGGAAAGCCAAATGTATCATAAAGTTTGAAGGCAACTTCGCCTGGTAATACTTTTTCTACTTTTTCTAGTTCCTCATTTAATATTTTTATTCCTCTATCTAACAAAACTAAAAATTTTTCTTCTTCTGTTTTTAAAGTTTCTTTTATTAATGACTGTGCCCTTTCTAGTTCAGGATAGTTATTAGACATTTCTTCTAATAAAGTTTTAAAAATATCATAGAAAATTGGTTTCTTAGAACCCAATAAGTGCGAATGCCTCATTCCACGTCTCATAATTCTTCGAAGTACATACCCTCTACCTTCGTTTGATGGCAAAACTCCTTCTGCTAATAAAAAAGAGCTTGCACGTAAATGGTCAGCTATTACTCTAAAACTAGATTGGTTAGCTTTGTCTACTTTAACATTTAATGAATCTGATGCTGATTGTATTAATTTTTTAAAATGATCCGTTTCATAGTTGTCGTGTGTTCCTTGCAACAATGCTGCAATTCTTTCAAGCCCCATACCGGTATCAACAGATGGTTTTGGAAGATCAATTCTTTTATCTTTTGAAACTTGTTCGTACTGCATGAATACTAAATTCCATATCTCAATAAATCTGTTACCATCTTCATTTTTAGTGCCAGGTAATCCACCTTCTAAATGATCTCCATGGTCGTAAAAAATTTCAGAGCACGGTCCACAAGGTCCTGTATCTCCCATAGACCAAAAATTATCAGATGTTGCTATTTTGATTATTCTATCCTCCCTAAAACCAGCTATTTTCTTCCAGTAGTTAAAAGCCTGCTCATCATCATGGTATACAGTTACATAAAGCCGATTTTTATCAATTCCAAACTCTTTAGTTATTAAATTCCATGCATATAAAATTGCTTCTTCTTTGAAATAATCTCCAAATGAGAAATTTCCAAGCATTTCGAAGAATGTGTGGTGTCTTGGCGTATAACCTACATTTTCAAGATCGTTGTGTTTTCCTCCTGCACGTACACACTTTTGTGAAGTAGTTGCTCTAATGTAGTCTCTTTTCTCTAATCCAGTAAACACATTTTTGAACTGCACCATACCAGAATTTGCGAACATTAATGTTGGATCATTATTTGGAACTAAATTGCTAGACTCAACTATCTTATGATCATTTTTTTCAAAATAATCTAAAAATGTATTTCTTATTTCATTTAAAGATTTGTCAGCCATATTTTTAAAATACAGCTTTTTTATTTGATGTCTATATAAGTGTAAGGGAAAAAAGGCGCTTAAATTAAGCGCCTTTTAATAATTAAAGATGACTTTAACTAATTCTTTATTGGTGGAGTTTCTTCTGTCTTAATTTCCACCTTAGGATCTTCTATTTGATCTTTTGCTGCTTTTTCTGGATCAAGTGGATTTCCTTCAATTTTTTTTGCTATTACTCCAGCTTTTTCCCTTATTGCCATTTCTATCTCTGCAGCAACCTTAGGGTTTTGCTCTAAATAAATTTTAGCATTCTCTCTACCTTGACCAATCTTTTCACCTTTGTAAGCATACCAGGCTCCAGATTTTTCAACAATGTCAGCTTTAGCACCAAGGTCAACTAATTCACCTACTTTACTAATACCTTTGCCGTACATTAGGTCAAATTCAACAACTTTAAATGGTGGTGCTACTTTATTTTTAACCACTTTAACTCTTGTTGAGTTACCAATGATCTCATCGCCATTTTTAATTGCACCAATTCTTCTGATATCCATTCTAACAGATGCGTAGAATTTAAGTGCATTTCCACCTGAAGTAGTCTCTGGACTTCCAAACATAACTCCGATTTTCATTCTAATTTGATTAATGAAAATCATCATAGTGTTTGTGCTTGAAATTGAGCCTGTTAATTTTCTTAAAGCCTGACTCATTAATCTTGATTGAAGTCCTACGTGGTGATCTCCCATTTCTCCTTCAATTTCTGCTCTAGGAGTTAATGCTGCAACTGAATCAACAACTATTACTGAAATAGATCCTGATTTAATTAATGTATCGGCTATTTCCAAAGCTTGCTCACCAGTATCTGGTTGTGAAATTAATAATTCTTCAGTGTCTACACCAAGTTTTTTTGCATAAATTGGATCTAAGGCATGTTCCGCATCTATAAATGCACATATACCACCTGCTTTTTGAGCTTCAGCTAATACTTGTAGGGCTAGCGTTGTTTTTCCAGATGATTCTGGGCCATAGATTTCAACAACTCTTCCTTTTGGTAATCCACCTATTCCAAGTGCCACATCTAAACTTAAAGAGCCCGTTGATACCGATTCAATATCCATTGCTCTTCTTTGGCCAAGCTTCATAACTGAGCCTTTTCCAAAATTATCTGTTATCTGGTTCATCGCCGCTTCTAAAGCTTTATTTTTTTCACTGCCTTCTGCTTGTTGTGCTTTTGTAGATTTAACTACTTTTAGGTTGTTTTTAGTCATTTTATGCCTTTTTTATTAAATAATTAGTATTCGAATCTTGTTTTAAATGTACACATTTTGTTCTCTTTATCAATAGTTAATTTTTTTATGTGTAAAATTGGCTTTATTACTTAAGTTTTAGATGACTGCTATTTAATAGGCCAATAGACTTTAGAACATTAAATTGAGCAAGTAGATAGTTTCGTTCCGAATTTGCTAAAGAAATTCTAGAACTCAATAAAATAGAATTAGATTGAATAACATCTAGAGTAGATCTTCCAAGTCCAGATTCATACTCAACAGTTATTCCTTCATTTGCAATCTCTGCTGCCTTAACTTGAGACTTAACTGAATTCAATAAACTTTTTGAAGATTGAAATGTAGACCATGAGATTGCTACATTGCTGTTATTATTTTTTGTAGCACTGTTTAATAATAATTTTTTTCTATTTTGTAAGTTTCGACTTTTACTCAATGAAGCTATATTTTTTCCACCCGAATATATTGGCCATGTAACAGTTGCTTTTAAAATATTTTTATTACGCTCATCATATGTCGAGCTCAAATCTTGGGATCTAGAACTTTCATAAGAAAGATTTGCAGAAGGTGCTAGATCAGATCGTGAAATAAGCACATCTTTCCTTGATTGTTCATATTCTAACTTTGCTATAATTAATTCAGGATTATATTTTTTTGAAGCTTCAATTGCATCACTCAAGTTACTTGGAATCATAAGATTAATATCAAAATTATTATTTAAACTTTTTATATCTGCAATTGGTCCAATCACATTTTCATAATTTAATTTGTTTGAAACAATTTCATTTTGAGATTGAATAAAATTTGCTTGGGCTCCAGCTAATGAAGACTCAGATTGAGCCAAATCAGATAATGTAATTTGTCCTCTTTCTAGTCTAGCTCTATTAGTTTCAACTTGTCGTTCTAATAAATTAAGATTACTTTGATTAATCTTTAATTTTTCATTAGCTAATATTAAACCTGAATAAGCCTCGATTGCTTTTAATAAAACTTCCTGTTCTTTTTTTAATAATTTTATGGCAGCAAGGTCAATTCCAATTTCATTTTTTTTAACATCTGCATTTCTGCCAAAATCTATTAGAGTTTGTTCAATTTTTATAGATTGTGTGGAAGGATCAACATCATTAACTGACTGCTCTACTCCTACTCTATTAGTTAGTTTGTTTGTATCTTCTTGACTTTTGCTTCCCGAAATTGTGACAGTAGGTAAGTAGTTACTTTTTGAAATCTTTAAATCTTCTTCTGAAATATCAATATTTTCTCTCTCAGCATTTAAGTCTGTATTATTTTTATAAGCTTCTGTAAGCGCTTCAAATAAAGTTACCGCCAAGACTTGTTGGTTTAAGAATAAAACTGATAATAGTATTAAAATTATTTTTTTCATTATTTTTTAAATTTTATTTTTTCAATCTGATGATTACTATTTAAATTCATTATTATAGATGAGATTTTTAGCGCATCTTTAAACATTTGTTGAGTAATTCTTTGATAAGTTTGCATAAAATTTATCACATCCCCACTGCTCATAATCTTTAGGTTTTTCTTATTTTTTGTTTGAATCCAAAGCTTTCTCTCTTGTTTTAATCTCCACTCTCTTAATAAATTAAAATTTTTTGCCTTTAGATATAATAGTCCGTCTAATTGATTAAATAATGTCTTATATTTAGTTTTCAACTGATTATTAACATGGGCTCTCCACTTGGCCCCTTGGTCATATACTTTTTCGAACGAGTTAATTGGTTTTTTGAGTTGGCTACTTGATTGAGCTCTGGCCCCCACACACCAACCTTCAAAAATCACAACATCAGGCTTTGTTTTAATCTTATACCACAAGCTTTTCTTATAACGATCATCAATTGCTTTATTAAACTTAGGGGCTTCTAAACTTTTAAATTTTTTTAATTTAATTTTTTTAAAAAAACTCAGCATCAAATTAACATCATGAGTGCCTGGAACTCCTCTTGTCATTAATAAAGGGTGTTTTTTTTTAGATAACATCTTTCTATCTTTTCTTGTTTTATAAAAATCATCGATTGAAACTATAAAAACATTTAACTTAAAATATTTTTTTAATATTATAGATAGAATTGATGAGATAGTTGTTTTTCCAGAGCCTTGCCCACCAGCCAAACCTATGACTAAAGTTTTTTTTTTATTGGATTTTTTTGAAATCCATTGACTTACCGGAATCAAAAAAGACTTAATCATCTTTTCTTTATTTCTAAATTTATCCTTTTTAGTTTCTTGAGATGAGATAAACTTAAAACAATCTTTTTTTACTTCGCTAAAACAATCGTTAACTTCTTGCATAAAAAATTATTTTTTATCGAGAGGATGATTTTGACCATCATTGACTGCAACATTTTCTAATTCGAAAGTATTTATTTCATCTACACATCCAAGATTAAATCCTGTCATAGCTGGATTGGATCTTGGGTTATTGTGTGTGTAAATTCCACAGTTAGAACAGAAATAATGTTTCGCGACTTTTGAGTGAAATTGATAAAGTTTTAATTTATCTTCACCTTTAACTATTTTAAAATCTTCATTCTTAACCATAGACATAATTGCTCCTTTTCTTTTACAAATAGAACAATTACATTTTAAAACTTTTTCTAAATTATCAGGTACGTTTATTTCTGCTTCTACTTCTCCACAATGGCATTTTAGTTTTTTCATTTATATTTCTCCTTTATTTTTTGAATTAACCTCAAACATTGCCTCATTTCTTCTGAACAAAGGCAGGGTGAAAGGTCCGTTGTAAGTTGCTTTAATAGGTGGACTCAAAATTGATATATCATCTTTTTTTAACTCATTTTCTAAAATACTTTTATGTTTAATGAAATTTTTATTAGAAGCTCTTCCTGAATATGTAATAACTGCATAATAACCTCCTTCAATATTTAAAATCTTTACATCTGAATTAGACGGACTCGGTGTGTTATCTTTATTAAATCTTGAAGGTAAATAAAATTGCATAGTCATGTTTCCCTTTTTTTCTATCTGAGTGACCGGTGTTGTCATCTTAATTTCTTCATTATTCTCATTGCTACCAGAGATATAATTAAATAATTTTCTAAAACTGCTACCTTGATTTGATATTGCTGTTTCAATAGCTAAACGATCAGAATATTTTCTAATTTCATAAATTGTATTTGTTTTTACCACCTCATAATTTACTTCTTCATAAGCCATAGTTTTAGAGGTTATAACTAAACTCAGAAGCATAATCGTTAGAATTTTTTTCATTTTTGATATGTGGTTTAAACTATCTCTGGTTGAAGTTATCCACAAGAGTACAAAATGTAGCTTGGATGTTCACCTTTTGATTCATCTTTGATTCAGTTACAGACTCAAAATACAACCTCTTGCGTGTACTGTATAACTAGTCTATGAATAAGAACAAAATAAGAACATGAAACTAACTATTCCATTTTATCTACATAAAGCAGGTGCTGGCTTTCCCTCTCCTGCAACAGATTACATTGAAGAAGATGTGGATCTTAACGTTCATCTAATTAAAAATGTCCCAGCAACTTTCATCATTAGGGTTCAGGGAAAGTCGATGACTGATGTTGGTATTTATGATGGTGACTTATTGGTTATTGATAGAAGTTTAAAACCTAAAAATTTTTCAACAGTTATTGCAAACGTTCATGATGAGTTAGTTGTTAAAAGCTTTGTTAAATCAAAAGATGGACAATTCTTAACATCGGGCTCAAAAAATATTGAAGATAAAATAATTATTGGCGATGAAACTGAAGTATTTATTTGGGGAGTTGTGACTTATGTCATTCATTCAACGTACTAAAAAAATCGCACTTGTTGATTGCAATTCATTTTATGTATCTTGTGAGAGATTATTTAATCCTAAAATTAGAAATAAACCTGTCGTTGTTTTGTCTAATAATGATGGCTGTATTATTGCAAGATCAAATGAAGCCAAGTTTCTTGGTATTAAAATGGGAGAGCCTTATTTTAAAGCTAAAGATATAATACTTAGAAACAATGTTTGTGTTTTTTCTTCGAATTATTCTTTGTATGGAGATTTATCTAGAAGAGTGATGAGAACTTTAAAAAGGTTTAATCCAGAGTTAGAAATATATTCTGTTGATGAGGCTTTTTTAGATTTAAGTAATTATCCAGATGATGAAGTGGAAGATGTAGGCAAAGAAATTAGAAGTATTGTTTTACAATGGACGGGCATTCCAACAAGCATTGGTATCGCGAAAACGAAAACATTAAGCAAGATAGCAAATCATATAGCAAAGAAAAAACAATCTGGAGTCACAAACTTAATGGGGATTGAAAATATTGATCCTCTATTAGAAAAAATAGATATCAATGATGTGTGGGGAGTTGGCAAACAACTTACAAAATTTTATCATCAAAATGGAATTTACAATGCCAAACAATTAAAAAACATGTCAAATACTTGGATTAAGAAAAGCTCTAGTGTTTTAAGTTCTCGAACTGCACTTGAGCTTAGGGGAATTTCTTGTATTCCAATAGAAACTAAAACTTCAAAAAGAAAAAGTTGTGTAGTATCAAGGTCATTTGGCACAAGAGTTGAAAGATTTCAAGAACTACAAGAAGCAGTTGCAAGTTATTGCTTGAATGCTTCTGAAAAAATTAGATCAGAATCTTTAATTGCAAAATCAATAACAGTTTCTGTTAGAACAAGTCCTTTTCAAAACAAAGGAGTTTATTATTCAAATGCTAAAACTATAGATTTTCCAATTGCCACAAACAACAGTATTGAAATAGTTAAAACAGCTTTGGTTGGATTAAATGAAATTTTTATAAATGGATATAGGTATCAAAAAGCAGGCATAACATTGACTGGCTTGGTTAGTTCAGATGGTAGCAAAAATCTATTCTCGTCAGAAAAAGATGAAAAAATTAAAGGCTTAATGAGGTCTATAGATAGTACAAATTACAGATATGGTCGATCAACACTGAGTTTGGCTAGTGCTGGAGTTAACAAGAAGTGGAATATGAGGAGAGATCACTCTTCAAAGATCGATACAGCTGACTTTCATTCATTACCAATAATAAAAGCTATTTAATTTGATCTATGCTGCTAATATTTTCTAAAGAATTTTCAAATTCTAAAAAGTTTTCTCTTTTTGATAATACAATTACAGAAATCATCATAATGATAACTGCCACAACAGGTATTAATGTAATAGCTGATATTTTTCCAGTCACTAAAAGTAAGTAGGCAATTAAAAAGATTATAGATCTAATTAATAATGTTGTTTTAAAGACTGCAATAATTGAAAGGGAGTGCTTTAGTAAATTAACAAAATTCATTTTAGAAGGACCAAAATACCTTGTACCCCTTTCAGATGGAATAGACTTTCTGTCTTTTACTATTTTTGCCAATGATCCTGAAAAACTACTCCATGTTGCAGGTTCATTAACCATTTTATTAACTGCAGACTTAGGGAGGCAAGAATAATTGCCATATTTAATAATTTTTCCTGTAAAAATGAGAGTTAAATACTTATGAACTAGATAGCAAAACTTAAATAAAAATCCTTCAGATCTTTTTACTCTATTCGCTGTAACAACCGTATCTGGATAATCATTGATTTTTTCAATAAATAAACTTAATTCTTCAGGTCTATCCTCTCCATCACCATCCATTGGAATTACATAATCAAAGTCTTTTTTTTCATTTATATATTTTAATCCAGCTGCAATACACCTTGCGTGACCCTTATTTTCTTTCATGTTGATAATTTGAATAGACTTTAGGTTATTTAAATCAACTGAAAGCTCTGGTCTATTTTCGGTAGAAGCATCGTTGACTATTATTACTGAAAACTCATCATTTAATGTTGAGACTTGTGAGTTAATATTTTCTATAAGCTTAAAAACTGATTGCCAATCATTATAAACTGGAATTAAAATTTTTATTTTGTTCATCTATTTCCAATACAAATATTATCAATACAGGTAAATTTAGTAAGTGAGTTTAGCTTATCTTTTGTGATAAATCCCTCCCAAACAGGTCTTGATTTTAAATGATATGATAAATTTCCTGCGTGCCATTCATCTCCAAGCACAACATTAATGGGGTCTTTATGATCTTGATCCCAAGAATATTGAGTTTTTTCTGCTATTTGTTTTCCAGAATAATCTGTTCTTTTGTCCGTTTCTGTAATTGAAATATAGGCATAAGCAAAAAGTGAAAAAGCAGATGAAATTAGAAACGCTGACATGAAGCCATTTAACTTTTTTAAATTTATTTGCGCTTGAAAAATATAAACAATTAAAACACCAAAGAATAAATAAAATGGTGTCATCCACATTGTTCTTATTTTAGATCCTGTTAACATTGAAGTTAAAAACATCAACCCTATTGGAACTAAATTAACAAATATCAAGAACAATAATTTTTTATCTTTTAAAGATATTTTAAATTTAAATTTTTTTACTAAAAAAAAAGACATAATGAACAATGGAATTAGTATTCCTATTTGTTTGCCTAAAAATATTAATGGATAAACTATATGATCCAGTAAACTTGAGTTATTCAATCCAGTTCTAGCTAATCCATAAGTGATAGTTACATAATCATTATTTGTTAACCAAATTAGATGTGGAACTAATAGAACAATAAAAACTTCTAGAGATATTAAGTATTTAAAATCCAATTTTTGATATTTCTTTATAAAAATTACATAAAAAAATAATAGATCAATTGCTATTAAAAGATAAATAAAAAGATATTTTGATAAAAAACCTATGGCCGCAAACACACCTAGCCAAAAATAATCTTTAAAAGTTACATGCTGTTTATCAAATAATTTCCAGGAATAATAAACGCACAATGCCCAGAAAGGTAATTGACAAATATTTACATTAAATTCTGGAGTTGTAAAATTATAAAAATAAACACCTTCCAGCAAAAGTACTGATATTAAACTTAAAGTTTTATTTTTAAATAATTCTTCTGCAAATTTAAAGACAACTATAAAAGCTATCACTACAAATATTTGACTTAATAAATAATAAGCCCAATCTTGTGCACCAAATATTTGATAAAAAATTTCAGAGAAAAAGGCACTTGCTGGTGGATGTTTATTAAAGCCCCAATCTAAATTATTTCCCCAGGCTAAAGCCTCAATTGTATCAAGAGGTAAATTATTGTTAGTTAATGATGGAATCAGCGTCCATAAAATTAAATGTATTGTAATAAAACTGTAAAATAATTTATTTATATCTATTTTATTAAAACTCATAATGGACTTATATTTTTAGTGTTTAATCCTGTCCAAATTTATATGAATTAAGCCCGCTTGACACGTATTAATTGCTGAATATACTCCGGCCACTAAAATTTATACATATGCCTAAAATCTCAAAATCATCTACTAAAAAACCAACAGTTAAAACAAAGAAGACAGTTAAAACAAAGAAGATTGTTACTGCGATCCAAAAGCCAGTTAAAGCAATAAAAAAACTTGCTACTGCTGAAAAAAAGTTAAAAGCACCAATTAAAATTTCAAAAAATTATATACCTAAAGATACTGAGAAATACATGTGCGATAAGCACTTATCGTTTTTTAAAATAAAGCTTACTGAGTGGAAAAAAGAATTAGTAAAAGCAAATAATGAAGCTCTTTATCATGGATCAATGGATGACAATAGCGTTTCAGCAGATATTGTTGATCAAGCAAGCTCATACACAGATAAGGCTGTGGAAATGAAAGCGATCAATAGACAAATAAAATTAATTTCTAAAATTGATCAAGCCTTATTAAGAATAAAAGATGTAACTTTTGGGTTTTGTGCGGAGACGGCAGAACCAATAGGCTTAAAAAGATTATTGGCAAGACCTGTTGCTCATCTTTGTATTGCAGCTCAAGAAAAGCATGAAAAAGAAGAAAAAGTATACGCTGACGATTAAAGTTTAGGTATTTTTCTTAACTAGCATCAGAGATAACATTCAAATCTACTTAATCCTCTTTTTTTATTATACTCCCTACTTCTATTTTACCATCATTTAATGCTCTTAAATAAATACCCATATCAAAATGTCTATAATTTTTTTTTAAAGACTGAAGTAAATTGAGCTCACTATTATTTGTTTTTGGTCTTAGGTTGATTGCAACACAACGTGGAATATTTCTCTCTACTTTAAATAAAACGTTATTAATTTTTATAGTTTTTCCAATCCATTTACGTTCTTCCCAGGCTTCAATTCCATCAATATAAAAATTTCCTCTAAACCTTTGGAATTCAACTTTTTCATTAATTTTTTTTTCTAAATCCTGAATACTTTTAAGATTTATAAGAGATATAGAATTAAAAATTTTATTTGAATGTGAGGTGTCATAAAAAGGAAATTCATTATTTTGCAGTAAAGAAATTGGTTTCATTAATGAACTTTCTAGTTCTACGAGTTTATTTATAAGAATAGACCTTTGATCTAGATTATCAGCTGTTATTGATATTAACTCCTTATCACCAAGTGTTAAAGCTAATCTATTATCTTTGTATGTAAAGTTATACTTATTTAAAACTGGGGAGTTTTTTAAAGTTAAAAAATTTTGTAGTTTTCGTTCACTTGGATTTTTTTCTATTAAGTGAGCCCTTTCAGAATTGATGATTCTTGAAAAAGCAAATTTTCTATCATTCAAAATTCCTAAATTTTTTTTAACTTCACACGATTCAATATTTATAAAAGATAAAGATTTTACAGGACTGAAGTATATTGATGAAATCAAAACACTCATATGATTATTATGGTTTTGGTATCTCAGATCCATTTTGCAGGAGATCATATCCTTTTATAACGGCTTCTCTTTCTGAGATATCTAAATACCATCTAGTTAAATTTTTATATTTTTTAAGTCCAATATCATGCCACTCATGCCTTGCAATCCAGGGCCAAGTTGCAATATCTGCAATTGTATACTTATTTCCAGCTAAGTATTTTGATAAAGATAACCTTTCATCTAGTTCGCCATAAATTCTTTTAGTAATTTTAAAATATCTTTCTTCTCCAAACTCACTTTTTCCAGTGTTATAATGATGAAACTGGTGATGCTGCCCAATCATTGGTCCAATAATTCCCATCTGTGCCATCAACCATTGATTTATAACATTACGGTCTTTTAGTTCGTAAAATTTATTATATTTTTCACCTAAATACATGAGGATCGCTCCAGACTCGAATAAAGATTGTCCATTATCATGGTCTATAATTACTGGGATTTTTCCAAAGGGACTTATTTTTTTAAAATCTGTTTTAAATTGTTCATCTTTTGATAGATCAATTTTAGTAACCTTAAAATCACAACCTATCTCCTCTAACATTATTGTAATTTTTTTACCGTTTGGTGTATCAGCTGTAAATAGCTCTATCACTTTTTAACACCAAGCCTTTCTTGTGCAGCTTTTGATGTGGTAGAAAATTCAAATCTTAGTTTTTCATCAGGTCTAGCATATTTAAAACATCCTCTAGCTGCTAAAGCACCTTCATGAAAGCCAGAAAGAATTAGTTTGAGCTTTCCCGGGTAAGTACAAATATCACCTATTGCAAATATACCATTTTGATTAGTTTCAAAGTTTTCAGTATTAACTTGAATTGTTTTTTTATTTAAATTTAGACCCCAGTTTACAATAGGTCCGAGCTTCATAATTAATCCAAAAAAACCTAAAACATAATCTGTTTCTAATTTTTCTAAACTTTCATCATCATGCTTTATTTCTATTGATTTAATATTTTGTTCACCCTTAACTGAGTTTAATTGGTACTTTGTAAAAATTTTTATTTTTCCTAATTTTTCTAATTCTTTAATTTTGTCAACACTCAATTGTGCTCCTGTAAATTCATCTCTTCTGTGTATTAAGTTTACTTTTGATTTATTTGATAATTCTATGGCCCAATCTAAAGCTGAATCACTACCTCCAAATATTGAAATAGTTTTATCTTGAAAGATAGATTTATTTTTAATTGAATAGAATAAAGACTCATTTTCATATTTTTCACATTCTTTTGGTGCAAATTTTCTTGGTTCAAATGAACCCACACCACCAGCAATTATTATATTTGGTGTTTCAAACTCTTTATTTTTATTTGTTTTTATAATCCATTTATTATTAACTCTCTTAACTTCTTCTACTCGTTCATTAAGGTGAAATTTAATATTAAAAGGTTTGATTTGTTTAATTAAATTATTAGTTAACTCTTCTCCAGTACATTCGGGAATTGCTGGAATATCATAAATTGGTTTGTCTGGATAAAGTTCAATGCATTGACCCCCTATTTTATCTAAATTATCAACAATTTCACAATTTAAACCTATGAGACCTAATTGATGGGCGCAAAACAACCCTGTTGGACCTGCTCCAATTATTAATGCATCTGTTTTATTCATTTACCCTTGTTTTGATGGAATGCTTACACTTAAGCCATCCAATTCATCTGAAACTATTATCTGACAGCTTAATCTGCTGTTCCGTTTGGGCTCGTAAGCCATATCAAGCATATCTTCTTCACCCTCTTCTTTTTTAGGAAGTCTATCTAACCATTTTTCTTTGACATAAACATGGCAAGTAGCACACGCCATCCCACCTCCACAATCAGCATCAATTCCAGGAATATCGTTTTGAACAGCACCTTCCATTACACTCAATCCATTAGCAACTTCTATGATTTGAGAATTTCCACTATTTTCTATGTAGGTAATTTTAGGCATTTATCTAAATATAAGGGCATATAAAAAAAGGGCAAGTATGTAAAAACATACCTGCCCTTTTTAGATTATTTAACGAGTAGAACTACTTAGGTCTTCCAGGTTGAGACATTGCTGCTGCCCAAATGATTAGACCAAAAGCGATCTTATTCAAAAAGTCAGCTGCGTTGTAAATCACGTTTAGTGAGTTAGCGTCCATACCACCTGTTAGGTAACCAAATACGTAACCTAATGGGTAGATAGACCAACCAACTGTAACGATCATTCTCATAGCACCAAATGCAGTAACAAAAGCTTTGTTTCCACTTTTTGCTGCCATTTTTCCTGCTTCTCCTGAAAATACTTCATAAAGAATGTAGAACCAACCAGCCATACCGATTACGAAACCAAGTGTAGAGTTGATGTATCCTGCTTCTCCTAAGTATCCACCGATTAACATTACTAATGATCCTAATAACAATCTCCAGAATACTCTAGAATTTGCTTTACCTACTGCTGCTAGAACAAAATAGAACTCTAACATCAATAATGGAACTGTAATTAACCAGTCAATATATCTGTATACTGTTGGTGACTCACCAGTCGTGATCCATACATCTCTCATGTACATGTAGTGGATGAATGCAATACCAGTAACTAGTCCTGCAACAGTTATTGAAACTCTCCAACCAGCTGGAACTGAACTTCTCTCAATAAAGAAAAATGCAGTTGCTGCTAGACATGCCATTGTCACAAGCCAGAACGTAATTCCAACAAAGTCATCAGATGCTAACAGCACTGTCTCTGCGTTGGCTACACCTGAAACACCCATTAGGGCTACAGCTGTAAGACCAAATAATTTTAGTTTTTTCATAAAAAACTCTCTCTTTTGTTAGTTTTTAACTTTTAGTTTATATAAACTAGCTACATGCAAATGTTTGACTATCAAAATAATTTACTTTATAGAAGTCTTTTTTATGCCTAATTTGGCTTGATTTTACTTACTTTTTAAATTTTAATAGAATTTCTAATTTAATAAAACAAAACAAAAACAATTTAGAATCAAATATAATGGGTAATAAATTTAATGAAATTTATCAAAATTCTATAAAAAACCCTGAAAGTTTTTGGCAGGAAGTGTCTAATGATATTTTTTGGTTTAAAAAACCCACTAAAATTTTAAATAAATCTAATCCACCCTTTTATAAATGGTTTGAAGATGGTGTTACCAACACTTGTTATAATGCTTTAGACCTTCATATCGATGAGGGTAGAGGTGAAAAATTAGCTTTAATCTACGATAGCCCCATTACAGGTAGTAAAAAACAATTTACCTATAGTGAATTAAAAAAAAAAGTTTCAAAATTTGCTGGAGCCTTAAGAAATCAAGGGGTTAATAAAGGAGACCGGGTCATAATTTACATGCCAATGATCCCTGAGGCAGTAATTGCTATGTTAGCTTGTGGAAGGATTGGGGCAATTCACTCTGTAGTATTTGGTGGCTTTGCATCAAGTGAGTTAGCAAGCCGAATTGATGATAGTAAAGCAAAAATATTAGTTACCGCTTCTTGTGGCTTTGAGCCAGGAAAAACTATTGAATACAAACCTTTAGTAGATGAGGCTATAAAAATTGCTTCTCATAAAATAGAAAAATTAATTCTTTTTCAAAGATCTGGAAATGAAGCAAAAATAAATGCTCCCAAAGAAGTAAGTTGGGATGAGGCTCTTTCTAATGCTCAAGAGGTAGATTGTGTGGAGATGAATTCAAATGATCTTGCTTATATCTTATACACATCAGGCACCACAGGCATTCCCAAAGGAATAGTTAGAGATATTGGAGGTCACATAGTTGCTCTAAAATGGACAATGAAAAATATCTATAATATTGATGCTGATGATGTCTGGTGGTCAGCGAGTGATATTGGTTGGATTGTTGGTCACTCTTATATTGTCTACGCTCCTTTATTTAAAGGATGTACTACCGTTTTATTTGAAGGAAAACCAGTTGGAACTCCTGATGCTGGTGCATTTTGGAAAATAATTTCTGACTATAAAGTGAAATCTCTTTTTACAGCTCCGACGGCTTTTAGAGCTATTAAAAAAGAGGACCCTGAAGGTAAATTTTTTTCTAAATATGATTTAAGCAAATTTGAATCTTTATTTTTAGCAGGAGAAAGAGCGGACCCAGATACTATCAAGTGGGCTGAAAATTTATTAAAAGTTCCTGTAATTGATCACTGGTGGCAAACTGAAACTAGCTGGGCAATTAGTTCTAATTGTATCGGTATAGAAATGATGAAAACAAAATATGGCTCAGCCTGTAAAGCAGTTCCTGGTTATGATGTTCAAATAATGAAGCAAGATCAAACATTAGCTAAACCAAATGAAATGGGAGATATTGTTGTAAAACTACCTTTGCCTCCTGGAACTTTTCCAACATTATGGAATGCAGATAAAAGATACAAAGATAATTATATGACTAATTACGAAGGTTACTATGAAACCTATGATGCTGGTCACATTGATGAGGATGGATACATTTGGATTATGTCTAGAACAGATGATATTATTAATGTTGCAGGCCATAGATTATCAACAGGTGCTATAGAAGAGGTTTTATCAGATCATCAATCAGTTGCTGAGTGTGCTGTACTTGGAGTTGCTGATAAATTAAAAGGACAATTGCCAATAGGCCTCATAGTTCTTAAGACAGGTGTTGAGAAAGATAACGAAACTATTTCAAAAGAATGTATAAAAATGGTTAGAGATACCATTGGGCCTGTTGCTGCATTTAAAGTTGTAATTGTCATTAAAAGATTACCAAAAACTAGATCAGGGAAAATTTTAAGAGGTACAATAAGAAAAATTGCCGATGGTGAAGAATATAAAATTCCAGCAACAATAGATGATCCTGCAATTTTAACTGAGATAAAAGAAGACTTAATTAATAATAATATTCTTAAATAATGATTAAAACATACTTGTTTTTGATTATTCTTAATTGTTATTGGAGTTGTTCTTGTAAATAGCTTTACTATAAAAACTATTTAAAATTTAAGGGCTTACCCTCAGGTTCATCTAAGATTTTACCATCTCTCATTTTAATTTGACCAGCAATAATTGTTGAAACTGGAGTTCCCTTAAATTCAAACCCGTCAAAAGGTGTCCAACCACATTTGCTTTCAATATTTTCATTTTTAACGATAATTTTTTTATTCATATCTACAATTGTAAAATCAGCATCAAAACCTTCTTTAATAAAACCCTTATGCTTAATTCCAAAAATTTTTACTGGATTTTCACATATAGAATTCATTAATTGCTCTAAACTTAATTTTCCATCGTTAACATGATTTAGCATAACTGGTATAAGTGTTTGAACACCAGGCATTCCCGATGGTGAATTTGGGTAACTTTTTTCTTTATTTTGTTTTAAGTGCGGAGCGTGATCAGAGCCAATCGTATCGTTAAGATTATTTTTTACTCCATACCACAATCTATCATAATGAGATTTATCTCTTATTGGGGGATTCATTTGAGCATAAGTTCCTAGTTTGTCATAACAATCGGGTGCATATATAGTTAGGTGCTGAGGTGTAATTTCAAATGTAATATTACCTTTGTGTTGTGATAAAAAGTCAATCTCTTGTTTTGTTGTAACATGAAGAATATGTGCTTTTTTTTTATACCTTTCGGCTATTCTTACAATTCTTCTAGTTGATGAAATTGCACATTCTTCACTTCTCCAAATTGGATGTGAGTGAACATCACCTTCTTTAATTAATTTTTTATTCATATTTAAAATTGCTTCGTCTTCAGAATGAACTGAAACAACTTTTGAACTACTTTTAAATACTTTTTCAATATCCTCTTCATATTGGACTAGTAAATTTCCAGTTGAAGAGCCTACAAAAAGCTTAATTCCGCAACACCCTTCTAAGTCTTTTAGCTCTGCCAATTCAGCAGCATTATCTGGTGTCGCTCCAAAATAAAAAGCATAATTGCAATACATTCTATTTTTTGCGAGATCTAATTTCTTTTGAAATTCTATTTTATTAGAAGTTGGTGGATTAGTATTTGGCATCTCAAAAACACTAGTTATCCCACCAGCAATTGCCGCTCTACTTCCTGAATGAAGATCTTCTGTGTCAGTTGAACCAGGTTCTCTAAAATGAGTTTGGGTGTCAATGCAACCTGGTAAAACTGTTAATCCCTTAGCATCAAAAACTTCTTTAGCCTCATTGTCAATTTTACCAATTTCTATAATTTTACCGTCTTTAATTGCTATATCTTGATCTTTAAGATCTTTATCTATGTAGCATGAACCATTTTTAATTATTAGATCTAACATTTATGAAAAAAGTAATTATATTATATTGAGACATCAATCAATTATGAATATTCAAAATGTATATATTTTAGAAGATAGAGGAATTCTCTATATAAATGGAGTAGATGCTAAAGAATTTTTACAAAACATGATTAGTAATGACATTAATAAGGTTAATGAAGACAATAGTTGTTTTGCATCACTATTAAGTCCTCAAGGAAAGTTTCTTTTTGCTTTTATTATTGTAAAACATAAGTCTGGCTACTTCATTGATTGTGAAAAATCTCAAACAGAGGCACTTTTTCAGCAGCTAAGCATCTACAAACTTAGATCTAAAGTTGAGATTATGAATTTAAGTAACGAATTTGTTGTTGCTGCGTTTAATAGAGAAAAATTTTTAAAATTTGAAGGAGCAAAAAATATTCCTGGAAATACAATTAAATATAGAGAGGATTCTATCCTGCTAGATCCGAGAAATAAAGATCTGGGAGCAAGACTGATTATTAATTTAGAAAAACTTTATCTATCTTTAAAAAAACTAGAGCTAAAAGATTCTCCAGTTGATGAATATTATCAGTTAAGTCATGAATTAGGAATTCCCCAAAGAAATATGAATGAATTACAGAACAAATTATTTGGTATTGAGTGTAATTTTGAAGAACTAAATGGAATAGACTTTAAAAAAGGCTGTTATGTTGGACAAGAAAATACCGCAAGAATTAAATTAAAAAATAAACTTTCAAAAAGATTGCTACCTATTGAGTTAATAGAAGGAAAATTAAATCAAGATGATTTAATCTATAATGGTGAGTTTGAAGTAGGAAAAGTTTTAATAAGTAACGAGTATCCTTTTGCTTTAATTAAATATTTAGATGATAATTTTAATCAAAAAAATGAGTTTAAGAGCAAAAATGCTAAGTTAAAAATTAAAATTCCTAGTTGGATTAATTAGTGCGTCAGAATAAATGCATGACAAGGTTGTTTCAAGTTGATAGGTTTTAATATGGAATTCACAGAAGAAGTAAAAAAAGCAACAGCCCCGATTTATCAAAAAATCTCAAAAGTTTTGCCTGAGATTGAATGGTCAGTTCATGCTCCTTATATTCATAGAATTAATCAATTAAAAAAAGAAAAGAATGCGGTTATTCTAGCTCATAACTATCAAACACCAGAAATTTATCATGGTGTAGCAGATTTTGCAGCCGACTCTTTAGCTTTAGCGGTTGAAGCTTCAAAGACTTCAGCAGACATTATTGTAATGGCTGGAGTTCACTTTATGGCAGAGACAGCAAAATTAATGAGTCCTCATAAAAAAGTTTTGTTACCTGATATGCTAGCTGGATGCTCTTTGTCATCTTCTATTACAGGTAAGGATGTAAGATTATTAAAGGAAAAATATCCAGGTGTACCAGTTGTATCTTATGTAAATACTTCAGCGGAAGTTAAAGCAGAAACTGATATTTGCTGTACTTCAGCTAATGCTGTTAAGGTTGTTAACTCACTCGGTGTTAAAAAGGTTATATTTTTACCAGATGATTATTTAGCTAAATATGTGGCATCTCAAACAGATGTCGAAATTATTGCCTGGAAAGGTATTTGTATAGTTCATGACCAATTTAATGAAAAAGAAATTCATGATATAAGAAAAAATAATCCTGGAATAAAAATAATTGCTCATCCAGAATGTCCACCTGATGTTATTAAGGCTAGTGATTTTGCAGGATCAACTTCAGGAATGATTAAATATGTGGAAGATAATCAACCTAAAAAAGTAATGATGGTCACAGAGTGTTCTATGAGTGACAACATTCAGGTAGAAAACCCAAATGTTGAGTTTATTAAGCCCTGTAATTTATGTCCTCATATGAAAAGAATTACTCTACCAAAAATCTTAGCCTGTTTAGAAAATGAAACAGGGGAAATAATTATAGACAACGAAACCATCAATAAAGCTAGAATTCCCGTTGAAAGAATGACTGCCATTGGCAGATAATAAAAGTGCCTCAAATTAAATTAAGCAACTATTATATTAAGAATACTGTAAAGCGTGCCTTAAACGAAGACCTTTACCCTTCTGGTGACATCACATCCAGCTTAGTTAAAAATACTAAAATTATAAAAGTCAGATTAATTTCTAATCAACAAGCAATAGTTGCTGGATTAGCATTTGCAAAACAAACATTTAAATTAATAGATAATAAAATTAAGTTTAGCGTTAAGAAAAAAGAAGGATCATTAGTAAAAAAAAATGAAATAATTGCAATAATAGAGGGTAAGGCAGAAAATATCTTAATTGGTGAAAGAGTTGCTTTAAATTTTATGAGTCATATCTCTGGAATTGCTACTAAAACTAATCAATTTGTTAAATTGGTTAATAAAAAATGTAAAATTTGCTGTACTAGAAAAACGATTCCAACCTTAAGAGTAATACAAAAATATGCTGTTAAGTTAGGTGGTGGTACAAACCATAGATTTAACTTAAGTGATGAATTTCTTATTAAAGACAATCACATTGCAAGCTCTGATATTAAAACTTTAGTGTCTCTTGCAATCAAAAATAAAAAAGGAAGGAAAATCACAGTAGAGGTTGATAATTTAAATCAGCTCAAGCAAATAGCGGGTTTAAAGTTTAATACAGTCTTGTTTGATAACATGAGCATCAAAACCCTGGAAGTTGGTGTTAAAATGGCTAAAAAATACTACCAAACTGAAGCTTCTGGCAATGTAAATTTAAAATCTGTTAAAAAAATTGCAGCAACAGGTGTTGATAGAATTTCTATTGGCAGCATAACTCATAGTGTACCAGCTGTTGATTTTAAATTAGAAATTTAATTTTTTTTTAATAATTCAGCTTGAGCTGCAGCTAATCTTGCAATCGGAACTCTATAAGGTGAGCAAGAAACATAATCTAAACCTGCATTTGCACAAAAGTGAATACTTTTAGGAT
This sequence comes from uncultured Candidatus Pelagibacter sp., assembly GCA_905620495.1. Classification (GTDB taxonomy): domain Bacteria; phylum Pseudomonadota; class Alphaproteobacteria; order Pelagibacterales; family Pelagibacteraceae; genus Pelagibacter. Next base: position 11,655 of record CAJQTK010000023.1, on the reverse strand, counting down.
CACCACCATGCTCTCCACAAATTCCAAGTTTAATTTTTTTATTTTGTCTTCGCCCTTTTTCAACTGCAATTTCTATTAAATCACCTACTCCATCATCAATTGAAATGAATGGATCTATAGAAAAAATTTTATTCTCAAGATAGTCATTTAAAAATTTACCACTATCATCTCTACTTAGCCCAAATGTTGTTTGGGTTAAATCATTAGTACCAAAACTAAAAAACTCAGCGTGTTTTGCTATATCATCAGCTTTAATAGCAGCTCTTGGTAACTCAATCATGGTTCCAACTAAATAGTCAACTTTAACTTTTTTTTCTTTTTGAACTTCTTTTGCAACTCTAGCTACTAAGTCCTTCATTATTCTAATTTCAGCCTCTGTTGATACTAATGGAATCATTATTTCTGGGAATGCTGATTTAATTTTTTTTATCTTAAGTTCAGATAAAGCTTCAAAGATTGCCCTACACTGCATTTCATAAATTTCAGGAAATGAAATTCCCAATCTACAACCTCTATGACCTAGCATTGGGTTTTGTTCATGTAATTCATTAATTCTAGATTCGATTTCTTTTAATGGTAGACCCACAACTTTTGCAACATCATTAATTTCTTTTTCAGTTTTAGGAAGAAATTCATGTAATGGCGGATCTAATAATCTAACCGTAACAGGTAAGCCATTCATAATCTTAAATATTTCAATAAAATCTTTTCTTTGATGTGGTAAAAGCTTTTCTAAGGCCTTATTTCTATCTTCTTTTGTTTTTGATAAAATCATTTCTCTAACTGATAAAATTCTTTCTTCATCAAAAAACATATGCTCTGTTCTACAAAGACCAATACCTTCTGCCCCAAAGTCTCTTGCTGTTTTTGTGTCCAGCGGTGTTTCAGAATTAGTTCTAACTTTTAATTTTTTAAATCCATCAGCCCAACTCATTAGTTTTGAAAAATCTCCAGATATCTCAGGTTTAACTGTTTGCACTTCTCCTAAAATAATTCTTCCCGTTGAGCCATCAATTGTAATGATATCACCTTCTTTAATTTCAATAGATGATGTTTTAAAAGTTTTAGCTTCATAGTTAATATTAATTTCACTAGAGCCAGATACACATGGCCTTCCCATTCCTCTTGCAACCACTGCCGCATGACTAGTCATTCCACCCCTTGCAGTTAAAATTCCTTTAGCCGCATGCATTCCATGAATGTCTTCTGGAGATGTCTCAATTCTAACCAAAATAGTATCTTGCATGACATCATTCAATCTCTCCGCTTCTTCTGACGAAAAAACAACCTTGCCACTTGCGGCCCCAGGTGAAGCTGGTAGTCCATTCGCTATAACATTTACCAAGGTTTTTTCATCTAATGTTGGGTGTAATAAAGTATCTAAAGAGGCTGGATCTATTCTCATTACCGCTTCTTTTTTTGAAATTAATTTTTCTCTAACCATGTCCACAGCAATTCTAACTGCAGATTTTGAGGTTCTTTTGCCAGATCTTGTTTGTAACATCCATAATTTATTATTCTCAACAGTGAACTCTACATCCTGCATATCCTTGTAATGTTTTTCTAAAACTTTTAGGATTTTGTCTAATTGTTTAAATACTTTTGGCATAGATTCTTCCATAGAAGCTTCTTTTGCCTTTGCATCTTTTCTTGCTTTTTTTGTTATATATTGAGGAGTTCTTGTTCCAGCTACAACGTCTTCACCTTGTGCATTAATTAAGTATTCTCCATAAACTTCATTAACCCCATCAGATGGATTTCTTGTAAAGACAACTCCAGTTGCGCAATCATCTCCCATATTACCAAATACCATAGACTGAACATTAACTGCAGTTCCCCATTCAGCAGGAATCTGATTTAATTTTCTATAAACTTTTGCTCTATTGCTCTCCCAAGATAAAAATACCGCACTAATTGCACCAAGTAATTGATCATGTACATTTTGTGGAAATTCTTTTTTCGTTTGATCTTTAACAACTTTTTTAAAGTCATTTATTAGACCTTCCCAATCATCTGCATCTAAATCTGTATCTAAAAGAACACCTTTGGTTAATTTGTAATTTTCTATTAGCTCTTCAAAATGATAGCCCTCAATTCCCATTACAACATTTCCATACATTTGGATAAATCTTCTATAACTATCTTTCGCAAATCTCATATTAGAAGTTTTATTTGATAGTGCGATTACAGTTTTATCATTCAGACCCAAGTTTAAAATTGTATCCATCATGCCGGGCATAGAAACTCTAGCACCAGATCTAACAGATAATAACAATGGGTTTTTTAAATCACCAAATTTTTTTCCAACTTCTTTTTCAATAGTTTTTAATTCTTTTTTTACAGTACTTACTATTTGTGAATTTAATTTTTTTTTATCTTTATAAAATAATTCACATACTTTAGTTGAGATAGTAAATCCTGGAGGAACGGGTAAACCTATTCTTCCCATTTCAGAAAGGTTGGCACCTTTTCCACCCAAAAAATTTTTAGGGTTTTTAATTTTTTTTGAGTCTTTATATTTAAAATTTAAAATTAATTTATTCACTATTTAGTCTCAATATTTGAAAAGTTTATGTAATTATCAAAGGTTCTACATAACATTTGCAAAAGTTCCAATCTGTTTTTTTTGATATTTTTGTCTTCATCATTAACTTTTACATTGTCAAAAAAATCAAAAATCACTTTTTTGGCCTCTGCTAAATTCGTTAGCGATTCCATGTAATTTTCATCTTTATTTATATTTGTAAAATATTTCCTTAATTCATTAATCTTTTTTAATAAATTTTTCTCATAATCATTTTTAAAAATACCAGGATCTGTTGTATTTGATAATTCAAGATCGCTATTTTTTAATTCACTTTCTAGTATACTTGATGCTCTTTTATAGCTTGCCATTATATCTTCACCAATTTCATTTTTTATTAAGTTATTTAAAGTTAAAGCTTTTTTATATATTTTATTCATATTGTCTATTCCATATGAGTTTATGCTAGCTTCAGTAATGTCTGGTCTAATTTTCTTTTCTTTCATAAAATATTTTAATCTGTCCATTAAAAACTCTGCTAATTCTTTTTGAGATAAATCATTTGATAGTTCAAAGCCTTGATCTCTATGTAGAGAGGTTGAGTAGCTAATAAGATCTTTAATTTTAAATTCTTTATTATTATCAATTAATAATTTTATAACTCCTAATGCCGATCTTCTTAGTGCATAAGGGTCTTTTGAACTTGTTGGTTTTTGATCTATTCCAAAGAACCCCACTAAAGTATCAATTTTGTCAGTTAAAGCTAAAGCAATACTGAATGGTTTTTTTGGAGTTTTGCTATCAAGACCTGTTGGCAGATAATGTTCGCTTACTGCTAGTGCTATTTCTTTATCAAAACCTTGCTCCACTGCAAAATATCCACCCATAATTCCTTGAAGCTCTGGAAATTCTCCAACGATATCGGAAATTAAATCTACTTTACAAATTGATACTGATAGTTCGACTTGATCTTTGCTAATTAATAACTCATCAGAGATCATTCCTCCAAGCTTTCTCATTCTTTGAATCTTATCAAAATAAGATCCAAGATCTTTAAAGTAGTTTATAGTTTTTAGTTTTGACACTTGTTTAACTAAATTTTGAGATTTATTTTTTTCCCAAAAGAATTGTGCATCACTTAATCTTGCTTCAACAACTCTTTCATTGCCTAATTTTATATACCCTTTTGTATCTTTATTATTTGCCACTACTAAAAATTCATTGGTGATTTTGTCTTTTTTATCAAAAGTTGGAAAATATTTTTGATGATGTTGCATTGTAATTATTAAAATTTCTTTTGGAATATTCAAAAATTTTTGATCAAATTTACACACTATAATATTTGGCTGTTCCACTATATCTGTAACTTCATCTAAAAGTTTGTTGTTAGGCTCAATAATAAAATTGTTTTTTTTAGATATTTTTTCAATTTCTTTAACAATAAATTCTTTTCTTGGTACTTGGTCTATAATTATGCCTGATTGATTAAAAAAATCTTTATAACTTTTAAAAGTTTTAAATATTTTTTTTTTATCTTCAAATTCTTTATCTGTAAATGTCTTGTTGGAGCATATTAAATGATGAAATTTAAAACCTAAACTTTTATTATCAAAAACAGCTAGAATAGATTTTAATGGTCTCGCCCAGTTAAGACTATAGTTTCCCCACCTCATTGATTTTTTCCATTGTAATTTATCAAGAATTAAAGGCGTATACTCTTCAAGCAAATCAATTGTATTAATCTTATTTGAAGATTTTTTAAAAAAGTAAAATTCTCCTTTTTCTATCTTTTTTTTAATTAAGTCTTTTTTATCTATTTGATTTGATCTTAAAAACCCCTCTACTGCTTTTTCTGGAGCGTTAATATTTGGCCCTTTTATTTCTTCAGCTTTTTGTATTATTTTTTTAGATAAACCCTCAAATAAAATTACAAGACGATTTGGTGTTGAAAAAGATGAGCTTTTCTTAAATGAAATCTGTTTTTCTTCAAATAACTTTTGAAAGCTTTCTAATAAAGTTTTACGTGAATTTCGCTGTAAACCAGCTGGTATCTCTTCACTAAACAGTTCTAAAAAAAATTCTGACATTAATCTGTTTGACTACTCAACCAACTTTCAGCAACTGCTTTTGTAATATCTCTAATACGTCCTATGTATCCTGCTCTTTGAGCAACACTTATAACACCTCTTGCGTCCAAAATATTAAATACATGGCTTGCCTTTAAACACTGATCATATGCTGGTAGTGAAATTTTTTTATCCACTAATGATTTAGCTTCAAGTTCAAGCATATCAAACATTTTAAATAGATTGTCTGTATTAGCATGTTCAAAATTATATGCAGAAAACTCTTTTTCAGCTTGAAGAAATACATCTCCATATTTTATATCTTCATCATTCCATAGTAGATCATAAACGTTTTTCTTTTGTTGAGTGAACATACAAATTCTTTCAAGACCATAAGTAATTTCAACTGATACTGGCTTACATTCAATTCCTGCCATTTGTTGAAAGTATGTAAATTGAGTAATTTCCATTCCATCACACCAAACTTCCCAACCAAGTCCTGCAGCACCTAAAGTTGGGCTTTCCCAATCATCTTCAACAAATCTAATGTCATGTTCTTTATGATTAATACCAATTACAGCCAAGCTATTTAAATAAAGTTTTTTGATATTGTCGGGTGAAGGTTTTATTAAAACTTGAAATTGATAATAATGCTGTAATCTATTTGGGTTTTCTCCATACCTTCCATCCGTAGGTCTTCTTGAAGGTTGGACATAGGCTGTCTTCCACGGTTTAGGGCCCAATGATCTTAAAGTTGTGGCGGGATGAAAAGTTCCAGCTCCAACTTCCATATCATATGGCTGCAGAATAACACAACCCTGTTTACCCCAATATTTTTGAAGATTCAAAATAGTATCTTGAAATGATTGAAATTTAGGTTTTGTAATTTTTTCTTTAGAAGCCATATCTTTGCCAGATTGATCTTTCTTCTAAAATATTAGCCAGTTGATCCATTTGATTACTAGAAGATGAAAGCTTTTTACTTAACCAACCTTTAGATTTTTCGAATTTTTTAATAACAACATCTTCACCAAATTTTTCTTTCAAAACTTCATTTGCATTACCTAATCCATCTACTAGTCCCAACTCTTTAGCTTTGCTTCCTGCCCAAAACTCACCAGAAAATAATTCAATTTCATTTTTGTTAAGCTTAGAACCTCTACTTTCTTCTACTACTTGAATAAAATCTTTATGAAGATCTAATTGAATGCTTTTAAGTCTTTCAATATCCTCTGATTTTTCTTCTTGGAATGGATCCAGTGAACTTTTATTTTTTCCAGCTGTATGCACTCTTCTTTCAACACCAATTTTTTTTATTAACTCTGTAAATCCAAAAGATGAGTAGATAACTCCTATAGAACCAATAATTGAGCTAGAATTTGCATATATTTCATCACCCGCACAAGCTATTAAATATCCACCAGAGGCAGCAACATCTTCAGCAAATACTATGACTTTCATTTTATTTTTTTTGGCTTGAGCTCTAATAAATTTATAAATTAAGTGAGATTGTACAGGCGATCCACCGGGTGAATTTATAGTAATTGCTACTGCTTTTGCCTTTTTTAAAGAAAAAGCTTTTTTTATGACCTCCTCTTGTCCTGCAAAATCTATACCTTGTTTAAACTTTCCAGCATTGCCTATCACGCCATTTAGCTTGATATGGGCTATTATTTTTTTCTTTTTGAAAAAAGAGAACATTGTTAATCCTTATAGAATTTTTGATATAATATAAAGCCTACTTATAGTTGAAGTTTTAGGTGCGTCAATTGATAAGTAATAAATATAACATAATTATACTAACTTAATTTTTATGGGAACAGTAGTTCAGCTTAGAAACCAAATAAATAATTCTTACTTCCAACTAAAGGATTCAGTAGATGAAAAATTATTTTTAGTTGAGGAAAAGATTAAATCAAAACTTTTGAGTGAGGTTGATTTAGTTCAAAAAATGACTGACTACCACATAGAAACCGGTGGCAAAAGATTAAGAGCCCTATTAACACTTGGATCTGCTAAATTATGTGGATATTCAAAAGGTGGACGGGATATCAATTTGGCAGCGTGTGTAGAAATGATACACGGCGCAACCTTAATGCATGATGATGTCATTGATCTTGGGAATATAAGAAGAGGAAAAAAAACATTAAACTCAATTTGGGGAAATCACTCCTCTGTATTAGTTGGAGATTATCTTCTAAGTAGATGTTTTGAAATGATGGTAGATGATGGAAATTTAGAAGTTCTAAAACTTTTATCCTCAACATCATCAAAAATCGCTCAAGGAGAAGTATTACAACTACAACATAAAGGTGAAGTTGACATGCTAGAAGAAACTTATTTTAAAATTATAACAGCTAAAACAGCTGAACTTTTTTCTGCAGCGACAAAAGTTGGAGCTATTTTATCTAATAAAGAAATAAAAGAAAAAGAAGCACTTGAGTTTTATGGAAAAAATTTAGGTTTAACATTTCAAATTGCTGATGATACTTTGGATTATAATTCTGACCTAAAAGTTTTTGGAAAAAAGATTGGTAAAGATTTCTTTGAAGGTAAAATTACTTTACCTATAATTTTATTATTTCAAAATACAACCTCTATAGAAAAAGAAAAATTAAAAGATATTTTTAAACAAGATGCTAGGTCAGATGAAGATCTAAATTTTACTTTAATGCTTATTACAAAATATAATATAATTAAAGAATGTTACAACAAAGCTGAACACTTCATTAATCTTGCTTCAAATTCTTTAACAGTATTCAAAGATAGTGATGAAAAAAAAATTTTAGAAAATCTTACTTCCTTTAGTCTAGAAAGAAACTTCTAAGGGCTCAATAAAGACTTGGTCCAATTACCTGCTTCATCTTTAATATATTTAAGTCTCTCATGGATTCTATTATCCCCATCTAACCAAAACTCTATACTTGTAGGTATCAAATTCCAGCCTGACCAATGATCCGGTCTTGGAACTTCATTTTGATTATCATATTTTTGCTTATATTCTTCTATTGAATTTAAAAGTTCATCTCTATTATTTAAAATAGAGCTCTGTTTAGAGGCCCATGCACCAATCCTACTTTCGTAACCTCTAGTATCGTAATACTCATCAGCAACTTCGCTTGAAACTTGTTTCACTGCCCCATTAATTCGTACTTGTCTTAAGAGGCTTTTCCAATGAAAACACATTGCTGCTTTTAGATTCTTCTTTAATTCATTTCCTTTTTGACTATTTAAATTGGTATAAAAAACAAATCCATCTTTATTAAAGTCCTTTAATAAAACCATCCTGATTGATGGAGAGTTATTATGATCAGAAGTTCCTAGCGCTACTGCATTTGGATCGTTTGGTTCTGTCTTTTTTGCTTCATTCATCCAAACTTCAAATAAGTCTATTGGATCATTCTTATCTAAAAAGCAGTTATTAAGGCCCAATGAGTTTTTTTGATTCATAATTTTAACAAAATAATCTATATAATATAGATAATGTCATTTAATACTTTTGGAAAGCAATTTCGTTTCACAACATGGGGAGAATCTCATGGTCCTGCTATAGGGTGTGTTGTTGATGGCTGCCCACCCAATATAAACCTAAAAGAACAAGATATTCAGGTAGAGCTTAACAAAAGAAAACCTGGACAGTCAAAATTTACCACGCAGAGAAAAGAAGACGACAAGGTTCAAATTTTATCAGGAGTGTTTGAAGGTAAAACAACTGGAACACCCATTTCTTTAATCATTTATAATCAAGACATGCGGTCAAAAGATTATGGAAATATCAAAGACAAATTTAGACCAGGACATGCTGATTTTACCTATTTTAAGAAATATGGAATAAGAGATTATCGTGGGGGTGGCAGATCTTCTGCAAGAGAAACAGCTTCAAGAGTTGCAGCAGGTGCAATTGCGAAAAAAGTTTTAGAAAACAAATTAGGTAAAAAATTTAAAGTGGTTGGTGCTGTTACTCAATTAGGAATATTAGGATGCGATACCACTAAATGGAGTGATTTAACAATTAATAAAAATCCATTTTTTTGCCCAGATAAAAACATGGTCAAACTTTGGGAAAAATATTTGTTAGATATAAGAAAATCAGGATCCTCTTGTGGTGCAGTGATTGAAGTAAGAGCCAAAGGTATTCCTGTTGGCTTAGGTGCTCCTATTTATTCTAAACTAGATATGGATATTGCTTCTGCAATGATGAGTATCAATGCTGTTAAAGGTGTTAATATTGGCTCAGGAATGAATTCTGCACAATTAAGTGGTGAACAAAACTCAGATGAAATTTCACAAAAAGGTAAAAAATTAAAATTTAATTCTAATAATGCAGGTGGAATTCTTGGTGGAATTTCAACAGGACAAGAAATTATTGTTTCATTTGCTGTTAAACCAACCTCTTCTATTTTAACAACTAGAAAAACTATAGATAAATTTGGAAAAAATACCACTATCTCAGTTAAAGGTAGGCATGACCCTTGTGTTGGAATACGTGCGGTACCCGTTGGTGAGGCAATGATGAATTGTGTTCTATTAGATCATTACTTAATGAACAAAGCTCAGTGCAGCTAATATTTTAAATTTAATTTTTAACTACTTTAATCGACTCTTTTGTAAATAAGATATCTAGTATTTTTTTTGAAATTTGAGACGCATTAAGACCAGCGGTATCGTACATTTTTTTAGGATTATCTTGTTCTATAAAAGTGTCAGGCAATGTCATAGATCTAAATTTCAAACCTTTATCAAATATGCCTTTTTCTGATAATAAATTTTCAACATGAGAGCCAAAACCTCCTATAGATCCCTCTTCTACAGTAATCATTACCTCATGTTCTCTGGCACACTTTAAAATAAGTTCTTGATCCAAAGGTTTAACAAATCGTGCATCAACTATTGTTGAGTTAATTCCTTTATTTTTTAATTCTTCAGCTGCAATTTTACATTCTTCCAATCTAGTTCCTATACTCAAAATGCAAACTTGTTTTCCCTCTTGAATAACCCTTCCTTTTCCTATTTCTATTTTCTCATCTATAGATGGCAATTCCAATCCAACTCCAGTTCCTCTTGGGTATCTAATAGCGCTGGGTTTGTCGTTAATATCCATCGAAGTATTAATCATTTTAACTAGCTCAGACTCATCACTAGGTGCCATAACTATAAAATTAGGAAGTGTAGAAAGATAAGTAATATCGAAAGAGCCAGCATGAGTTGATCCATCAGCACCTACCAAGCCTGCTCTATCAATTATAAACCTGACAGGTAAACTTTGAATGGCCACATCGTGAACCACTTGGTCGTATGCTCTTTGTAAAAAAGTCGAATAAATTGCCACATAGGGCTTATAACCTTCGGTTGCTAATCCTGCAGCAAAAGTAACTCCATGCTGTTCAGCAATCCCAACATCAAACATTCTTTTTGGAAACTCTTTAGCAAAAATATCCATTCCCGTTCCACCTGGCATTGCAGCTGTAACACCTACAATTTTACTATCTCTTTCAGCATGTTTAACCAAAGTATTTGCAAAAACTTTTGTATAGGCTGGTAGAGTAGTTCCACTTTTTACCTGTTCTCCAGTTATAACATCAAATTTTGATACACCATGGTAATGATCGGTTGCTTTTTCTGCATATGAATAACCTTTTCCCTTTTTAGTTTTAATATGAATCATAATCGGACCTTGGTGTTTTGTATCTCTTGCGTTTTTTAAAATTGGTAGAAGAGTTGTCAGGTCGTGTCCATCAATTGGCCCCACATAATAAAATCCTAAAGAATTAAAAAGAGTACCACCCGTTACAGCTGAACGTAAAAAATCTTCAGCTTTTCCAGCATTTGCGCTAAATCTTTTAGAAAAAGCTGCAGTAATTAATTTAAATGTTTCTCTTAAATTAAAATAAATTTTTCCTGTTAAAAGTTTTGCTAAATAAGTTCTCATAGCCCCTACTGGTTTTGCAATAGACATATCGTTATCGTTTAAAATAACAATTATTTTTGTTTTTGAAGCGCCCGCATTATTCATGGCTTCATAGGCCATACCCGCACTAATTGCTCCATCTCCAATAACGGCAATTACATTGTTTGATTTATTGGATAGCTTATTTGCTTCAGCTATTCCTAATGCCGAAGATATAGATGTTGAGCTATGTGCGGCACCAAAAGGATCATATTCACTTTCAGATCTTTTAGTAAATCCAGATAGACCATTACCCTGTCTTAAAGTTTTAATTTTAGATTTCCTTCCTGTTAGAATTTTGTGAGGATAAGTTTGATGACCCACATCCCAAATTAGCTTGTCATTGGGAGTATCGAATATGTAATGCAAGGCAACTGTTAGCTCAACAACTCCCAGCCCTGCCCCTAAATGCCCACCTGTTTCAGAAACAGCATTAATCATTTCTGTTCTAACTTCATTAGATAGTTCTTGAAGATTATTTTCAGATAATTTTCTTAAATCAGAAGGGAAATTAATATTTTTTAAAAATTTATATTCTTGAGTCATTTATTTCTTGTCAAAATATAATCTAAAGTTTCATTTAAATTAATGGAGTTTGAGCTATATTTCTTTAAATCTTTAATTATTTTAAATTTGATTTTATCACTATACTTAATAACATTTTGATATCCTAGTAAACTGATTAAAGTGGCTTTACCTTTTTTCTTATCTTTTCTAGTTATTTTTCCTGCAATTTTAGAAGAGCCTTTAAAATCGATAAGATCATCTGCTATTTGAAATAAAAGACCGATATTCGCACCAATATTTTCAAAAATTTTTATGTCTTTATTTTTTTTCTTTTTAATAATAGCCGGTACAGCACAGCAAAAACTGAATAACTTTCCTGTTTTTTTTATTTCCATGTCTATAATTTTATTTTTTGAGATCTTTTTCCTTTCAAAACTTAGATCTAAATATTGACCCCCAGCAATTCCTAAATGCCCAGAGGACTGAGATAATTTCTGAACTAGGTCTACCTTAGTTTTTTCATTAATCTTTAAGCTTGAATTAGTTAAAATTTCAAAAGCCATTGTTAAAAGTGAGTTTCCTGCAAGCACTGCTGTGGACTCTCCAAATTT
>CAJQTK010000022.1 GCA_905620495.1 uncultured Candidatus Pelagibacter sp. | reverse complement strand
AGATATCTAAGTGAAAACATGTGCGTTAGAGATGCTGATGTTAAAAAGATCGATCATATAATGGATAAGATTAAATTTAATAATGTTGATGCATCAGTGAGTCTACCTGTTTAGCACTTTAGATATATCGCAAATTACCAACCTAGTAATGGTTATGGCAATGGCAGCTACTGTTGCAGGGTTTATGGCCGGATTGTTGGGTGTTGGAGGAGGGATAATAATGGTTCCAGCTCTCTATTATGCTTTTACAGTATTAGATTTTGACCTTGCAATAAGAATGCATTTATCTATCGGTACTTCATTAGCAATAATAGTCCCAACGTCAATTATTTCTACCAAGACTCATATGGAGCATAAATCTGTAGATTTTAAATTGATTAAATCTTTTGGAATATATATTCTAATTGGAGTAATTTTAGGAACTTTTTTAGCTACAAATTTAAAAACACCTGAGCTTGTTTTATTTTTTTCAATATTTGCTTTAATCGTAGGTTTATTCTTTATTTTTCTTAGAGAAAAGCTTGGTGAGACACCAAGAGATATATCTGATAAAATGAAAAGTTTTATGGGATTGGTTATTGGTTTTATTTCAGTACCATTAGGAATAGGTGGAGGGTCAATCACTGTTCCGTTCCTTAAAATGTTTGGATACAATATAAGAACAGCCGTAGGTACAGCTGCAGCTATTGGAATACTTATTGCTGTGAGTGGAGCAACTACATTAGCTATAAGTGGTAAATTTTATGGAAATGTTACAACACCCTTAAGTATTGGATATATTAATTTATTAGGTTTTGCTGTCTTTGTACCAGTAACAATGGTTATGGCCAGATTAGGAGCAAAAGCTGTTTATAAAATAGACAAAAAACTATTGAGTAAAATTTTTGGAATTTTCTTAATTATAGTGTCTATCCGATCTTTTATTGAGTATTTAAATATAACTTAGTAGATTTCATTTAGGAAATGGTGCTATCGTAGATGATATAATTGTTAACGCGAATGTATCTGAACAAGGGTTTAAAAGATCTTATGGAGTTATGGTTAACTATCTTTATGAGTTAAAGAATATTGAAAAAAATCATGAAGTTTATATGAACAATAATAAAGTGATCGTTTCTGATAAGATAAAGAAATATTTATAATAATACTCTAAATTTTCTTAGTTAAGACCCCATTTGACTTTATTCCAAATTCTTTCATGAAAATAATAAAAAAAAAGTGGAATTATTGAACCTAAACCTAAAATTCCAGCTCCTTTAATGCTACCAGTAAAAATATATCCAAATATTACCCAGTAGATAAAAATAAAAAGTCTCCATGAAAAAGTTTTAGCAACTGATCGTATTTTTTTATCTGCCATAAATAAACTTAGCCTATAATAGATTCTTATTATAGGATAAATTTATATTAATATTTAGATAATTAGATATGACAAATAAGGTAGATAAACGTTTTTTAAAAGACTCTCATTTCATAACAGACTTAAGATTATGTAACGTTCGCTTAATTGATAATAGTAAATTTCCTTGGATCATTTTAATTCCTAACAGAAAAAATGTTACAGATATCACAGAACTAAATTTAAAAGATCAAAATTTGTTAATGAGAGAAATTGTTCATTGCAGTAAATTAATGAAAAAAATATTTAAAACAAAGAAACTTAATGTTGAAAAAATAGGCAACATTGTTCCACAATTACATATTCATGTTATAGCAAGATCTATAAAAGATAGTACATGGCCTTTGTCAGTTTGGGTGGTTAAAGGTAAACCTTATTCAAAAGTTCTATTAACAAAAATTATCACTAAGATTAAAAAGTATTTTAAGGTTTAAAGGGTAAGGACAGAGGTAGTTTTAGTCTCCCTCCACTACCTCTTAACTATTATGTATCTGATTCGTCACAAATTTGTTAACACGTATTAATTGAAACTAGACTTTATCAACTTTAGTGTTTGCTTGGAAATCTGCATCAAGAATTAGAGCAGTTGAGAGACCTTCCATTAGAGAAAAAGGTGCTAAGGTTTATGAAATAGAAGGACCACTTTTCTTTAGTTCAACTGATAGTTTTTTAGAATTATTTAAACCAGAACAAGACCCTGAAGTAATTATTATTGATTTTGCTAGATCAAAAGTAATTGATCAATCTGCGTTAAAAGCAATTGAAGACATTGCTGACAAATATAATAGTTTTGGAAAAAAAGTTAAATTAAGACATCTAACCCGTGATTGCCACAGATTATTAAGTAGAGCAGGTCAGCTTGTTGTTGATAGTGATGATGATCCTGATTACGGAATTGCAGTTGATTATGATGTTAAATTAGGTATTTTTGGCAGATAAGATGAGCAAAGAGATCAAAACAGATGATGTTATTTTCAATTTCTTCAAGCAAGTTTGTGATGAGAAAGATGATATTAAATGTGTTGAACTTGGAAATAGTTGGATTAATGCAATGAAAACTAATCTTACTAATATGGAAAAAAATCTAGAAGAGTCTGACAAAGTTAAACACCAAGAAAACATTGATAACAATATGAATCATCTTAATAATTTGAAAGTTAAGTCAGCAAATGAATGGCGTGAATATGCCACTCAATGTATGATTGAAATATTAGAAAATAAAAAATAATGAACTTAATTGAAAATGATCAAGGATGTACTTGGATCAATCAATTGCCTGCAAGATCATGTATACAGACAGTTTCAAAAAATGAAGATTGTGATTGGTTAATTGTAGGAGCGGGTTACACAGGTTTGTCTGCAGCGAGAAAATTAAGTCAACTACACCCTAAAAAAAAAATAATATTAGTTGATGCACAATTAGCAGGTGAGGGTGCTAGTGGAAGAAATTCAGGATATCTTGTTGATACAACGCTTAATGATGGCTTTACATCAAATAAAGAACTCTCAAATTATAAAAACAAAACTGATATATATCAATTAGGAATTGATGTTTTAAAAAAATTTATCAAAGAATATCAGGTCAGTTGTGATTGGAATAATTCAGGTAAATTTTTTGCCTCCTCAAAATATGCGGATAAAATAATTTTACAAAAATTCTCTGAAACATTATCCAAATTAGGTTTTGAGCATAATTTATTATCCAAGGATGAGTTAACAGAAAGATTGGGTACAAGCTTTTACAGTATAGGACTTTACACAAAAGGTGGAATTTTATTAAATCCTGGAAAATTAGTAAGAGCGATGATTGATGTATTACCAAATAATGTTATTTTGTATGAAAATTCAACATTATTAAAATGGAAAAATACAAAGAATATAATTTATTGTAAATTTAAAGATGCAACAATAATAACAAAAAAAATTATTTTTTGCACTAATGGTTTTCTAAAATCACTGGGAATAAAAATTAATTATAATTTTCCATTAACATTAACTGCAAGCATGACAAGACCTTTAAATGAAAATGAATTTAAATCAATTAAAGAACCAAGAGAGTGGGGTGTTTTACCAGTAAAACCAATGGGTGCAACTGTCAGAATGACAAAAGATAGAAGAATTTTAATTAGGAATACTGCAGAAGTTTATAAACCCTTTAAAATGTCAGCTGTAGAATTAAAAAAAAGATCTACCAATCATATAATTGGAATTAAAAAAAGATTCCCTACATTGCCTGAGGATATTATAGAATCAAGTTGGTCGGGTATTGTTTCAAGAACTAGAAATGGCTCACAAATTTTTGATAAAATAAATGATAATATTTACGTTGCAGGCTGTTATAATGGATCTGGTATTGGTGTTGGTACGTTATTTGGAGAACAAATAGCAATTAAAGCAAGTGGAGAAACTAGCTCTGAAATTAATGTAATCGATGCTAGACAGAAACCAACATGGTTACCGCCACAACCATTTTTGAGTATAGGTATTAAGGCTAGATTAATTTATGAACGTTTAAAAGCTAACACTGAGACATAATATGAATTTTTTTAAAAGATTATTTTCAAGTAGTAATTTAGAATTACAAATTAATGATGGTGGAAGAGCTGCGGCAGGATACAAAGGAAAAGCTGGTGATTGTGTGGTTAGATCTATTGCAATTGTATCAGGTCTTCCTTATCAAAAAATTTATGATGATTTATATGAAGCAAATGAGGAGTTTAGAACCACATCACGAACTAGACTTGCTAAAAGCTTAAAACAAAAAAATGACAGTCCAAGATCAGGCACTCATAGAGTAGTTGTTAAAAAATATCTTGAAAAATTAGGCTGGAACTGGACACCGACAATGTTTATTGGACAAGGTTGTAAAGTTCATTTAAAAAAAAATGAACTTCCTAGTGGTACTTTAATTGTATCTTGTTCAAAACATATAACTGTTGTTAAAGATGGAATTTTACATGACACTTATGATTGTTCAAGACGTGGCACCCGTTGTGTTTATGGATATTGGACAAAACCTAATTAAATTAACTCAAGACATCCTAACAAAGATTTGTTAGCATTTAGCTATGATAAAATTAATAAGGTCAGGCTTTAAGAGTAAGCTTTTGGCTATTATAGTTTTAAGTTTGCTAATATCTAATAATGTTAAAGCGGGTTGTGATGATGCCCCAACTGATGGGGTAGATTATTCTAATTGTCAATTCTCAGAAGGCCAAGATTTAAGTAGAGCCTATATACCAAATTCTAATCTATCTTTTATTAGCTTTATTAAAGTCACCTTTGATAAAGGTGTAATGATGAATGCAACATTGACTAATGGCAATTTTGTAGAATCTTCTTTTATTAGAACCAATTTATATGAAGCAAATCTTGAAGGTGGTATTTTTGAAAAAGCAAACTTTTCAAGTGCCAACTTAACAAGAGTAAATTTCAAAGGCTCATCATTAATTGAGACAAACTTTAGTAATAGCAATCTTTTTGAAGCAGATTTAACTGGTGCTAATATTTTAAATGCAAATTTTGAAGGTGCCAATTTAAACAACGCAGTTTGGATTGATGGAACTAAATGTTCTTTAGGTTCAATTGGAAAATGCAATAAATAAAAAATTCTTAGGAAATATTACTTTATTTTATAGGTTTTATTTTCTGATTAATAACAAGTACGGCACCAATTATTAAAATAGGTAACCCGATAATTAAATCTTGCTGCCATTCTAAGTTTTCAAACACTGTTGATATTAATAAAGCAAGCACAGGCATTACAACCCCCACATAGCCAGCTCGTCCAGCTCCAACTTTCTCTAATAATCTTAGATAAAAGATAAAAGCAAATATTGAGCCAACGACAGATAAATAAGCAAGGGACGCGATGTAACTGAAGCTATATTCAAATAACAATTCAGTACCTTTTATCTGAGTGATTAATAGAGTTACCAGTGAACCATAAAGCATTGCATAAGCAATTGTAGGTATTAATGGAAAGTTGTTATTTAAGTTTCTTTGGTGAACCATGTTACCTGTTGATGCGCAAAATGTACCAAGCAATGCTAAAAATAATCCAACGTGTGTACCATTTGCTAAGCTGAAATTGAAAATCTCATCATTGAAAATGATTATAATTCCAATCATTCCAATGATTGCCCCAAGTAAAGTTTTTAAAGAAGGTTTCTTTTTAAAGTAAAAGCCTTCTCCTAAAATATTCATAATAACTACAGTTGAAAAAACAATCGCTGGAAATGCGCTTATTAAATAAGTATTTGATAGATAAAAGCAAACATAATTTAGTGAATAAAGACAAACACCAAAGAGCAAAAACCAAAGATGCTGATTTAAAGAAAACTTAAGATTTTTTTTCTTAAAAATTAGATAAACAAAAATAATTATTGCAGCAATTAAAAATCTATAAAACACAGATACTAATGGATCAACATAACCTAATTGAAATTTAATTACATACCAAGTAGGAGACCAGCAAAAAAGAGTAATTAAAAATAGAATATAATTGTTCATTATTATGGACTATAATAAATTAATCTTAAAAAAATATAAAATTAAAATAACCTTAAATACTAAAAATGGTTACATCTTGGGAAATTATATTAGCAATTATTATCGTTGGCTTATCGATTGTTATGCCTATCTATTATTCTTACCAAAGAAAGAAAAACCCCAAGCAAGATAGTAAACCTTCAGATGGTAATGAGATAAAGAATTATATCGATAAGATTAATGAAATTACCCGTAAAAAACATAAATGAAAAAACGTTTATCAGGATGTAGTGAGTGTGGAGATGATACAGCTATCTTAACCCAAGTCAGCTCAGGTCCTGAAGTGATATTGCTTTGTACTGATTGTTATAATTTTAAGCATTCAAATGAAACACAAAACCATATTGGCTATAATGAAGAAGAAAAAAGTTAAGAAGGTAAAAACTAAGAAATTCGTACCTAATTTCTATGGACTTGGGAAATTTAACTATCTTATCTTTAAGTTTCTCTGTTCTAGGTTTAGGCTAAAATAGTAAAAACTTTAAATTCAACTAAAATAACAAAATGGCAGATCAGTTATTACCCTTTGTTTATATGATAGGAATACTTTTATTAGTACTTCCAGCTTTTCTACAATCAAATTCTAAATTAAAACAATTCTTAACTAATCTTACTATTTGGATTTTCATAACTCTTATAATTCTAACAATTATCTATATATTTAAAAGATAGTTGAATAACCTCTGACCTTGTAAATAATCACCAGCTTCCTGTATAATTTTCCAGAGTTTACTTGCGTTTTCTTTATTCATACCACTTCAAACCTTGTTTTATCTCTAAATCCTCTAGTTTTTTACCTAGTTATCCCACACAATCCTATAAAGTTTTTTCATTTTTGTTTAATTTTAAAAAACATTTTTAAAACCTATATTAATGGAAAAAGTTTCCTGATCCTCAGTAGTTTTCTTTGCAGAGGCATTAAAAAATAAATTTGCATTTTCAGAAAATAAATAATTAGTTTTTAGGGCAAATTTACCAAACCCGTCTTCTTGTACTCCTTTATCAAAAGTTAAGTTACTACCATTGACTTGATATTCTTGTTTTTCACCATCAATAAGAGTTCTGTAGCCAAAAGCTAGTTCAGGATTCAAGAAAATTTTATTTTTAAATTCTTTTTTCCAACCATATATTATATCTCCCATAAATTGATCCAACAATCGTGAATCCCAACTAGCATCGTTCCCCTCATCATACTGAGCAAATCTTTCAAAACTTTTATCTAAATTAATTTTTATGTATCCATTTTCATAATTTCTTGACAACTGTGTTCCAATAATTGTTGAAAAAGAATGATAATTTTCTTCAATAATTTCTTTTCCTGATGCTACGCTATTATTTAATTGGGTACGCTCACTATCATACATATTGTATCCAAAAATTGTTTTGAAGCTGATTTTGTTTTTCTTAGATAAATTTAAGTCGTTAAAAAAAAACCATATTGAAAATTAGTACTTTTAACTCCTAGATTTGAAAGCTTTATGTTATCAAGCGATAAACTGAAAGTTTCAAAACTATTAAATCGTTCACTATTTATAGGTTCAACAAGAACAAAATTTTTTTTATGTACTGCAAATTTGTCTATTGCTTCGCCATTTTCTCGATCTGTATAAGATTTAGAAATAAAACCAAATTGTTCATCTTTATTTTCCTCTGTATTATTAATAAAATCTAAAGTTTCATTAATAAGATCCGTTTTAAGAGCTAATAGCTCATCTGCTGTCGATTGAAATATAGTTGAAACTGATCTTGCATATCCTCCGCTGTAAACAACATTACTACATTTAGAATTATCCTTAACAGTATAGTTTGTACCACCCACTACTTTAAAATCATAAGAAGAACATGAAAAGTTTAAATTTAAAGCATGTCCGCTTGTAGCACCTCCACTGTCCTCCGTACCATCATCGATGTAACCAATTAAAAGAGTGCCATCATACAAATTAATAGTATTGTTATTTCCAACTGGAATAATTGCTGGATAATCATAATTTGTTGACTCGATCGTTCCATAGTTATTTATGGTATAAGAAGTTCCTATAGTCATAGTGTCGTAAGCAGCTGTGATGGTACCCCAGTTGTTTATGGTCCAATTTACACTCGGATCATCTGTGTATGTATTAAAAGCTCCTTTTTCAGACCCTGCAGTGTTATTAGGAGCGGAGATTACTCCTCCAGCATAATTGTTTATTATTGCGCCAGTATCAGAAGCACTGCTAGTACGCGAATATATAGTTTGTCCGCTTGAACTTAAGTTTGTTATTGTTCCGTAGTTATCAATTTTAAAATTAGTATTATCTTGTGATCTTATTGTATATGCTTTAGTCGTAGCGCTTATAGTTCCTGTGTTATAAATATAACCACTATCTGTTATTGAATAATAGATGGCATTGTTGCCCGTTTCATTAACAATAGTTCCAGAATTATTTACTGTAGAATTGTCATCACCAGAATTAGCAGCTCTGATAACATTGTCCACATCTGAACCATTGATTTTTATAGTTCCTTGATTGTCAATTGTTAATCCCGAGTCTCCAAAATGAATACAATTGCTAATTTTGGTGCATGTTAAAGATCCTGATGATGTGACTGTTAAATCTTCAGTAATTGTTTTTGATGTTCCTGCAGGAGTAGTGTCGGCACTAATAGTTACATCTGTTGAAATCGTTTCAGCGTTTAAATTTATTGGAAATATAAAAAATAATAAAAAAATATAAAAAAAAAAATTTTCAAGAGTGAAGACTTTTTGTTCCATAATTAAAACATCTTACCAAGATCCCCTAAGGATCCTGATAATAACCACAATAGAGAAGTGTAGGTAATTCTTAAAACTGTTCCGACTCTGTCGAGCCTTTCATGGCTGTTGTTGAGCTTTTGCCTGAGCTAATGGTGTTTGAGACGGCATCAAAATAAGAAGTACCAACTTCTCTTTGATGTTTAACACTAGTGTAACCATCTTTCTCTCTGGCAAATTCAAGTTCTTGAATTTTAGAATAAGCAGTCATGCCTTCAGTTTTATATTTTTCAGCAAGCTCAAAAATTGCAATATTTTGTGTATGAAAACCTGCAAGCGTAATGAATTGAAACTTATATCCCATTTCACTAATTTTTTGTTGGAACGTAGCAATCTCAGCGTCTGACAAATGTTTCTTCCAATTAAAAGAGGGAGAACAATTGTAAGCTAATAATTTACCAGGAAATTTTTTATGGATTGCGTCAGCAAACTTTTTAGCTTCTTCAAGATTAGGAGTGGCTGTTTCACACCAAATCAAATCTGAATAAGGTGCGTAAGCTAATCCCCTTGAGATAGCTTGTTCAATTCCTTGTTTAACATAATAAAAACCTTCTGGTGATCTTTCACCTGTTAGGAAAGGTTTATCATTTTCATCATGATCATTGGTAATTAACTTTGCAGCATTGGCATCTGTTCTTGCTAAAATTATTAATGGCACATCAGCAATATCAGCAGCTAACCTTGCAGCTTTTAAATTTTTAATCATAGTGCCCGTTGGAACTAAAACTTTTCCACCCATATGCCCACATTTCTTTTCACTAGCTAACTGATCTTCAAAATGAACTCCAGCAGCACCTGCTTTAATAAATTTTTTAGTTAATTCAAAAACATTTAATGGTCCGCCAAATCCTGCTTCACCATCTGCAATAATTGGTAGCATGTAATCCGTTCTATCTTTTGACTGCATATCACCGTCACTAATTTCCATATGCTGAATTTGATCTGCTCTAACTAATGCATTGTTCATCGACTCAACTAATTTTGGTGCACTATCGTATGGGTATAAAGACTGATCTGGATACATTTCACCAGCAGTGTTAGCGTCTGCAGCTACTTGCCAACCACTTAAATATATTGCTTTTAATCCTGCTTTTGCATGTTGAATAGCATGATTACCGGATAATGATCCTAAGGTATTAATATAAGGTTCTGAATTTAAAAGATCCCACAATTTTTTAGATTGATGTTTGCACATAGAATATTCAATTTTAATAGAACCACGTAATCGCTCCACTTCATCTGCAGTATAGTTTTTTTTAATTCCTGAAAATCTTTTTAAATCGTATGAAACTTTAGGTTCTGAGCTCATAAGTGGGTCTTTCTAGGTTGTGTATTAAGAAAATTAGATCGTATTTAAATTAACGGCAACAGGACTTATTTGTCTTCACTATATTCGTGAGTGAATTCATTCATTCCACTAGAGCCCCAATCACAATGGTCGTCTCTAAGGTAAATCCCAGATTGACTAAATTGATTCTGATTCTTGTTTTCCTTAATTTCGCCTTGATTTTCTTTGTTTTTCTTTATGTTTTCGTTGTTCATGTAAAGTTTATAATTGACTAAATTTACAAAATCTAATTAAATCGTAAAAAACGTTGTAAAACAAAGAAACTAATTGTAAATTTAAATTTACAAAATTTACAAAAATAGAAAATGAGTCAAATAGATCTAAAAATAGGACCAAAAATAAAGGCTTTTAGAAGACAGTTAGGTTTGCAAGCTAACAAGCTTTCTGAAGACCTTGGTATTTCCCCAAGTTATTTAAATTTAATTGAAAGTGGTAAAAGAAAAATAGATGGAGATTTATTACTTAAAGTTTGTGAAAAATTAAATATTCAACTTTCAGACTTAACATCTAAATCCGATGTTAATTTAGAAAACACTATTTCAGAAATTCTAGACGACAAGTTATTTGAAGATTTGGATATTCTTGGTCCTGAAGTTAAAGATCTTGTCGGAACAAACCCAAAAATAGGTAGAGCGCTTGTTCGACTAGGAGACATACTTAAAAGAAAAGATCATGAACTAATCAATAAGATCGAAAAAATTTCTGGTAAAATAGTTGATAATAGAAAAAACTCTTTTCCAGGAGAAGTGATATCTGACTTTCTTCAAGAACATAAAAACTATTTTCCAAAACTAGAAGAGTTTGCAAATAAAGTTTTTGATAAAATTCAAAAAAATAATAGAACACGATATATTACCTTGTGTGATTATTTAAAAGATGAGTATTCAATAACTGTAAAAGATATTTTACCTGATGAAGGAAAGCCTTTTGCAAAAATCTATAATAAAAATAAAAAAGAACTTTTGTTAAGTGACTATAGTTCTCTAGAAACAAAAAAACTTCATGCCGCTGCGCAAATTGCGCAAGAAGGAGCGATGAAAGAGATTGATAATTATTTATTTGAATTTGCTTTTCCATCCGAAGAGTCAAAAAAATTAACTAAAGTTGCTTTATTAAATTATTGTGGTGCTGCTATCTTGATGCCTTACAAACCATTTCATACAGAATGTAAAAAATTAAAATATGATTTAGAACTTTTACAAAATACTTTTGCAACATCATTTGAACAGGTTGCACATAGAGTAACATGTCTTCAAGATCCAAAGTTACTTGGAATCCCTTTTCATATGTTAAGAGTTGACATGGCTGGAAATATTTCAAAAAGATTTTCATTATCTGGAATTGAAATACCCAGATACGGTGGTGCGTGTCCTAGATGGAATGTTTATTCTGCCTTTACAAGACCTGGTGTAATTCAGGCAGCCGTCAGTAAAATGACTAATGGTGAAAAATATGTTTGTATTGCAAGAACGGTTGAAAAAGGTGTTGGAAGATTTGGCAGATCAAAAAGTATACTATCTATTGGCCTTGGTTGTGATGCAAAATATGCAAAAGATTTTGTGTATACTGAAAATATTAATCTTAGTGATAAAACATCAGAAATTCCTATCGGAGTATCTTGCAGAACATGCGATAGATTGGATTGCCCACAAAGAGCGTTTCCGCCATTACACAAAAAGTTTGATGTTGATATTAACTCTAGGGGTGTTTCGGTTTACGTTAATGATAAGTCTAGTTAATTAAGACTTCCAATCACCAATTTTACTAAATAAAAAGTTTCTAAAAGCAGTAATTCTTGCGGTATTTTTAAGGGATTGTGGATACACGAAGTGTGCTTCTGTTATTGGTCCTTCTGAATTTGGAAGTACTTTTATTACATTATTTGAATTTGAAACTAAATATTCAGGGAGTGCTGCAAGACCCACACCAGCTTCTACAGCTAAAAGTAAACCCATAACACTATTAACTTTCATTATTGGTTTTCTTTTTTTACCATCTTTTATACCTAGTTTTAAAGCCCAATCAGGATCATATACTGGTGATGGTGCTCCTTTTCCAAATGAAATAAATTTATGTTTGTTTAAATCAGTAATTGTTTTTGGCATTCCGTGTTTTTCTAAGTATTTATTGGAGCCATAAATATAATATTTGATATCAACTAATTTTTTTTGAATATAATTAAGCTGCTTCGGTCTTCTCATAAAAATTCCTAAATCAGCCTGTCTTGTGCTTAAATCTAATTCTTTATCATCAAAAATTAGCTCTATTTCAATTTCAGGATTTAAGGTCATAAACTCTTGAATTCTAGGAGTTAACCAATGAGTTCCAAAACTTCTAACAGTTGTAATTGTTAGCTTTCCAGTTGGTTTGTTTTTTTGATCTCCTAATGAAGTTTCAACTTCTTTAAGTTTAGAAATAACATCACGTGCAGTTTTAAAAACATATTCACCATGTTCCGTTAATGTAAGTCCTCTTGCATGTCGTTCAAAAAGCTGCACCTTTAAATCATTTTCTAATGATTGAATTTGTCTACTTATTGCTGATTGACTAAGATTTAGGTTAACTGTCGCATTAGTAAAACTTCCTGCTTCTGCTACAGCGTAAAATATTTTTAATTTATCCCAATCCATTTATTTATTTAAATCTACTAATACTCTTCCTGAAATTTCACCTTTTAGAATTTTTGGATATGTTTCTAATAATTCTTCTAAGCTTACGGTTAAGATTGATTTTTCAAGAACTTCAAA
>CAJQTK010000021.1 GCA_905620495.1 uncultured Candidatus Pelagibacter sp. | reverse complement strand
TTAAAAAAAATTATTAAAAATATTTTTGTTAATCATGGACTAAGTAAAGAGCACGCAACCATATGCGCTAAAGCTTTAATAAATGCTGAATTAGTTGGTGCCCCATCACACGGTTTATCTAGACTTAAAATGTATTGTGACCGAATTTCTAAAAAAGTAATTAATCCAAAAGCTAAAATTAAAGTTAAAAAAATTTCTCAATCAATTGCTCATGTAGATGGCAATAACAGTATTGGATTCGTTGCAGCAGATACCGCTATTAAAACCGCTATAAGCAATGCTAAAAAAACTGGTATTGGCTTAGTTGCAGTTAAAAATAGTGGTCATTATGGTTTATCTGGCTATTACGCAGAACAAGCAGTTAAAAAAGATTTAATGGTAATGGTGTTTACTAATGCACCTCCAGCAGTTGCACCTCATGGTGCTTTAAAAAGTTTATTTGGTACAAACCCAATTTGTTTTGGAACCCCTACGGGATCAAAGGTTCCTTTTATTTTAGATACATCAATATCAATGATTAATAGAGGAAAAATTAGAGTGGCAGCAAGGGAGGGAGGGGAAATTCCCGAAGGTGTTGCTTTAGATAAATTTGGTAAACCAACAACAGATCCAAAAAAAGCATTAGAAGGTGTGCAGTTACCAATTGCCGGATTTAGAGGTTCAGGATTAGCTTGGATGGTTGATATCTTAAGCGGTGTTTTAACAGGTGGTAATCATGCCGGTCGCGTTAAAGATCCTTTTACAGACTTTAGCGGCCCGCAAAATATAGGTCATTTATTTTTTGTACTAAAGCCTAATTTATTTGTGGGCAATGCTTTTAACAAAAGAATAAAAGACAATATTAAAACAATTAAAAGACTTCCAAAGATAAAAGGAGTTAAAGAAATTCTTTATCCTGGGCAAAATAAATTTAATAGATTTAAAAGTAATCTTAAAAAAGAAATTAATATTTCAAAAACTGTTTTAAAAGACTTGAAATATCTGCAAAGTATTTAGTTAACGAACTGTCTTTGAAAATTTAACAAGGTCATTAACAAGAAGTTCTGGTTCTTCTAACGCTGCAAAGTGACCTCCACTTGGCATCTCTGTCCACTGGATTATGTTAAAAATTCTTTCTACGTAAGAACGAGGTGGCCACTCAGACATTTCAGCTGGAAAAATTGCAGCTGCAGTTGGAATTTGTATTTTTTTAAAATCATTTGGAAAAAAACGTCCACCCTCTTCTCTCCTTCCATAATAAATCCATGAAGCTGTATTAAAAGTTTTCGTAACGATATAAACCATAATATTAGCTAGCAATGTATCTTTTGAATAAACACTTTCAATATCTCCATTTTTTAAATCTGACCAAGAATACATTTTTTCAATAATCCAAGCCGCAACACCAACAGGACTATCCATCATTCCATAGCTTAATGTTTGTGGTTTTGTTGCTTGTTGAGTTCTGTAACCATCTTGCATAATTTGATCTTTATCAAATCGATCTTGCCATTCTTGTTCTTCTTTTGATTGTGGACCATTTGGATGACGCATTGTTAAACAATTAATATGAATTGCTTTACAAAACTTTGTGTGATCATAACCAATCCAGTTAGCAATAGTTGCACCCCAATCTCCACCTTGTGCTAAATAATTTTTATACTCAAGGTTTTCTGTCATTAGTTTATTTAAAATATCAGCAATTTTTCTTGGCCCCATTGGTCTAGAAGGTTTACCTGAAAATCCAAACCCAGGTAAAGATGGAGCAATTACGTCAAAAGCATCTTCTTCCTTGCCACCAAATTTTTCTGGGTGCGCAAGTTTTTCAATAATATGTAAAAATTCAACTATTGATCCAGGCCATCCATGCATTAGAAGTAATGGAGTTGGGTTAGAACCACTGCCCTTTTCATGGATAAAGTGTATTTCAATATCATCTACAACAGTTGTAAAATTTGAAAATTTATTTATTTCTGCTTCGTGTTTTCTCCAATCAAAATCTTTAACCCAATAATTTGAAATCTCCTTCATATAATCAAGGTTACTTCCATATTTCCAACCTCCATCATTAGGCATTTCATGCCATGGATAGTTTTTTACCTTAGTATAAATCTCTTCAAGTGCTTTATCTGGAATATCTATTTTAAAAGGCTTAATCATTATCAATTTACAGTATATACTTTATAAAAATTCAGTCTAAATATACCTCATGCTTTCAAATAAAGAAATTGTTTGTCCTAATAACTTACTAGATCATGTTCATAAGAAAAAAGGTGTGAATGCAGCAATCGTTAATGCAGGTTTACCTTTGCCCATGTTATCTGTTCAAGATGCAGTAAAAGAAAATCTTATTACGCCTATTTTTATTGGAGACAAAAAAGAAATTCTTAAATGTGCAGATGATTTAAAATGGGACATCTCTTCTTTCGAGATAATTGACGAGCCTATTGAAAACAATACAGCCTCTATTGCTGCAAAACTTGCCAACGAAGACAAAGTAAAAATTATTGTTAAAGGTCATATTCACACTGATGTCTTGATGAAAGAAATTTTAAAAAGAGAGTATAATTTATTAGGTAAAACAAGATTAAGCCATATCTGGCACATGACGATTAACAAAGACGATAAACCTATTATTATTACAGATGGAGCTTTAAATGTTTCACCAAATATTAAAACTAAAATGCACATTTTAAAAAATGTAATAAATTTTTCTGAAAGAATTGGAATTAAAAAACCTAAAGTAGCCCTTCTATCTGCAACAGAAGAAGTTTTAGAGAGTATCCAAAGTTCTTTAGATGCAAAAGAAATTACCAAACTAGCTAAAGAAGAAAATTTAAATGCTGAAGTGTTTGGTCCATTAGCTTTTGATAATTGTATTTCAAAAAAATCTGCTGCAATTAAGGGAATTAAAAATGCTGTTGCAGGACAGGCTGATGTTTTGTTGGTTCCAAATATTGAAACTGGAAATGCTCTAGTTAAAATTATGATATACTTCATGGGTGCTTGCGCAGCCGGTGTTGTTATTGGTGGAAAAGTTCCAATCGTAATTACTAGTAGATCTGATGAAGCTCAAGCTAGATTGGCGTCTATTGCTGCTGCTGTTGTTGCATTAGACTAATTCATTATTGAAATAACTCCTTTAATACTTTAAATAAAAGCTACAAAATTACAGAGGGAAACAATGACAATAACTTATTTAAAAAAATCACCTAAAACTTCATCAACTGACGACACAAAAACTACGGGAATTGTTCAAGATCTTTTAAAAAATATTGAAAGTACAAAAGAACAAGGATGTATCGATCTTACTAAAAAATTTGATAAATATGATGGTGAAATCATTGTTTCTAAAGAACGAATTGAAGAGATTAAAAAAACATTAGACCAAAAAACTAAAGATGATGTTCAGTTTTCATACGAAAGAGTAAAAAAATTTGCTGAAGCACAATTAAAAAATTATGGTCAAGATTTTGAAATAGAACTTTCAGATGGGCTTTTTGCAGGTCAAAGATTAATTCCTGTTAACACAGCGGGATGTTACGTCCCTGGTGGTCGTTATGCACATATTGCCTCTGCAGTTATGAGTGTTACTACTGCAAAAGTTGCAGGTGTTAAAAATGTTATAGCTTGTAGCCCACCAAAAGAAGGTGTCGGTGCACATCCAACAATTATTTATACTGCTGATTTATGTGGTGCAGATGTTATTTTAAATCTTGGTGGTGTGCCTGCAATTGCAGCGATGACTAATGGTTTATTCAACAACCCAGCTGCTGATATTATTGTAGGTCCTGGAAACCAATTTGTGGCAGAAGCTAAAAGAATTTTATTTGGAAAAGTAGGTATTGATCTTTTTGCAGGTCCTACTGAAATTGCAATTATTGCAGATGCAAAGGCAGATCCTGAGATAGTGGCTGTTGATTTAGTTGGTCAAGCTGAACACGGTTATAATTCACCTTGTTGGTTGTACACAACAAGCAAAGAACTTGCTGAAAAGGTTATGAAAAGAGTTCCGGAATTAATCGCTGAATTACCTGAGGTACCAAGAACTAATGCTGATGCAGCTTGGAGAGATTATGGCGAAGTTATTTTATGTGATACTGATGAAGAAATGGCAACTATTAGTGATGAGTATGCTCCAGAACACTTAGAAGTTCAGACGGAAAATTTAGAATGGTTTCATAACAGATTAACAAACTATGGTTCTTTGTTTATTGGTGAAGAAACAACTGTCGCCTATGGAGACAAATGTTCAGGAACTAACCATATTCTTCCGACAAAAGGTGCTGGTCGTTATACGGGTGGATTGTTTGTTGGTAAATTTGTTAAAACTTTAAGTTTTCAAAGAATGACAAGAGAGTCTACTGAGTTAGTTGGGGCTGCTGCTGCTAGAATTTCTAGATATGAAGGAATGGAAGCACATGCTAGAACTGGTGATGCAAGACTTAAAAAATATGGTTATTCAAAATAAATAAAGGAGATAAAATGGCTACATACGAATGTACAAAATGTGGAATGTCAGTGAATGCAACATGTGGTAAATGTAACGAACCATTAGTTAATGACATGTTAAAATTAGATGATGGTAATGAAGTTCAAATATCTAAATGTCCTAATGATCATGGAAAAATAAAATCTCCATTATGCTGCGGACAAGATATGTCCTGTAAAATATAATTTAATTAGTTATTTCAATTAAAACATAAAAAGCTAAAGAGCTCATAAATAAGATAATTAGTATATTTATTATCTT
>CAJQTK010000020.1 GCA_905620495.1 uncultured Candidatus Pelagibacter sp. | reverse complement strand
TTTTTTTTTAGTTTCAATAATCACCTCTTCTTTAATTTCCTCAATTTTTTCATATTGAATATAAGGGCCAAACCGCCCATTCTTAAGGTACATATCATTACCATTTTCATGTTGGCCAATTAATTTTGGTTCTGTAAGTTGAGATTGGGTAGCAGCTTTAGCTTTCGATAATGGTCTTGTAAATTTACAATCTGGATAGTTAGAGCAACCTATAAATGCACCACCTCTGAAACTATTTTTTAAACTTAATGAGCCGTCATCACATAATTTACATTGTCTATTAATGTTTCCATCCTTGTCTCTTTCAAAAATTAAACTACCCAAACTATCATTAAGTAAATCTAAAACTTCTCTGGTTCTCTTTTCTTTAACGTCAGACACATTTTGATTAAAATCCTTCCAAAACATCTCAAGAACTTTTATCCATCCTTCTTTGCCTGTTGTTATATCGTCTAATTGATTTTCTAATTCTGCTGTAAAATTATAATCTACATATTTAGAAAAAAGCTTTTCAAGAAATGCAGATATTAATTTACCTCTATCTGTTGGGTGGAATCTTTTATTTATGGCCTCTGCATAACCTCTTGTAGATATAACTGAAATGATACTTGCATATGTTGAGGGTCTTCCTATACCTAATTCTTCTAATTTTTTAACTAAACTTGCTTCTGAATATCTCGGCTGTGGTTGTGTAAAATGTTGTTCATCTAATAATGCCTCAATATTAATTGGACCTTTTTTCATTTCTGGAAGAATATTTTCATCATCATCTTTTTTACTATCCTTCATAACCTTTAAGAATCCATCAAATTTAATAACAGAGCCACTAGCTTTACAGATTGTTCCATTATCATCAGATGTTATTGTAATAGTATTTCTATCAAATTGAGCAGGTTTCATTTGAGACGATAGAGCTCTACTCCAAATCAAATCATATAACTTATGTTGATCAGGACTTAGATATTTTTTAACTGTATCTGGTGACCGCATAATATCTGTTGGTCTAATTGCTTCATGTGCTTCTTGAGCATTTTTAGCTTTTTTTCCGGAGTAACTAGCCACACTATCTGGAAGATATTCTTCACCAAACTCACTTTTAATGTATTTTCTAAAGGTGTCTATGGCGTCGGTTGATAGGTTTGTGCCATCTGTACGCATATATGTAATAAGACCGACAGTTTCTCCATCTATTTCTATGCCCTGATAAAGCTTTTGAGCTATTTGCATTGTACGTGATGCTCCAAATCCTAACCTTCCTGATGAAACTTGCTGCAACGTTGAAGTGGTGAAGGGTCCTGAAGGGTTTCTGTTCACAAGTTTGCTTGAGATATCAGTAATTAAAAAATTTTTAGTATTTACTTCGTTTATTGCTTTATCAATTTCAGCTTTATTTCTATAGGAAAATTTTTCAATTTTTTTATTATTTAGTTGAGTGATGCTTGCTAGTAGAGAATTTTTATCAGCATCATTAAATTGAATACTTAAAGTCCAAAATTCTTCTGGGTTAAACAACTCAATTTCATGTTCTCGTTCTGTAATTAATTTTAAAGCAACTGATTGAACACGTCCTGCTGATTTAGAACCTGGTAATTTTGTCCATAATATTGGTGAGATGTTAAAACCAACTAGGTAGTCTAGTGCTCTTCTAGCCATATAAGCATCAACTAATAAAGGTTCGATTTGTCTTGGGTTTTCAATACCATGCATTACTGCTTTTTTTGTAATTTCATTAAAGACAACTCTTTCCACATGCTTATCTTTAATTAATTTTTTTTCATTTAAGTACTCTTTAACATGCCAAGCAATTGCTTCTCCTTCACGGTCTGGGTCAGTGGCTAATATGATTTTAGATGAAATTTTAGCTGCATCTGTAATTTCTTTAAGATATTTTTTAGAAAAACTATCAACTTCCCATTCCATTTTAAAATTATTGTCTGGATCAACTGAACCATTTTTTGAGGGAAGATCTCTAATATGGCCGTAACTTGCTAAAACAATGTAATCATCACCTAAATATTTATTGATAGTTTTTGCTTTAGCGGGACTTTCTACGACTACAAGATTCATTATTAAACAAATTACTTAAAAGTCTTTGATAGTCAAATCAATAAATTTTAGTCCTTGTTTCTTCTTTATTTTTCAAGCGTTTGACGTTTTCTCTGTGTGTGTAAAATATTAGTACAAACATTATTATAAAAAATATTGAATTATAATTTTCAAAAATTATTAAATAAATTGGTACCATCAAACTAGCTACAAGTGATGAAAGAGATGAATATTTCGAAACAAAAAATGTAACGGCCCAGCTAATAATAAATATTAAACCCAAAATTAGGTTTATTGAGAATAGTATCCCAACATATGTTGCAACTCCTTTACCCCCTTTAAACTTAAGCCATATAGGAAACACGTGACCTAAAAAGGCGCTCAGTGAGGCAATAAAAATATAATCAGGGTAATTAAATTTAACATATAAAACAGGTAGTATAGCCTTTGTTATATCTAATAATAAGGTAGCGTAGCCTAATGTTTTGTTTCCTGTTCTAAGAGCGTTAGTAGCCCCAATATTTCCAGAACCTATATCTCTAATATCTTTTTTTAAAAATACCCTTGTAAGTATAAAGCCGAAAGGTATTGATCCTAATAAATATGAACTTAATGCAATGATTAAATATTCCATCGCTATAACTTAAATAATTCTTCACCTTTTACAAATGTATTTGTGACCTTACCTTGGAGTTTTTTGTCTTCAATTGAAGTATTTTTAGATTTTGAGACAAGTTTATCTTTTTTAACCACCCATGGTTTATCAATGTCGACGATGCAAAAATCAGCTTCATTACCAACTGAAAGATTACCTTTATTTATTTTTAATATTTTAGCAGGATTTGAAGTTAAAGCTTTAATGATAGTTTCTAATTTTACAGAACCATTATGATGCAATTCTAAACTAAGTGATAATAAAGTTTCAATACCAGAAGCACCTGTAGCAGCTTGTGCAAAAGTTAATCTTTTTTGCTCCTCATCTTCTGGTTTGTGATCAGACACAATAACATCTATTGTTTCATCTTTTAAGCCTTGAACTAGAGCTATTCTGTCTTCTTCAGTTCTTAGTGGTGGGGACAACTTTAAGAACGTTCTAAAGTCTCCAATATCATTCTCATTTAATGAAAGGTTATTAATTGATACACCTGTTGTAAATTTAACATTATCCTTTCTTTCATTAATTATTTCAACTGATTTTGCAGCTGAAATTTGTGATATGTGATATCTGCATTTAATATTTTCTAGTAATGTTAAATCTCTTTCAATAATTATTCTCTCTGCAACAGCTGGTATTCCTGATAAACCAAGTTTTGTTGCAATAATTCCAGAGTTGATCATTCCATTTTTAGATAAATCATAATCTTCAGCGTGCTGCATGATTAATGTGCCCAAGTCTTTTGCTGAATTCATTATACGAGACATGAGCCTAGTATTTTGAATGGTTTTTACGCCATCTGTGAATGCGATTATTCCTCTACTTTGAAGTAAGCCAAATTCAGTCATGCTTAAACCTTCAACATTTTTTGTAAGTGCTGCACTTGGAAAAACATTAATTTTAGACTTATCTCTTCCACGTCTTTTTAAAAAGTCTACTATTGAAACGTTATCTATTATTGGGTCAGTATTAGGCATAGTCACAATTGATGTAACTCCACCTGCAAGAGCTGCATTACTTAGTGTTCTAAAGTTTTCTTTATATTCATAACCTGGCTCTCCTGCAAAAACACGCATATCTACTAAGCCCGGAAATATATGCTTGCCCTTTAGATCTATTACCTTTTCCCTTGAAGGAATATTATTGGTATTTACCTTTTTTCCTATAGCTTCAATTAAACCATTTTCATCTATAATTAATCCACCATTTTCATTAATAGAGTTATGAGGATCAATTATGTTAGCGTTTATAAAGTATTGTTTTTTCATTTATTCACAAAATATTTTTAAACAGGCCATTCTTACTGCAACACCCAGCTCCACCTGTTCTTTAATTACACTTCTATTAATGTCATCTGCTAATTTAGTATCTATTTCAATTCCTCTATTCATGGGGCCTGGATGCATGATTAAAGCATCTTCTTTTGCATGAGAAAGTTTGTCTGGTGTAAGACCGTAGTATTCATAATACTCTCTATTTGATGACAAAAATGAGCTAGTCATTCTCTCGTTTTGTAATCTTAGCATCATTACAATGTCACAGTCTTTCAATCCTTTTTTCATGTCGGTAAAAGTATTAACACCAAACTTTTCTATTTTTTTTGGCATTAAGTTAGATGGAGCAATGATATTAACTTCTGCACCCAACATATTAAGTAGGTAAATATTTGATCTTGCTACACGTGAATGTGTGATGTCTCCACAAATTGCTATTCTTAAACCTTCAATCTTTTCTTTACGATTTATAATTGTTAAAGCATCTAATAAAGCTTGAGTAGGGTGCTCACGACTTCCATCACCCGCATTAAGCACTGCACAATTTACTTTTTGAGATAAAAGATTGCATGCTCCAGAATCTTGATGGCGGATAACAATAATATCTGGATGCATGGCATTCAAAGTCATCGCTGTATCAATAAGTGTTTCACCCTTTTTAATTGCAGAGTTTGACATATTCATGGACATTACATCTGCACCTAGTCTTTTCCCCGCTAGTTCAAATGAACTTTGAGTTCTAGTTGAGGGTTCAAAAAATAAATTAATTTGAGTTTTTCCATTCAAGACATTTAGTTTTTTATTTTTACTTTGGTTAAGTTTAATAAATGTCTTAGATTCATCTAAAATTAGATTAACATCATTAATGGATAGATCTTGAATACCTAGGAGGTGTTTTTGAGAGATTTTAATAGCTTTATTTGTTTTGGTTGCCATTAAAATTAACTCTATAACTATTAATCATCACTATGGCAAGTTAATTGTTTAAAAAGTCTATTGCACCTTGCAAAATAAAGGCTGCAGCGTTTTGATCAATAGTTTTAGCTCTTTTAGATACATTAACATCTAATAAACTAGAGAGATTAAAAGCAGCAACGGTTGAAAGTCTCTCATCCCACAAAATCACCGGTAGATCTATATTTTTAGAAATGTTTGATGCGACATCATTAACGGATTGAGCTGATCTGCCCATAGTCCCATCCATATTTACTGGGTTTCCAACAATTATCCCACCAATATTATTTTCTTCAATAATTATTTTAAGCTCATCAATTAGTTCATTTGTGTTTGTTTTATTTATGGTTTTAAAAGGTGTAGCTATAGATTGTCTTTCATCACAAATAGAGACGCCAATTCTTTTTGATCCTAAGTCTAAACCAATAAATCTTACTTTATTTGGGTGTTTTATTTTAAAATCTTCAATTGCGATCATATTGTATATTTTATACTTAAGTGATAGTTTGCCGACATATTTAATTACCACATGACAATTGATCTTAAAACAATAAAGCACATATCTAAATTATCAAGAATCTCAGTTGATGATGCAAAGGCTGATAAATTAGTTGAAGATCTCAACTCTATATTTGATTTTATTGAAAAATTGAATGAGCTTAATACTGATAATGTTGAGCCTTTAACTTCTGTTGCTGAGACAACACTAAAATTAAGAGCTGACGAAGTTAAAAGTAAAAATATTAGAGATAAAATATTAAAAAATTCACCAGATGAAAATGAAGATTTTTTTGTGGTTCCAAGGGTGGTTGAATAATGTCTGATATTACCTCACTCACTTTAACTGAATTAATTAAAAATATTAAAGATAAAAAAATTTCCTCTGAAGAGACGACTAAAGCTTTTATTGAACGCGGTGAAAAATCTAGAGACTTAAATGCTTACATTACAGAAGATTTTTCTAACGCACTTTTGAAAGCAAAAAGCTTTGATCAAAAACCTAACTTTGATTTAAAACTTCCGGGCGTTCCAATGGCAGTTAAAGATTTATTTTGTACTAATGGTGTAAAAACTACGGCGGGTAGCAAAATTTTAAATAATTTTATTCCACCGTACGAGTCTACTGTTACTCAAAATATTTGGAATGAAGGAGCAATTTTACTTGGAAAATTAAACTGTGATGAGTTTGCAATGGGCTCTTCTAATGAAACTAGTTTTTATGGAAATGTTCAAAGTCCAATAGATAAAGACTTGGTACCTGGAGGATCATCAGGAGGATCTGCATCGGCTCTAGCAGCTAATCTAACGCCTATTACAATTGGAACTGATACTGGTGGATCTATAAGACAACCCGCTTCATTTACAGGTACAGTTGGTTTAAAGCCAACTTATGGAAGTTGTTCAAGATATGGAATTGTTGCTTTTGCATCATCATTAGATCAAGCGGGACCCATGTCTAAAGATGTAAAAGATTGCGCGCTACTGCAAGAAATCATCAGTACCTATGATGAAAAAGATTCA
Organism: uncultured Candidatus Pelagibacter sp.; assembly: GCA_905620495.1. Classification (GTDB taxonomy): domain Bacteria; phylum Pseudomonadota; class Alphaproteobacteria; order Pelagibacterales; family Pelagibacteraceae; genus Pelagibacter. The sequence goes on along the minus strand of CAJQTK010000020.1, from coordinate 7,262 downwards.
ACTTCAATTGATTTTAAAAGAAATGAATACAGCAAAGAATTAACGAATAATATTAAAGGTAAGAAAATTGGAATTCCTAAAGAATATAGGGTTGATGGAATGCCAAAAGAAATTGAAGATTTATGGACAAAAGGAATTGAGTATGCAAAAGATTGTGGTGCAGAAATTATTGAAATTTCATTGCCTCACACTAATTACGCTTTACCAACTTATTATATTGTGGCACCAGCTGAAGCTTCTTCAAACCTAGCAAGATACGATGGTGTTAAGTATGGATTTAGATCTAAAGGTGAAAACTTAATTGACATGTACGAAAAGACTAGATCGGAAGGTTTTGGTGCTGAGGTTCAAAGAAGAATAATGATTGGTACATATGTTTTATCATCTGGTTATTATGATGCTTACTATCTAAAAGCTCAAAAAGTTAGAAAACTAATTAAAAATGATTTTGACGAAGCTTATAAAAAAGTTGATGCAATTTTAACCCCATCAACTCCTAGCGCTGCATTCAAGATTGGTGAGAAAACTAACGATCCAGTTTCCATGTATTTAAATGATATATTTACAGTTCCAGTAAATTTAGCTGGATTACCAGCCATTTCTATACCTGCTGGAGTAGATGATAAAGGCTACCCATTAGGACTGCAAATTATAGGTAAAGCATTTGATGAACAAAATATTTTAAACATTGCCTATGCAATGGAAGAAAAAATTGAATTTAAAAATAAAATTACTAACTGGTGGATTAAATAAATGCCTAAAGATAATTCAGAATATTTGATCGAAAGAAATGATAATATTTACGAAGTAGTAATTGGTCTTGAGGTTCATGCACAAGTCACATCAAATTCTAAATTATTTTCATCATCATCAACAACTTTTGGTGCAGAACCAAATACGCAAGTAAGTTTAGTGGATGCTGCTTTTCCTGGAATGCTTCCTGTTATTAATGAATATTGTGTGAAGCAAGCAATCAAAACAGGTATTGGTTTAAAAGCTCAAATTAATAAAAGATCAGTGTTTGATAGGAAGAATTATTTCTACGCAGATCTTCCACAAGGTTATCAAATTTCACAATTTAAATATCCAATAGTAGGAGAGGGTACAGTTGTTCTTGATATGCCACATGGTCAAAAAGAAGTAGGTATTGAAAGATTGCACTTAGAACAAGACGCTGGAAAAAGTATTCATGATATGGATCCACAAAATACATTGGTTGATTTAAATAGATCTGGTGTAGCTTTGATGGAAATTGTTAGTAAACCTGATTTAAGAACTCCAGATGAAGTTAGTGCTTATGTTAAAAAATTAAGATCTATTATGAGATACCTTGGTACTTGTGATGGAAATATGCAGGAAGGTTCTTTAAGAGCGGATGTGAATATTTCTGTTCGTATTAAAGGCTCTGATAAACTTGGAACTCGTTGTGAAATTAAAAATGTAAACTCAATTAAGTTTATGCAAATGGCTATAAATTATGAAGCTAATAGACAGGTTGATTTAATTGAAGAAGGTAAAACAATTGATCAAGAAACAAGATTATTTGATACTAAAAAAAATGAAACAAGATCTATGAGGTCAAAAGAAGATGCTCATGATTATAGATATTTTCCAGATCCAGATTTATTACCATTAGAAGTAACTGACGAATTTATAGAAAAACTTAAAGCGGACATTCCAGAATTACCAGACGATAAGAAAAAAAGATTTATTGATCAATTTAAAGTATCTCCTTACGAAGCAACAATATTAGTCTCTGATATTGATACAGCAAAGTACTTTGAGGAAGTAATTGCAAAGATGGGCAAAAACCAAGATATTAAGTTAGCAGTTAACTGGATTACAGGTGAATTGTTTGCAGTTTTAAATAATAAAAATTTAGAAATATCTGAAAGCCCAATAAGTGCAAAAAACTTAGCTAAATTAGTAAATTTAATTAAGAACGGAACAATTTCTGGAAAAATTGCTAAGACAATATTTGAATTAATGATGGATGGAGACAAAGATCCTCAAATTATTGTTGAAGAAAAAGGCTTAAAACAAGAAAGTGACCCTAAAGCATTAGAGGCTTTAATTGATAAAATTATCAACGATAACAGAGAAAAAGCCATTGAATATAAGGAGGGAAAAGAAAAATTATTTGGTTTCTTTGTAGGTCAAGCCATGAAAATTTCAGGTGGAAAAGCAAACCCTCAACTAATTAATGATATCTTAAAGAAGAAACTTTAATGTCATGGGTAAGAACCTAAAAGTCACTGAAAGCCTTCAAAAATACATAGATAATTTTAGTTTAAAATTAGATCCAGTTCAGCAGGAAATAATCGATTACAATAATACTTTAGGTGACGTTAAGAGAATGCAAGTTGCTCCATCTCAATGTCATTTTCTACATTTAATTATTAAAATTTCTAATATTAAAAATGTTCTAGAGATTGGAACTTTTACAGGTCTAAGTGCACTCTCAATAGTGATTGCTTTACCAGAAGATGGTAAACTTATTGCTTTAGATAAAAATGAAGAGACTAACAAAGTAGCGTTAAGTTTTTTTAAAAAAGCTAATCAAGATCACAAAATACAAACAATAATAAAACCTGCTCTTGAAAGCTTGGATGACTTAAAAAATAATAAATTTGATATGGTTTTTATTGATGCCGATAAAATGAATTACAAAGAGTATTACGAAAGATCATTAAAGCTAGTTAATAAAGGAGGGTTAATTATTATTGATAATGTTTTGTGGCATGGAGAAGTTGCTGATGAAACTAATGTTGATAAATTTACCTTAAATATCAGAGAATTTAACGCGCATATCGAACAAGATAAAAGAGTGGAACAAATTATAGTACCCTTAGGGGACGGCATGACTGTTTGTAGGGTTTTATAATGTTTGAAGTATTTGGTTTTTATAAATTTAAAAAACTTAACTCATTAAAGAAGAATAAAGTCTTACTTCAAGATTTTCTAATTAAGAAAAATATTAGAGGAACTATTATTATTGCTAACGAAGGAATAAATGCCACAATATCTGGAAAAGCAAATGATCTAAAATCAACTATTACTAAGATTAAAAAAATATTAAATTTTAAAAAGTTTGATAGCAAAAATATTTCAAAAAGTAAATTTCAGCCATTTCATAAGGCAAAAGTTAAGATTAAAAAAGAAGTTGTTCCAATGAAGCTTTCTTTATCTTCAAAAAATAAAAAAGATAATCATGTTGATCCAAAAAAATGGAACAAGCTTATTGCTGATAAAAAAACTTTAGTTTTAGATTCTAGAAAACCATTTGAATATGAGGTGGGTACTTTTAAGAGATCAGTTAATCCTGATGTTGATAATTTTAGAGAATTCCCAAAATATTTGAATAAACTTGATAAGAAAAAACCCATCGCTATGTTTTGCACGGGTGGAATTAGATGTGAAAAAGCTTCTGTTTATTTAGAGAAAAAAGGTTTTAAAAATGTCTATCAATTAAAGGGTGGAATTCTTAACTACTTAAAGAATGTTAAGAAAAAAGAAAGTTTATGGAATGGCGAATGCTTTGTTTTTGATAATAGAATCAGTGTTAAGCACGGGTTAGTAACTGGGACTTATTCAATGTGTAGTGGCTGCAGAAAGCCAGTGTCACCAAAAGATAAAAAGTCAAAAAAATATGAAGAAGGCGTTTCATGCACTAATTGTCATGATAATTTAACAGAAATTCAAAAGGGTAGGTTCCGTATGAGACAAAAACAAATAAATCTTGCTAAAAAGAGTGGTTCAAAGCATATATTCCAAAAAGAATTTAAATAGGAAAAATAATTGTCTAAATCTATAAATTTAACCAAAGATCCAATTTGGTCATTACTTAAAAAAGTAACTATTCCAGCTAGTGTTGGTTCGCTATTTCAAACATTTTATAATTTAGTTGATACCTGGTTTGCAGGTAGAATTTCAGCAGAAGCCATAAGTGCTATCGCTAAATCATTTCCTATATATTTTGTAATAATTGCTGTCGGTGTTGGTATTGGTGCTGCAACGAACTCTTGTATTGGTAATTTACTAGGTGCAAAACAAAATAATAAAGCTTCATTATTAATCGCTCAATCCGTAATCTTTGCATTGATTACTTCTATTGTAGTTACTTTGTTTGGATTAAATGCATCTGACTTTCTTTTAACGGTAATGGGTTCTGATGCTGGGGGAATAGCTTTAACTAGAGAATATTTGGATATAATTTTTTACGGTACTTTCATTGTTATGATTCAAATATCACTAAATGGAGCCTTGAATGCGCAAGGAGATACTAAAAGTTATAGGAATGTTTTAATATTTAGTTTCTTTTTAAATATATTTTTAAATCCTTTATTTATTTGGGGATACGGAATTGTACCAGCTTATGGTATTGGTGGTCTTGCTATAGCTACTGTAATTGCTCAATCAGTAGGTACTTTTTATTTAGCTTATAAGATTAACTCATGTAAATTGAAAAAGTATTTATCGATTAAATGTTTTATTCCTAAATTAATATTATTAAAAGAATTGTTCACACAAGCACTACCCATAATGTTTAGCATGTTATTTATTGGTGTAGGTATTTTTAATATTTTATATTTTATTGGTCAATTTGGTGATCTTGCAACGGCTGGCTATGGTGCATCTCTAAGAGTAGAGCAAGTTTTCTTACTTCCTGTAATTGGATTGAACACAGCAGTACTTTCTATTGGTGGGCAAAATTTTGGTGCTAAAAATTATGATCGTATAAGAGAATTATATTCTAAAGCTTTATTATTTGGATCTTCTTTTATGGCAGTAGCAGGTGTTATATTATTTTTTGGTGCTGAATTTTTTGTATCTCAATTTACAGATAACCAAGAAGCCATATTTCATGGTGCTATATATTTAAAAATAGCAGCATTAATTGCGCCAGTTTATCCCGTGTTCTTTATTACTACTGCGGTATTCCAAGCCGTTAAAAAACCTATCTATAGTCTTTATTTAAGTGTTTTACGATTATCAGCATTACCTTTTTTATCTCTTTGGTATGTAATTAATATTAGAGGCGGAGATTATGCGGATATATTTTATACTATAATGGTAACCAATTGGTTTATAGGTATTGTACTAATCATATTCATTGGATACTTTTTAAATAATGTTTTTAAACAAAAGAAAAGTCATTTTACTTATTAGTATTTCTTCACTAATATTTTTTTTAATTTTCAATCAAGTCAGATCACAAGAACTTAGAGTTGTTGATGGTGATACTATTCATCTTAATGGTGAAAAAATTAGATTTACTGGTATCGATACACCTGAATTAAAACAAACCTGTATTAACCAAGGGGTTATGGATTCATGTGGTGTGACTGCCAAAAAAATCTTGATTGATAAAATTAGTGATAATAAAGTTGAATGTATTAGCGAAGGAAAAGACCAATATAAGAGAACTTTAGCTGAATGCTTTGTTAATAACGAGAGTTTATCAAGCTATCTAGTTAGAAGCGGCTATGCTTTTGCCTACAGAAGATATTCTAAAAAGTTTGTCCAAGATGAGGATTATGCAAGAATTAATGCAATAGGGATGTGGTCTATGAAGTTTAACTACCCTTGGGATTACAGAAAATCAAAGAAAAATTAAAGCAAGAAGGGACGTTCTGTTACCCGGTGCCCCAGACCGTGCTTCTACAATCTTTATTTTACAACAAAGTTGACACAACTTAATCTAGAAATTTTATGAAACTTAACAATGAATTCTGTGTAGATTCCGTATAGAATTTTTGTTTATGAAAAAGTTAAGATGAAAATTTTAAATTAAAAATAATGACTACATTAGAAGATTTTTTAAAACTAAATAAAAACAGAAAAATTTGGACTACTACAAAAGACCAAAATGTTAGACAAGCACTTATTTTAATGTCAGAAAATAATATAGGAGCAATCATTGTCGTTGATAATAATAATTCCCCTATAGGTATATTTTCAGAAAGAGATTATGCAAGAAAGATTATTTTAAAAGGCAAGAGTAGTAAAGATACGTTATTAGATGAAGTTATGACCAAAGAATTAATTACTGTTACTAAAGATTATAAAATTGATCAGTGTATGAAAATAATGAATGAAAAAGGGATTAGACATCTACCAGTGCTAGAAAATAAAAAAATTGTTGAAATTATTTCAATACGTGACGTTTTGAAAATTATGATGAAAGAACAAAAAGATCTTATAGATCACTTACAAAAATTTATAACCAGTTAATAACCAATAAAATAGAAGAGTGTTGCAAGGGGCGTTCTATTTCGCCCTCAATTTTAATTAATAACATAATATATACCTTTTTTGAAAGATTTCATTGAGAACTTCAGGCAAGTATTTGTGATGTTTAATTGTTTTTTTTTTTGGTTTTTCTGTAATATGTAATTAATTTTATAAAATAAATGAAAATTAAAGAAAAACACAAAGATCTTAAAAAAAAAGTAACTGTTGCTGAAAAACAAAGAAGCTCAAAAAGAGGGCCTAAAAGTTGGTACAATTTAAGAACCCTAAAGAAGCTTAAATTAGTTATGAAAGATGAGCTGTCAAAAAAATAAGTGGGGTTGCTCTATCAACTTGTTGCTAACAAAGAATTATAAAACAACTCCACTTATTTTTTTAACTCGTAGAATATTCCACCCATAACACTAACATTTGCATACTGCATAGCTTCAGCAAATTTTGGAAAGTGAGGTGCAGCCTTTGCTTTTTCAATATGATTTTGAATATGCTCTGGTTTGTGCCATTTTTCATTAACAGTAAAAATTATGTTACCCGTTTTACCCTTTGAAGGATCAGTTGGATCATTAAATTCTTCTGATTTAGTAAAATATGCTTCTGCTGGATTCACACCATCTGGATTTCCTGATGGATAAATGTGGTCCATATGCTTTCCATGAGTAATTAAAGTTTCTTCTACTTCAGCTGCTTTTGCTGCTGGAACTTTGTAAGATAAGTTTATACACAACATTATATTTCTCCTTTGATTTTATTAATTTAAATAAATATATTACTAGATGTGACAACCTAATGTACAGTGAATATATTATATTAGAGAGCGTTCTGTTGCTAAGCACACACGGTGATTGAATAATTTTTTAAATATATTTTAATGGAAGCTTATTAGTATGCTTTATTTCATCCATTGAAAAAATTGTAGTAACATTTCATGAAGAGGGTGGAAATTCCATAAACTCTATCTCAATGCCATGTGGGCTAGGGGGCACCAAAAACCACAACCATAAATAAACTAA
>CAJQTK010000019.1 GCA_905620495.1 uncultured Candidatus Pelagibacter sp. | reverse complement strand
TATTTTGTCATAGATTTAAAACAAAGAAAAAAAGATATTAAAAAATTTATAACTTTAATTGAGAAAACGATTATTGAAAGCTTGTTTGAATTTAATATTAAATCATTTGGCGATCCAAAAAATATTGGTATTTGGGTAGACAACAAGTCCAATATTAAAAAAGTTGCAGCAATTGGTGTCCGTGTTAGCAAATGGATTGCGTATCATGGATTTGCAATTAACATTAGTAATGATCTTGCAAAATATCAAAATATCATTCCATGTGGAATTTCAGATAAAGGCGTAACAAATCTCAAATCTATTAATGATCAAAACTATAATACTTTAAGCGATGTAATAGTTAAAAATTTTACTAAGAACTTAGAAATCTAAGTCTTTTAGTCTTTAAAAGTTTTTTGAAATAATCTGGCAAGAGTGCTGTGTAAGTATATTTTTTATCCTTAATCATGAATTTAATTTGATAAGAGTGAAGCATTAAATTTTTATTAATAGCTTTATCTGTATTACTAAATTTATATTTTTGATCTCCATAAATGGGTGAGCCTACTGCATATAGCTGTTTTCTAAGTTGATGTTTTCTTCCAGTTATCGGTTTCATTTCAACCAAACTACAAATAGAGTTTTTGTCTAAAACTTTATATGTAGTTCTAGCCTTTTCTACTATTTCTTTATCATTATCATATCTAGTAAGATCATCATTCCATTCACCAGAATCTTTTTGTAATTCACCATGACATATTGCTAAATACGTTTTGTGAACTTTTCTTAATCTAAATAATGATGTTAACAATTGTGCGGCCTCTCTATGTTTGGCCATAATAAAAACACCTGATGTATCTTTATCTAATCTATGAACTGAAAAAGGTTTTGTGTTTTGAAAAATGTCGCTACGGGCAAAGATATCTACAAGATTTTTTTTAGATTTAGTTCCACCTTGAACTGAAATACCAGAACTTTTATTCAATACAATGAAGTCATCATTGTTATCAATTATTAAATCTTCGTTCTCTTTAATGACTTCTTCAGAGGGTAAAAATTTAATTGTTTTTTGAACAATTGTTTCTTTAAAATCAAAGTTAAATAGATCAACAATATCCCCTGTTTTTACTTTGTGAGAGCTTTTTACTTTTTTATTATTGATCTTAACTTTTCCACTTTTCAAACTTTTTTCGATTAAGCCTTGTGGGTAATTACCAAGATTATTCCGTATCCATCTATCAATACGCATATCGTTAAACGTTGAATCAACGTTAAATGACTTTTTCATGAGGATATATTTTTATAAGGAAAATTAAGCAGTAGCTAATTTTTTCTCTTCGTTTTGGTCTTTAGCTGGATCTTTTTTCTTTCTATCAACTCTTTTTGCCTCAATATCTCTGTCTACAAATTCAATGACGGCCATAGGTGCATTGTCTCCATATCTAAAACCAGCTTTAATAATTCTAGTATATCCACCATTTCTTTTTTCATATCTTTTAGACAAAGTTTTGGTAACTTTACGGGCAGATGTGATGTCTTGTAATTTCGTCATTAACATCTTTGTTGTTAGTAAAGTTTCTTTTTTACCTAAAGTAATGATCTTGTCAGCTTGAGGCTTTAGAAATTTAGCTTTAGGAAGTGTAGTAGTAATCTGCTCATATTTTATTAAAGAATTTAACATATTCTTTAATAATGCTTTTCTATGTTCAGAAGTTCTATTTAACTTTTTATTAGCCATTCCGTGTCTCATTAGATTTGCTCCTCTAACTTTTTAGACATTTCAGCTATATTTTCTGGTGGCCAGTTTGGTATTTCCATACCAAGGTATAAAGACATACCAGTTAAAACTTCTTTTATTTCATTTAATGATTTTCTACCAAAATTCGGTGTTCTAAGCATTTCACCTTCTGATTTTTGAACTAGATCTCCTATGTAGATAATATTATCATTTTTTAAACAGTTCATTGAACGAACTGATAACTCTAATTCTTCTACTTTTCTTAAAAGATTTTTATTAAATTCAGGTTCAGTTGAAACTTCGTTAACAGGAGCTTCTACTGGTTCATCAAAATTAACAAACATATTAAGTTGGTCTTGGAAAATTCTTGCTGAATATGCAACTGCATCTTCAGCTGAAATTGAACCATTAGTCTCAACTTCCATAGTTAATTTATCATAGTCTAGAGCTTTTCCTTCTCTAGCAGTACTTATAGCGTATGAAACTTTTTTAACTGGACTGTATAATGAATCTATTGCAATCAAACCTAAAGGTGGTTCTTCTGGCTTATTCATTACAGCTGGAACGTAACCCTTGCCATTTCCAACATTCATTTCCATATGGAAATGCGTATTTTCATCTAAATTACAAATAACCAAATCAGGATTTAAAATCTCAATATCAGTAACAGCTTGAATGTTAGAAGCTTTAATTTCACCTGGTCCTTTTGCATCTAAAATAAGTTTTTTAGCACTATCTGAAGAACTTTTTAATGCTAATGATTTAACGTTTAAAACTATGTCTGTAACATCTTCTCTAACACCTTTAATGGATGTAAACTCATGTAATACACCATCAATTTGAATTGAAGTTACAGCAGTACCTCTAATAGATGAAAGTAGAATTCTTCTTAAAGAATTTCCTAAAGTTAAACCGTAACCTTTTTCTAATGGTTCAGCTATAATTTTAGCATGTGATTTATCATCACTAATTTTAACATCTAATTGAGCTGGTTTAATTAATGCTTTCCAATTTTTAGCATTTACATTTAAACTTTCCATTTATTAAACTCTCCTTTTCTTTGGTGGTCTTACGCCGTTATGTGCCATTGGTGTTGTATCTTTTATAGAAAGAATCTTAAATCCTTTCGCTTGTAATGCTCTTAAAGCAGTTTCTCTTCCTGATCCAGGTCCTTTAACTTGTACAGTTAATGTCTTCATACCAAACTCTAATGCTTTAGATGCAGCTGAGTCTGCTGCAACTTGTGCAGCATAAGGTGTTGATTTTCTTGAACCTTTAAAACCTTTTTGTCCTGCAGAAGCCCACGAAATAACATTTCCATTAGTGTCTGCTATTGAAATTATTGTATTATTAAAAGTTGATTGTACGTAAGCAATACCATTAAGAATATGTTTTTTAATTTTTTTCTTTTTTGAGTATGAGCTTTTTTTAGATTTTTTATCTACTTTTTTTTCTACAACAGAATCTGGATTTTCTACTTTTTCTACTTTAGCCATAAATTAATTATTTTTTAAGTGGTGTTAATTTTTTACCCGCAATTGCAATAGCCTTACCTTTTCTAGTTCTAGCATTACATCTTGTTCTTTGTCCTCTAACTGGAAGTTTTTTTCTATGTCTTGATCCCCTGTAGCATGCTAGATCAATTAGTCTTTTGATAGTTAAAGAGTAGTCTCTTCTAAGATCACCTTCTACCTTAAAATTTGCATCAATATATTCTCTAATTTTTAAAATATCTTCATCCGTTAGTTCGTTTATTCTTTTCGCAGTAGGAATTTCTAACGATGTACAAATCTTATTTGAAAATTTATTACCAATACCATAGATGTACGTTAGTCCTATGTGGACAAGTTTGTTTTGGGGAATATTTACACCTGCTATACGAGCCATATTTTTGAGAATAAATTTAGCCTTTTATATAAGAAGATGTTCTAAAGTCAACGCCTTAAACATTAAGAACACCATTGATTTTATTGTTAATTTGCTCGATTTCATCAGCTCCATCGATTTCTATGAAATTTGTATTATTTGAGTAAAAATCGAGGACTGGTTTAGTTGTCTTCATATATGTGTCATATCTAGCTACAACTACGTCAAAATTATCATCTTTTCTCTTCTTAAGGTGGTCTTTACCACATGGGTGTAATTCTATTTGTTCTTTATTAAAAAACTCATTCAAAGTCATATTACACTTATCACATGTCATTCTACCCATAATACGTTTTTCAATAATATCCTTTGAAACATTTAAAAAAATTATATGACCAATCGATTGATCAAATTCAGCTAAAATTAACTCTAAATTCTTAGCTTGTTCAACATTTCTGGGGTATCCGTCAAAAACAATCCTGTCTCTATATTTAAGGTTGGTGATTGATTTTCTTAGCAGTGTATTCACTGTTTGATCTGAAACAAATTTTCCATTAGATATCAATTGTTCTATTTCAAAACCTAGTGGTGTTTTTAACTTAACTTCTTCTCTTAAGAGATTACCAGTTGATAATTGAAAGTAGTTATGTTTTTTTACAATGAATTGTGCCTGTGTGCCCTTCCCAGCGCCTGGAGGACCAAATAAAATTATATTCACAGAATTATTTACCGAATTTTGTTTTTTTTATTAATTGCTCATATTGTGAACTCATTAATCTAGTTTGTATTTGGGTTACTGTATCAATTGCAACCACAACAACAATTAAAATTGAAGTACCACCTAAGTAAAAAGGTATTGGGTAATTTGCAATTAAAAACTCAGGCATCAAACATACAATAGTTAAATAAAGAGCACCTATTGTTGTAAGTTTAGTTACAATTTTTTCTATGTATAGTGCAGTGTTTTCACCGGGTCTAATCCCTGGTACAAAGCCACCATATTTTCTTAGATTATCAGCAGTCTCTGTTGGGTTAAAAGTAATTGAGGTATAGAAAAAAGTAAAAAAAACTATTCCAGAAGCATATAGGAGCATGTAAAGAGGTTGCCCTTGAGTAAAGTATGAACTTATGTTTAAGAAAGTATCGTTATCTGAAAAGCTAAAATTAGAAAAGGTTACAGGTAAAAGCAATAAAGCTGATGCAAAAATTGCTGGTATAACACCTGCCTGGTTAATCTTTAACGGTAAGTGAGAAGATTCCCCACCATACATTTTGTTTCCCATTTGTCTTTTGGGGTAATTTATTAGAATTTTTCTTAATGCTCTTTCCATGAAAACAATAAACATAATCGTTCCAACTAATAATACAAAAATTCCAATAATCATGATTGTAGAGACGGCACCAGTTCTACCCAACTCAAATGTGGTTACTAAAGCTCTTGGAATTTCAGCAACAATACCAGCAAAAATAATCAATGAAATACCATTACCAATACCTCTTTGAGTGATTTGCTCACCCAACCACATCAGAAACATTGTTCCTGCAACAATAGTTGCGACCGCTGTTACTGTAAAAAATAAACCTGGATTAATAACTAAATCAGCAGAAGATTGTAAACCTATAGATAATCCATAACCTTGGATGGTAGCTAACAAAACAGTACCATATCTTGTTATTTGCGTAATTTTAGCTCTACCATTTTCACCCTGAGCTTTTAAATTTTTAAAATAATCAGATACCCCAGTTAGTAATTGAACGATAATAGATGAGGAAATATATGGCATTATTCCAAGTGCAAAAATTGCCATTCTACTCACTGCTCCACCAGAAAAAACATTAAACATTCCAAGTAACCCTTTTTGATTGCCACTCATCATTGTTTGTAATTGTTCAGGATCAATACCTGGAATAGGTACAAAAGTACCAAATCTATAAACTGCTAAAATAAATATTGTGAAAATTATTCTGTTTTTAAGATCATTAGTTTGAGAAGATGAGCTCATAATATCTTAATTATTTTTTTAGCTGTATTGTGCCGCCAGCTTTCTCTAATTTAACTACAGCAGCTTTTGATATTAGATCAGCTTCAATGCTAATTTTATCTTTAATATCACCCGTACCAAGTATTTTTAATTTTTGAGAATTTTTATTGATTAATTTCAATTTTATAAGCAAAGCCATGTTTATTATATCGCTTGAATTAATAGTTTTTTCATCAATATATGATTGAATTTTTTCTAAGTTCATTATTGCTATAATAGCTTGGTATCTCTTAATTGCATTAAATCCTCTTTTAGGTAATCTTCTATATAAAGGCATTTGTCCACCCTCAAAAGCTTTGATGGCTACACCAGATCTAGATTTTTGACCCTTAACTCCTCTTCCAGAAGTTTTACCTTTTCCTGATCCAATACCTCGACCAACTCTCATTTTCTTTTTGTATAAAACTTTTCCAGTAGTATTTAATGTGCTCATTATCCTCTTTTTTCTATTACGTCAGAAATTTTTTTATTTCTAATTGTTGCTATATGTTTTGGTGAATTTTGTTTTGAAAGAGCCTTCATTGTAGCTCTTATCATGTTGTGGGGGTTTGATGTTCCCATTGATTTAGCAACTATATCTTTAATTCCTAAAACTTCGCAAACAGCTCTAACTGGACCGCCCGCAATAATACCAGTTCCTTTAGGAGCAGATCTTAAAATAATTTTACCTGCGCCATCTTTTCCATAAACATCATGATGAATAGTTCTTCCTTCTCTTAGAGGAATATGAATTAAAACTCTTCTAGCAGTTTCATTTGCTTTTTTAATTGCATCAGGGACTTGTTTAGCTTTTGCGTGAGCTACACCAATTTTTCCCTCTTGATTACCCACGACTACTAGTGCTGAAAAACCAAATCTACGTCCACCTTTTACAACTTTTGTAATTCTGTTAATATGAACTAGTTTTTCAACAATACCATCGTCATTTTTCTTTTTAAAATCCATAATTAAAACTCCATCCCATTTTTACGTAATGTTTCAGCGAATGCCTTAACTCTACCATGATATTTATAAACACCTCTATCAAAATAGATCTTTGTTATTTTTTTCTCTACAGCTTTTTTTGCTAACTTTTCAGCAACAATTTTAGAAATTTCAGTTTTGTTGATTTTGTCCATAGCTTTGATGTCTTTTTCAATTGAAGAAGAAGAAAGTAATGTAATATTTTTAACATCATCAATTATTTGAGCAGAAATATTTTTTGCAGATCTCGAAATACTTAATCTAAATCTATCAGGAGATGAAACTTTTTTAACTTTATTTGTTACTCTGAACTTTTTTCTTTCAATAGCATTTATTTTCATTATTTTTTCTTTCCTTCTTTTCTTAATATATACTGACCTTTTTCTCTAATCCCTTTACCTTTATAAGGTTCTGGTTTTCTAAAAGACTTAATCTTTGAACAAACCATACCTACTTGTTGTTTGTCAGACCCGCTAACTTTAACTGTTGTTTGTTTTTCAACAACAATTTTTATACCCTCAGGTATATCAAAGTTTATATCGTGACTATAACCAAGTTGTAAATTTAAAACTTTATCCTTCAATGCAGCTCTATGACCAACACCCACTAGTTCAAGTATTTTTTCATAACCAGTACTTGAACCAATCACGGCATTATTGATTAAGCTTCTATTCATACCCCATAATCTTTTTGAATCTCGATCAACTTTTTTGGGTTTGATTGAAATTTCTTTTCCTTCGGTAATATCAAGATTAAACATTTCTAAGTCAACATTAAGTGATTTTTTCCCTAATGGCCCTTCAATATTAAGAACATTACCCGAAAGTACTGCCTTAACTTTTTCAGGAATTGAAATACTTATTTTACCAATTTTAGACATTAAAATACCTTACAGATTATTTCGCCACCAACTTTTTGTTTTCTAGCATCTACATCTGTCATTACACCTTTTGGAGTAGAGACTATTGCAACACCAAGACCACCATTAATTTTTGGCAAACTATCAGCGCTTGAGAATATTCTTCTGCCTGGTTTTGATACTCTTTCAAAAGTACTAATAACTGGATTTCCTGAATAATATTTTAAATCAATAGATAAAACTGGTTTTTTGTCAGCTGTATCAATTTTATATTCTTTGATAAATCCTTCATTTTTTAAAATATCTGCAATTTTCACTTTAAAATTAGAAGATGGCAGTGCAACTTTTTTGTGATTTCTCACTAAAGCATTCTTTATTCTTGCGATCATATCCCCAATTGGGTCACTTAAACTCATATATTCCTTTCTACCAGCTCGACTTCGTCATACCTGGAATTAATCCATGTAATCCTAAGTCTCTTAAAGCTATTCTTGATATTTTTAATTTTCTGTAAACACCATGTGGTCTTCCAGTGATTTGACACCTATTCATCACTCTATTTTTTGCAGAGTTTCTAGGCAAATTAGATAATTTTTGTTGTGCTTTGAATCTTTCTTCTAGAGAAATTTTCTTATCCATAATAATTTTTTTCAAAGCAAGTCTTTTTTTAAAGAGTCTATCTGAAAGTTTAATTCTTTTATCATTTTTTTGAACTGCGCTTACTTTAGCCATTTTTAATTGTCTCCTTTTTTAATAAATGGAAAATTTAATTTCTCTAAAAGTGCAAAACTATGGTCTTTATTCATAGCAGCAATTACAACCACCACATCAAGACCTCTAATTTTGTCTATTCTGTCAAAATTAACTTCAGGAAAAATTATATGCTCTTTAATTCCGAAAGTGTAATTACCAAATTTATCAAAACCTTTTGGTGATAGGCCTCTAAAATCTTTAATTCTAGGTAGCGCAATGTTAACTAATCTATCAATAAATTCATACATTTTGTTACCTCTTAAAGTAACTTTTAAACCTGCATTAGCACCTTTTCTTGTTTTAAAGTTGGCAACCGATTTCTTAAATTTTGTAACTGTAGGTTTTTGTCCTGTAATTTTTCCCAAATCTTCTTCAGTAGATTTCATAATTTTAGTATCAGCACCGTCAAGACCTAAGCCCATATTAATAACAACTTTAAGTAGTTTTGGTCCTTGAAAGGTATTTTTAAATCCTAATTGCTCTTTAAGAGCAGGCTGAATTTCTTTATAATAAAGTTCTTTTAATCTTGGTGTCATTATTTTTTAGCCTCAGTTTTTTTTATTTTTTCTTTTGCATCAACAAGTGTAAGGTTTGAAATATGAATAAAGCTTTCTTTAGAAATAATTCCACCTTTTTTTTCTTTTGTAGTCTTCACATGCTTTTTCACAATATTAATTCCTTGAACTTTTGCTCTGTTATTGGGTCTGTCTATCTCAATAACTTCACCTTCTTTTTTTTTATCTCTTCCAGTTAACACCTTTACTTTAGAACCTTTTTTAATCATTTTATAATACCTCAGGAGCCAATGAAATTATTTTCATTTGACCTCTATTTCTTAATTCTCTAGTAACTGGACCAAAAATTCTGGTTCCAACCGGTTCACCTTTGTCATCAACCAAAACTGCAGCATTGTTATCAAATTTTACCTTTGATCCATCTTCTCTATGAATTCCATATTTAACACGAACTACAACTGCCTTGTGCACCGAACCTTTTTTTACTTTACCTTTAGGTATGGCCTCTTTTACAGCAACAACGATAGTGTCACCAATGCTAGCATATCTACGCTTTGAACCACCTAAAACCTTAATACATTCAATTCTTTTTGCACCTGTATTATCCGCAACTAACATCTCAGTTTGTACCTGTATCATTTAGAACCATCCATTACTTGAAACTTTTTATTTTTAGAGAAAGGTTTGCATTCAACAATTGAAACAGTGTCTCCAGTTTTAAACTTATTGTTTTCATCGTGAGCATTGTATTTTTTTTTCACCTTAACAACTTTTTTTAATACTGGATGAGAGTATTTTCTCTCAACTGCAACAGTAATAGTTTTATTAGATTTATCACTAGTAACCACTCCTGTTAATATTTTCTTAGGCATTTAATTTTTCCTTTAGTGTAGTTTTTAATCTAGCTATTGTTTTTTTTGTTTGTCCAATTTTAGATGGATCTTTAATTTCTGAATTAATTTTTTGAAATCTAAAATTAAATAAATCTTTTTTTAATTTATCTATATTTTTTATAACTTCGTCTTTAGATAATTTTTTAATTTCTTGCTTTTTCATATTATACAAATCTTTTTATAAATTTAGTTTTAATTGGTAATTTTGCAGATGCTTTATAAAGCGCTTCTTTAGCAATTGCTTCTGAAACACCATCAATTTCAAATAAGATTCTACCTGGTTTAACTCTACATGCCCAGTACTCAGGAGCACCCTTACCTTTACCCATACGTACTTCAACGGGCTTCTTAGAAACTGGGATATTAGGAAAAATTCTAGTCCAAACACGACCTTGTCTTTTCATATGTCTAGTTAAAGCAACTCTTGCAGCTTCAATTTGTTTTCCAATAATTCTTTCAGGTGCCATCGCTTTTAATGCAAATGAACCATAATTGATCTTTGCAGCACGAGTAGCAGTCCCGTGAATTCTACCTTTGTGAGCTTTTCTATATTTTGTTCTAACTGGTTGTAATAACATAATTATTCTTTAGCCTCTTTAGGTACTACCTTATTTGTTTCTTGACTGAATTCTCTTGCAAATACTTCACCTTTGTAAATCCAAACTTTAATTCCAATTATTCCAAAAGTTGTTAAAGCTTCAGCTTCATCATAATCAATATCAGCTCTTAATGTATGTGAAGGAATGCTACCCTCTCTCAACCATTCTGTTCTTGCTATTTCATTTCCACCAAGTCTACCGCTTATTGAAACTTTAATTCCTTTGGCACCTAATCTCATACAAGACTGCATAGCTCTCTTCATTGCTCTTCTGTACGATATTCTTTTTATAAGCTGTTGCGCAATATTTTCAGCCACTAAAAAAGCGTTAGTTTCTGGTTTTTTAACCTCTTTAATATTTAGTGATACTTCATTGCTAGTAAATTTAGATAAATTATTTTTAATTTTATCAATATCACTACCTTTTTTACCAATAACAAATCCTGGTCTTGAAGTATAGATTGTAACAAAACATTTATTTGAAGTTCTTTCAATCATCACTTTTGATACACCAGAGTTAACTACATTTTTTTTGATGTAAGCTCTAATTTTAAAATCCTCAATTAAATAATTTCCAAAATCTTTCTTTTTAGCATACCAAACAGAGTCCCAACCTCTATTTACACCAAGTCTAAAACCTATTGGATTAACTTTTTGTCCCATGACTCTCCATTTGTTTTGCTTCTGATAATATAATTGTAATTGTTGAATATGGTTTTAAAATTGGTGCAGCTCTACCTTTTGCTCTAGGTCTAAATCTTTTCATAACAACTTTTTTTCCACAATAAGCTTCTTTAACAATTAACTTATCAATATCATATTGATTATTATTTTCAGCATTAGCAATAGCTGATGAAACTGTTTTTCTAATTTCTCTAGTTATTCTTTTTGCAGAAAATTGTAATTCTCTAATAGCAACATCAACTTTTTTTCCAACAATTGCCTTAAGAATTGGATTAAGTTTTCTTACACTAGATCTAATATTATTATTTACTGATCTAACTGTGTCTACTTTAACTCTATTAATTTTCTTTTTCTTATTCATAATTATTTCTTAGCTGCTGTTGCGGGTTTAGCTTTTTTATCTGCAGGCGTATGACCAAAAAATGTTCTTGTTGGTGAAAACTCACCAAGTTTGTGTCCAACCATATCTTCAGAAATGGTAACTGGTATAAATTTCTTTCCATTATAAATCAAAAAACTAACACCAATAAATTCAGGAATTATGGTTGATTTTCTTGACCAAGTTTTAATTGGCATTTTTTTTGGGTCTAATTTTTGTTTTTCAACTTTTTTAATTAAGCTCTCTTCAACAAAAGGACCTTTCCATACTGATCTAGCCATTATTTTTTAGTATCCTTTCTTTTATTTCTTCTTTTAACTATAAACTTATCTGTTCTTGCGTTTGTTCTTGTTTTTAATCCTTTTGCACCTTGACCTGTAGGTGATACTGGGTGTCTACCTCCAGCACTCTTACCTTCACCACCACCGTGTGGGTGATCAACTGGGTTCATCACAACTCCTCTGGTATGAGGTCTTCTGCCTAACCATCTTGATCTTCCAGCTTTACCAATTTTAATATTTTTTTGGTCTGGGTTTGACAAAACACCGATTGTTGCCATACATCTTGAATCTATTTTTCTAACCTCACCTGATGTCATTTTAACTAATGAATAATTACCATCTAAACCACTTATAGTAACAGAGGTGCCTGCAGATCTGGCTATTTTTCCACCACCGCCTGGATTTAATTCAACGTTGTGCACGTTTATACCAACAGGAATGTCTCTTAACGGCATGCAATTTCCAACTTTAATCTCTTTAGCAGAACCATTTTCAACAACATCACCAACTTTAATTTTTTGAGGCGCTAAATAGTAAAAATGAGTTCCGTCTTCAAACTTAATTAGCATAATATAGCACGATCTATTAGGATCATATTCAATACGTTCAACAGTGCCCGGTGCATCGAATTTTTTTCTGTAAAAATCAACAAGTCTATACATTTTTTTATGTCCGCCACCTGACATATTTCTTGAAGTGATGTGACCATTGTTATTTCTTCCACGCATTGAATTTTTAGGTTCAACAAGCATTTTAAAAGGTTTGCCTTTCCATAAACCAGTTCTATCAACAAGAACTGTTCCTCTAGTAGATTTTGTATATGGTTTGAATGTTTTTAATGCCATTATTTAAATTCCTGTTGTTAGATCAATACTTTGACCTTTTTTTAGAGTTATAATTGCTTTTTTATATCCTTGAACATTTACTTTTTTACCTCTTTTAACAACTTTTCTGTTTTGTTTATTTATAATATTAATTTTAATAACATTAACTTTAAATATTTTTTCAATATTCTTTTTTAAATTAGTTTTATTAGCTTCTCTTGGGACTTTAAATACTATCTTATTTTGTTCAGATAGATTTGTAGACTTTTCAGTCACCATGGGTGATAAAATTTTATCGTATAAATGTATTTTATCCATTTTAAGAATATCTCTTTTCTAGTTCTTTTATTGAGCTTTCAGTAAACACAACTTTTTTAAATTTGATAATATCAAAAGCGCTAAAGTGGTTAATGTCAGTAACTTTAACATTTGGAATGTTTCTCATAGATTTTTCAACTTTTTCTTTTGAAGTCTTATCTAGAATTATTAATGAATGAGTTAATTCAAATTTTTTAATAATTGAGTGCATTTCTTTAGTTTTTTTAATTTCAGTAGCAAAATCACTAAAGATTAATAAATTATTAAGTTTATTCTTTTCAGTAATCAGTGATGCTATGCTTAATTTTTTCTCACTTTTGTTCAATTTTCTTTTTTTATAAGCCAGTTGACCTTTGGGACCATGTGCAACACCACCACCAACAAATATAGGGGCTTTTCTACTAGCATGACGTGCTCCACCAGTTCCTTTTTGAGCATAAATTTTTGAAGTAGATCCAGCAATTTCATTCTGCTGTTTTGTCTTAGCGTGTCTACCTTTGTAGTTAGCGTTAGTTTTGTATAAAACGTTATCTACTAATTTCTTATTTATTTTTGCTGAAAAAATTTTATCTAAAACTTCAATAGACCCTTTTTTCCCATCTAAATTTATTTTATCTATTTTCATTATCTTTTCTTTTTATCTGGTGTTTTTTTAGCTTTTTCAGCAGCAGCAATTTTTTCTTTAATAGTCATTTTTTTAATAACTTTCACTGACTGTTTAACTAGGATTTCTGAATTTTTAGAACCGGGTATTGAACCTTTTACATATAATAATTCATTTTCTAAATCAGTTTTAATAATCTCTAAATTTTGCATAGTTCTAACTCTATCACCCATATGACCAGCCATTTTTTTTCCTTTAAAAACTTTACCAGGATCTTGTCTTTGACCAGTTGAACCATGTGATCTGTGCGAAACTGATACACCGTGAGTGGCTCTTAAACCACCAAAATTATGTCTTTTCATTGCTCCCGCAAAACCCTTACCAATAGTTTTAGAAGTCGTGTCCACGAACTTAACTTCGTTGAATATTTCTAAACCAAATTCATTACCTTCTTTGTATATTTCAGTATCTTTTACTCTAAATTCTTTTAATTTTTTTTTGGCTTCTGTGTTTTTCTTAGCATACATGCCCTTCATAGCTTTTGTCAGTTTTGAACTTTTAATATTACCGAAACCTAATTGTACTGCTTTGTATCCACGTTTATCTTCTTCTATCACGTTGATAACTCTAGCTTTTTCCATTTTAATTACAGTAACAGGAACTAAACGACCAGTTTTGTAAAACTCTCTAGTCATACCTATTTTTTTTCCAACTAATGCTATTTCAGTCATAATTAAATTTTTATCTCCACGTCAACACCTGATGCTAAATCTAGTTTCATTAAAGCTTCTACAGTTTGTGGTGTAGGTTCAATGATATCAATTAATCTTTTATGCGTTCTTGTTTCAAATTGCTCTCTACTTTTTTTATCAATATGAGGACCTTTTAAAACTGTATATTTTTCAATTCTAGTTGGTAGTGGTATTGGACCCTTAACTGTTGCACCTGTTCTCTTAACAGTGTTAACAATCTCTTCAGTAGATGCGTCTAAGATCTTATTGTCGTAAGCTCTTAACTTTATTCTAATATTTTGTTTTTCCATAATAATTATCCAGCAATCTTTTTAGTTACTTCATCCTGCACGTTTTGTGGGACTTTAGAATAATGATCAAAGAACATAGAGTATTGAGCTCTTCCTTGAGACATTGATCTTAAACTGTTTATATATCCAAACATATTAGCAAGAGGAACCATTGCTGTTATTACAGTTGCATTTCCTCTGCTTTCTTGTTCGCTAATTTGTCCTCTTCTACTATTTAAGTCACCAATAACATCACCCATGTAATCTTCAGGAGTAACTACTTCAACTCTCATTACTGGCTCTAATAATTTTAATCCACCTCTAGTGCAAGCTTCTTTAAAACAAGCTCTACCAGCTAGTTCAAAGGCAAGAACACTTGAGTCAACGTCATGGTGTAATCCATCTAAAATTGTAACTTTATAATCAATTAATGGGAACCCAGCTAAAATTCCACCATCAGATATTGTTTCAATACCCTTCTCAACACCTGGAATAAATTCTTTTGGAATTGATCCACCTTTAATTTTACTATCAACTTCTCTACCTTTGCCTGGTTCTTGAGGTTCTACCAAAAGTTTAACTTTTGCAAATTGGCCGGCACCACCACTTTGTTTTTTGTGTGTATACTCAAACTCAGAAGCATTTTGAATAGTTTCACGGTAAGCAACTTGGGGTGCACCAATATTTGCTTCAACATTAAATTCTCTTTTCATTCGATCAACAATAATATCTAGGTGCAGTTCTCCCATACCTTTGATAATTGTTTGACCAGATTCTTCGTCGGAAGTTACTCTAAATGAAGGATCTTCTTTTGCTAATCTAGCTAAAGCTTCACCCATTTTTTCTTGGTCAGCTTTTGTTTTAGGTTCTACCGCAATTTCAATTACTGGCTCAGGAAACTCCATTGGCTCAAGTAAAACTGGGTTAGCCTCATCACATAGGGTGTGACCAGTTATTGTGTATTTAAGTCCTGCCAATGCAACGATATCACCAGCATTTGCTTCTTTAATATCTTCTCTGGAGTTAGCATGCATTAAAAGCATTCTGCCAACTCTTTCCTCTTTTTCTTTTGAAGTATTATAAACTGCAGTTCCAGTTTTGATTGTTCCAGAGTAAATTCTTATAAAAGTTAATGACCCCACAAATGGATCGTTAGCAACTTTAAAAGCTAACGCTGAAAAACCAGCATTATCATCAAATTTCATTTCTTTAACTTCTTCAGTTCCTGGTATCGTTCCATTAATTGAACCAATATCAATTGGGCTTGGTAAATAATTAATAACAGCATCAAGTAAAGGTTGAACACCTTTGTTTTTAAATGCTGAACCAGTAGTAATTGGAACGAAAGTAAAGTTTAGAGTTCCTTTTCTTATGCATTTAATTAAATCTTCTTCTTTTATTTCATCACCATTTAAATAGCTTTCCATTAATTTTTCATCTTGCTCTACGGCAGTTTCAACAAGTTCAGTTCTGTATTTTTGAGAAATCTCTTTTAAATCATCAGGAATTTCTTTATATTCCCAGTCAGCACCTAAGGCTTCATTTTTCCAAACCTGGGCTTTCATCTTAACTAAGTCAACAACTCCAACTAAATCTGTTTCCATACCAATTGGGACTTGTATAACTAAAGGTTTGCAACCAAGTCTATCTCTAATCATATCCACACATCTATAAAAATCTGCACCAGTTCTATCTAGTTTATTTACAAAGCAAATTCTTGGAACTTTATATTTATCAGCTTGTCTCCATACTGTTTCTGATTGAGGCTCAACACCTGCAACGCCGTCAAAAACACATACAGCACCGTCTAAAACTTTTAACGATCTTTCAACTTCAATAGTAAAATCTACGTGACCAGGAGTATCAATAATATTAATTCTATGGTCATTCCAAAAACAAGTAGTTGCAGCTGAAGTAATTGTAATTCCTCTTTCCTGCTCTTGCTCCATCCAGTCCATTGTTGCTGCACCGTCGTGAACTTCACCAATTTTGTGACTTTTCCCCGTGTAGTATAAAATTCTTTCCGTAGTAGTGGTTTTACCAGCATCAATATGAGCCATAATTCCAATGTTTCTATATGTATCTAATGTATTTATTCTAGCCATAATTTTTTACCACCTAAAATGAGCAAAAGCCTTATTTGACTCTGCCATTTTATGTACATCTTCTCTTTTTTTAACTGCTGATCCTTTTTTTTCATAAGCGTCATACAGTTCATTAAAAATTTTATCAGACATATGTTTGTCTTTTCTTTTTCTTGAAGCATCTACCAACCATCTAATTGCGAGTGCTTGAGCTCTGTTAGATTTTACTTCAACAGGCACTTGATACGTTGCACCACCTACTCTTCGTGATCTAACTTCCACAGTAGGTTTGATATTATTTATTGCTTCATTAAAAACATTAATCGGCTCTTCTTTAGTTTTTGATTTAATTTTTTCAATTGCTTCATAAACTATTTTTTCAGCAACAACTTTTTTTCCATCATACATAATGGAGTTGATTAATTTTGGAATAATAGTTGATTTAAATATTGGGTCTGGAGTAACAACTTTTTTTGGTTGAGTTTTTTTTCTAGACATAATTATTTACCTTTTTTAGTTCCGTATAATGATCTACGTTTCTTTCTGCCTGCAACAGCTTGGGTGTCTAGATTTCCTCTAAGAATATGATAACGAACACCAGGTAAATCTTTAACACGACCACCTCTAATTAAAACTACTGAGTGTTCCTGGAGATTATGACCTTCACCACCAATGTAAGCTGTAACTTCAAAGCCATTTGAAAGTCTAACTCTTGCAACTTTTCTTAATGCAGAGTTCGGTTTTTTGGGAGTTGTTGTGTAAACTTTAAGACACACACCTCTTTTTAAAGGTTGTTTTTCAAGTGCAGGAACTTTATTTCTTGCAACTGGTCTAGTTCTTTTCTTTCTTAACAACTGGTTAATAGTTGGCATAAATTTTTTAATTAATTAATTAATTTATTTTTGAATGAAAATAACTGACAGGTTATTTTGTGGCAGCGTTTAGTTCCGTTAAGTAGGTACTACATTCCAACCAAAAACATCGTCAAAATACTGTTTAATTTGACTTTGTCAAACTAAAACTACAATTTAAACGTGTTTAATTTATTGATTAGCTTGAGTTTCTGTAGCATCAACAGGTTCTATTTTGTTCTGATCTGCTAAAAATTTATTGTCAGCTTCAATGGCATTTCTATTCCATTTATTCTTAATGTGGCCAGTACCAGCTGGAACTAATCTACCGACGATAACATTTTCTTTTAAGCCATTTAAAGGGTCAACTTTACCTTTAATAGCAGCATCCGTAAGAACTCTTGTAGTTTCTTGGAAAGATGCTGCTGAAATAAACGATTCAGTTTGCAGTGATGCTTTGGTAATTCCCATTAAAACTCTTTCACCAGCGGCAGGATTTTTTCCTTCAACTACAAGTTTTTCATTTACTACATCAAACTTAATTCTGTCAATCATTTCTCCAGGTAAATACGGCGAATCACCAGATGTTTTAATTTCAACTTTTTTAAGCATTTGTCTTAGAATAGTTTCGATATGTTTATCGTTAATTATTACACCTTGTAATCTATAAACTTCTTGTACTTGGTTTACAAAATATTCAGTTAAATCTTTTATACCTAAAATTCTAAGAATATCATGAGGCAAAGGTTGTCCATCAAGTAGATATTCACCTTTCTTAATTTTTTCACCTTGGTTAAAGTTTATATGTTTACCTTTTGGAATTAAATAATTAGAAGGCTCCCCATCTTCAGGCTGAATAGAAATTTTTTGTTTTCCCCTAACTTCTTTTCCAAATAAAACTTGTCCATCATTTTCAGCAATAATCGCACTATCCTTTGCTTTTCTTGCTTCAAACAATTCAGCAACACGAGGCAAACCACCAGTAATATCTTTTGTTTTAGTTGTTTCTTTAGGTAGTCTAGCGATGATATCACCTGCAAATATTTTTTGGCCATCCTTAACAGATAAAATTGAATCTGGTACCAAGTAATATCTAGCCTCATTATCATCTGCTTTTTTAATAACATTTCCTTTATCGTCCCTTAAGGTAATTCTTGGTTTTAAATCTGTATTTTTAGATTGAGCTCTCCAGTCAATTACTGATTTAGATGAAATACCAGTTGCGTCATCTGTAGTTTCTTGAATAGAGATGCCATCAATTAAATCAACATACCCTGCTATACCACTTTTCTCAGCAATAACTGGCGTAGTGTACGGATCCCATTCACAGATCTTTTCATTTGATTTAACTTTATCACCATTTTGGAAAAATAATTTTGATCCATAAGCTACTTTATAGACAGCTACTTGAACTCCATTATCATCTTCAATAGAAAGTTGAGTATTTCTACCCATTACAATTAAGTTTTTCTTAGAATCTTTTAATAAATTTGAGTTAATAATTTTCAAAGTACCTGCAGATTTTGTAACAATTTGAGATTCTTGTTTAACAGAAGCAGTACCACCAACGTGGAATGTTCTCATTGTTAACTGTGTACCCGGTTCACCAATAGATTGGGCTGAAATCATACCAATTGCTTCACCAACGTGAACCATTTTACCTCTTGATAAATCACGTCCATAACAAGTGGCACAAACACCTTTTTTAGAACTACATGTCATTACTGAATAAGCTTTGATGAATTTAACACCTGCTGCATCAATTTTATCGCAACCAGCTTCATCAATCATTATATCTTTTTTTATTACAACATCACCTGTGATAGGGTTTTTTACATCAAATGCAATAACTCTTCCTAAGGCTCTCTCAGATAAACTAACAACCACATTTCCACCTTCAAGAATTTCACCTAATTCAATAAATCCTGGATTATCACATTTTATTTTAGAAATAGTAAGATCCTGAGCAACGTCACAAAGTCTTCTAGTTAAATAACCTGAGCTCGCTGTTTTTAAGGCAGTATCAGCAAGACCTTTTCTGGCTCCGTGAGTTGAGTTAAAATACTCAAGAGCCGTAAGACCTTCTTTAAAATTAGAAATAATAGGTGTTTCAATAATTTCACCAGAAGGTTTTGCAATCAGTCCCCTCATTCCAGCTAGTTGTTTCATTTGTGCAGCTGATCCTCTAGCACCACTATCGGCCATCATAAATACAGAGTTAATTTTCATTCCATCAGGAGTACTTTCTGTTGCAGAAATTCCTCTCATCATTTCGCCTGCAACTTTATCAGTACATTTAGACCAAGCATCGACTACTTTGTTATATTTTTCGCCTCTAGTAATTAAACCTTCAGAATATTGATTTTCATAATCTGCAATTAGTTTTTTAGTATCTTCAATTAGTTGCCCTTTATTTGGAGGAATAACTAGGTCATCCTTACCAAAAGAAATACCTGCTTTAAATGCGTGTTTGAAACCTAAATCTTTTAAATGATCACAAAAAATAACTGTAGTTTTTTGACCACAAAATCTAAATACACTGTCAATGATTTCAGAAACTGTTTTCTTTGGTAACAATCTGTCTATCATTGAAAAAGTAATATCTTTATTCTTAGGTAATAAATTCGCTAATAAGAATCTTCCAGCTGTTGTTGTGTGTTTTTCAATCTTTTTGTTTCCTTTTTCATCAAGCGTTTCAAATCTAGAAACAATAGTTGAGTGTACTTTTATTTGACCAGTTGATAAGGCGTGTTCAATTTCGTTATTATTTATAAAATATCCGTCTGGCTTTTCAGTTTGAAAAGGTGCTTGAGATAAGTAGTAAAGACCCAAAATCATATCCTGACTTGGTACAATAATAGGTTTTCCATTTGATGGACTCAGAATGTTATTTGTTGATAACATTAAAATTCTTGCTTCCAATTGCGCCTCTAGACTCAATGGAACGTGTACTGCCATTTGATCACCATCAAAGTCAGCATTGAAAGCTGCACAACATAATGGGTGTAACTCAATAGCATCACCTTCAATTAATTTAGGTTCAAACGCTTGCACACCTAATCTGTGAAGTGTTGGAGCACGGTTAAGTAATACGGGGTGCTCTCTAACAATAAGCTCAAGTGCATCCCAGACAGCATTAGTTTCTTTTTCAACTAATTTCTTTGCTTGTTTAATTGTTGAAGCTAGTCCTAATTTATTCAATCTTGCGTATAGAAATGGTTTGAAAAGTTCTAAAGCCATTTTTTTAGGTAAACCACACTGATGTAATTTAAGATCTGGGCCAACAACAATTACCGATCTACCTGAGTAATCTACTCTTTTTCCTAATAAGTTTTGTCTAAATCTACCTTGCTTACCTTTTAGCATTTCAGCTAAAGATTTAAGAGGTCTCTTGCCAGTTCCAGTTATTACCCTACCTCTTCTACCATTGTCAAATAAAGCATCAACAGATTCTTGCAGCATTCTTTTTTCATTTCTAACAATAATATCTGGAGCTTTAAGGTCCATTAATCTCTTTAAGCGATTATTTCTGTTAATAACTCTTCTATAAAGATCGTTTAAATCTGAAGTCGCAAATCTTCCACCATCTAAAGGTACTAATGGTCTAAGCTCAGGTGGAATTACAGGAATAATTGTTAAAATCATCCATTCAGGTTTTTGACCTGTTTCAATGAATGACTCGATTAATTTAAGTCTTTTAATTGATCTTTCTTCGTTAACTTTTGATTTTGTTTCTTTGATAGTGTTAATTAAAAGTTTTCTTTCTAACTCAAGATCCATTGATTTTAAGATATTGAGAATAGCTTCAGCACCAATCCCTGCTTCAAATGATTCTTCACCAAATTCATCTTGGTATTTGGCAAGCTCTTCTTCATTGAGTAGTTGATTTTTTTGCAATGTTGTCATTCCAGGCTCAGTAACAATGAAGTTTTCAAAATATAAAACTCTTTCTACTTCTTTTAACTTCATGTCAACTGCAAGAGAAATTCTACTGGGTAGTGATTTTAAAAACCAGATATGAGCTACAGGTGTAGCTAAATTAATGTGACCCATTCTTTCTCTACGCACATTAGATTTTGTAACTTCAACTCCACATTTTTCACATATTATTCCTCTGAATTTCATTCTTTTGTACTTACCACACAAACATTCGTAATCTTTAATGGGTCCAAAAATTCTAGCACAGAACAAGCCATCTTTTTCAGGTCTAAAAGTTCTATAATTTATAGTTTCAGGTTTTTTAATTTCACCGTAGGTCCAAGATTTAATTTTTTCTGGACTGGCTAAAGTAATCTTAATGCTACTAAAATTTTGAGCTTCTGAAATTTCACTATTTTTAAATAAATCTGTTAATTCTTTTTTCATATTTAATTTAACTCTATGTTTAGTGCTAATGATTTAATTTCTTTAACTAATACGTTGAATGATTCTGGTATTCCAGATTCAAAATTCTCTTCGCCTTTGACTATAGTTTCGTAAACTTTAACTCTTCCAGCAACGTCATCTGATTTAACAGTTAGAATTTCTTGTAAAGTATAAGAAGCACCATACGCTTCAAGTGCCCAAACTTCCATTTCACCAAATCTTTGTCCACCTAATTGAGCTTTACCACCCAAAGGTTGTTGAGTAACAAGACTGTATGGTCCAGTAGATCTTGCATGAATTTTATCTTCAACAAGGTGATGAAGTTTTAACATATAAATAATTCCAACGGTTACTGGTCTATCAAACATTTCGCCCGTTCTTCCATCCCATAAGTTGGTCTGTCCAGATGTTGGTAGTTTAGCTAACTCAAGCATTTCAGAAACATCTTTTTCTTTAGCACCATCAAATACTGGAGTTGAAATAGCTATACCATTTTGTAAATTCTCACATAAATCTGCAAATTCAGTCTTATTTAATTTATCGATACCCTCTTCAAAAACTTCTTTTCCATATACAGATGTTAAAAAGGATGCAATTTTTTGAGTTTTTTCAAATTTTTTATTATTTTCATTTACTAATCTCTTTACTTCTTCACCAAATTCTTTACATGCCCAACCAAGGTGTGTTTCTAAAATTTGACCAACATTCATACGACTTGGAACACCTAAGGGATTTAAAACAATATCAACTGGTCTTCCATCTTCTCTATAAGGCATATCTTCAACAGGAACAATTTTACTAACAACGCCTTTGTTACCATGTCTTCCTGACATTTTATCGCCCGGTCTCAATCTTCTTTTAATTGCAACAAATACTTTAACCATTTTCATAACACTTGGTAACAAGTCGTCACCACTTCTAATTTTAAGAACCTTGTCTTCAAATCTTTCTAAAATATCTTGCTTAGCAGTATTGTATTGGTCTTTTAACTGAGCAACACTAGCTTCATCATTAACATTTGCTACTGTAACTTTGAAGAGATCATTAATGCTAATTTTATTTATAGTTTCTAAGTCAAGTTTCGTTCCTAATTCTAAATCTTTAATTTTTTTAGTTAACGAGGCACCTGAAAAAATCTGGTTAGCTCTTTGTTTGATACTTCTTTCTAAAATTTCTTCTTCAACGATTTTATCTTGTTGAACAGTTTCAATTTCTGCTCTTTCAATGGTTATAGATCTTTCGTCTTTTTCAATACCGTGTCTATTAAAAACTCTTACATCGACAATTGTTCCACTACTACCTCTAGACATTTTTAAAGATGTGTCAGTGACGTCAATTGCTTTTTCTCCAAAAATCGATCTTAATAATTTTTCTTCTGGACCTGATGCAGAGTCACCTTTGGGTGTAACTTTACCTACAAGAATATCTCCAGCTTTAACTTCAGCACCAATATAAACAATCCCTGATTCATCAAGATTTTTTAATGCTTCTTCATTAACATTTGGAATATCTCTAGTAATTTCTTCTTCACCAAGCTTAGTATCTCTGGCCATAACTTCATATTCAACAATATGAACAGAGGTAAATACGTCATCCGTTACGCATCTTTCCGAGATTAAAATAGAATCTTCAAAATTGTAACCTTGCCAAGGCATGAATGCTACAGTTACATTTTTTCCAAGTGCTAACTCACCTAATTTAGTTGATGGACCATCAGCAATGATGTCACCTGATTTAACTTTATCACCAACTCTAACTAAAGGTTTTTGGTTAATGCAGGTATTTTGGTTTGATCTTTTGAATTTTTGTAAATTATAAATATCAACACCAGATTTTGTAAAGTCAGTTTCTTCTGTGGCTTTAATAACAATTCTTTTACCATCAATTTTATCAACTGTACCATCACGATTAGCAACAATAGTAACACCGGAATCAAGAGCAACATCACTTTCAATACCAGTTCCAACCAATGGAGATTCAGGTTTCAATAAAGGCACAGCCTGTCTCATCATATTAGATCCCATAAGCGCTCTGTTTGCATCGTCATTTTCTAGAAAGGGAATTAAAGATGCTGCTACAGAAACCAATTGCTTTGGAGATACGTCAATGTAATCAATATTTTCAGGTCTTGATAAAACAAAGTTTAAGTTTTTTCTGCAAGGAACTAGTTCTTCTAAAATTTTTCCACTTTTATTAAGTTTGGCATTTGCTTGGGCAATTGTAAATTTTGTTTCTTCCATAGCTGATAAGTATTCAACTTTATCTTCTACTATTCCGTTTTTAACTTTTTTATAAGGACTTTCAATGAATCCATATTTGTTAATTTTTGCATATGTGGATAAACTATTAATCAACCCAATATTTGGTCCCTCAGGAGTTTCAATCGGACAAATTCTACCATAGTGAGTTGGGTGAACGTCACGGACATCAAATCCAGCTCGTTCTCTAGTTAGGCCTCCAGGGCCTAAAGCAGAAACTCTTCTTTTGTGAGTTATTTCAGATAAAGGATTTGTTTGATCCATAAATTGAGAAAGTTGAGAACTTACAAAGAAATCTTTTAAAGACACGGTTAATGGTTTTGCATTAATTAAATCCTGAGGCATAGCCGATTCAATATCAAGAGTTGTCATCTTTTCCTTGATAGCTCTTTCCATTCTATAAACACCTATACGAGCTTGGTTTTCTACAAGTTCACCAACAGATCTAACTCTTCTATTTCCTAAATGATCAATATCATCAACTTCATCTTTACCATCACGTAAATCTAACATTTTATGAACAATGGCTACGATGTCATCATTTCTTAAAATTCTAACTTTATCTGAACACTCTAAAGCTAATCTGGAATTCATTTTTACTCTACCAACATCAGAAAGGTCATACCTATCAGAACTAAAAAATAAATTATTAAAAATTTGTGTAGCAATTTCTATAGTTGGTGGTTCGCCTGGTCTTAAAACTTTATAAATTTCTGTAATTGCCTCTTCTTTACTATTATTTTTGTCATTTAAAAGAGTGGCTAACAAATAAGGTCCTTTATTAATTGAATTTGTAATTGAAACTTCAATAGAGTTTATGTTGGCTTCTAATATTTGTTTAATAATAGTGTCGTTTAACTCAGTACCTATTGCAAAAGTACCTTCTTCTTCATCGTCGCTAACTTTAACGTCACTATGTAAATATTTTCCATAAAGAGATTCTTGTGAAACTAAGATATATTTTAGTCCATCACTAGCTAATTTTTTTGCTGTTAAATAATTAACTTTATCTCCTAATTTGATAACAATTTTGCCAGTTTTATTATCTATAACCTCTTCAGAAAAATTTTTTGCTTTATAATTTTCTGGATTAAATTTTGTCTTCCATTTGCCTGTTTTAGTGTCAAAAGAATAAATTTCTTTACCATAAAATTCATCAGCTATTTTGGACTTACTAAATCCTAAAGCCATCAATAAAGTTGATGCAAATATTTTTTTCTTTCTATCAATTTTAAAATATAAAAAATCTTTAACGTCGTACTCTAAATCTAGCCATGAACCTCTATTTGGAATAACTCTACAATTGAAAAGAAGTTTACCACTAGCATGAGATTTTCCCTTATCATGATCAAAGAAGACACCTGGGCTTCTATGCATTTGGTTTACAACAACTCTTTGTACACCGTTAGTTATAAAAGTTCCACTACCTGTCATCATTGGAACTTCACCCATATAAACATCTTGTTCTTTAGCAGATAGAATGTCTTTTGTATTATTTTCTTGATCTATCTCATAAACAACCAGTCTCAAAGTACACTTAAGAGCAGATGTGTAGGATAATCCTCTTTGAATACATTCTTCTGTATCAAATTTAGGTTTTTCTAAACTATATGAAACATACTCTAATGTTGCTTTGTCATTAAGATCCTCAATTGGAAAAATACTTTTAAAAACTCTATCAAAGCCTTTTGATAAATCTCCAGATTCAGAATCAAAATCTGTTAACTGTTTGTAAGAATTTTTTTGAACTTCAATTAAGTTAGGAATAGATAAAGTTTCAGCTAATTTACCAAAGCTTTTTCTAACATTTTTCTTTTGAGTAAAAGATAGTTGCATTTATAAATAGTTACCGATTAAAAACCAATCAGTAATTAGGTTTTTTCTAATTAATTTATTTAAGTTCTACTTTTGCGCCTGCTGCTTCTAACTTAGCTTTAAGTTCTTCAGCATCTTTTTTATTAACACCAGATTTTACTTCTTTCGGTGCACCTTCAACTAAATCTTTTGCTTCTTTAAGACCTAAAGATGTTGCCGCTCTAACTTCTTTAATAACATTAATTTTTTTATCTCCAGCTGAAATTAACATAACTGTAAAATCATCTTTAGCTTCTTCAGCTGCACCACCTGCTGCTGCTGCTGGAGCTGCTGCAGTCATAGATGTAACACCCCATTTTTCCTCAAGTTGTTTTGAAAGTTCAGCTGCTTCTACAACAGTTAAACTTGACAGGTCTTCAATAATTTTATTTAGATCAGGCATATTTTTTTATACTTCTTTAGGGTTATTTTCAGAATTTTCTGGGGACAAATTACTCATTTTTTCAGAACGTGCAAGTAAAATACTTACAAATTTTGAAGCTGATGCCGCTAAAATTCCCACAATATTAGCTCTAGCCTCGTCAAGTGTAGGTAAATTAGCTACATTCTGAACTCCAGCTTTGTCCAAAATGTCACTACCCATTATTCCACCTAAAAGCTTCAGGTTTTCATTAGTTTTTGCAAATTTTGACAATATTCTTGCAGACATAATTGCGTTATCTGAGAAAGCAACAGCTGTAGCTCCTGTAAATAAGTTAGAAAGATCCTTACACTTTGTTTTTTCAAGTGCTAGTTTAGTGATTCTATTTTTGGTAATTTTGAATTTAATTCCATGCTCTCTCATTTGAGCTCTTAACTCATCTATTTGAGACATAGTAAGTCCCTGATAATGAGTAACTAATACAGCTTCATTATTTTGAAACTGAGTTTCCATTTCACTAATATAATTCTTTTTTTGCTCCCTGGTCATCATAACTATATAACCTTTCCTAATTTAACTTTGTAAGACACACCCATACTAGATGTTACAAAGGTATTTTTAATTAGATCGCCTTTTAAAGTAAGGTTACCTTTTTCTTTTTCTAAAGTGTCTAAAATTGCATAATAATTTTTTAATAATTGATCATCATGAAATGATTTTTTTCCAATACTAACACCAATATTTCCATCTTTATCATTTCTGATCTCAGCTTGGCCAGACTTAGCATCTGTTACAGCTTGTTTTACATCGTCAGAAACAGATCCAAGTTTAGGATTTGGCATAAGGCCTTTTGGTCCTAAAACTTTTCCAAGTTTTGAAAGTTTAACCATCATATCTGGTGTACAAATTAACTTTTCAAAGTTTAATTCACCAGCTTTGATTCTGTCGATAAATTCATCACTTCCAACAATATCTGCACCTGCATCTTTAGCTTCTTGTGCTTTAGCATCTTCACAAACAACAGCTACTTTTACTTTTTTACCATTTCCACCAGGTAAATTAACTACAGTTCTAATATTAACTTCACCCTTTTTTTGCTTGTTGTTAATTTGGAAAGATAAATCAATTGATTCATCGAATTTTGTAGTACAGTTTTTTTTAACATCTGGTAATAATTTTTCCATCAACTCAGTTGCTAAATCTTTTGTTTTTTCTGGTAATTTTTTAAATCTTTTTGATGCCATTAGTCTTTAACCTCTATCCCCATTGATCTTGCTGAACCTGCAATAATTTTTACCGCTTGCTCTAAACTATGTGCATTAAGATCTTTCATTTTTTGTGTTGCAATTTCTTCTGCTTGTTTTTTTGTAATTGACCCAGCTATACTTCTGCCGGGTTCTTTTGATCCACCTTTTAATTTAGCCGCTTCTTTAATAAAGTGAGATGCCGGTGGTGATTTAATTTCAAAATCAAATTTTTTATCTTTGTAAACAGTAATGATTACTGGAATTGGTTTTCCAGCAAATGCTTTAGTTTTATCATTAAAAGCTTTACAGAATTCCATTATGTTAATTCCACGTTGACCTAATGCTGGTCCAACTGGCGGAGCAGGATTTGCTTGACCACCCATAATTTGTAATTTTATATATCCACTAATTTCTTTTGCCATTAACTTGCTTTCTCTACTTGGTTATATTCTAAATCAACAGGTGTTGGTCTTCCAAAAATTGATACCGAAACTTTTAATCTAGATTTCTCTTCATCAATATCTTCAACCATCCCATTGAATGATGCAAAAGGTCCGTCAACAACCTGAACTTTTTCACCAATGACGTATTCTATACCAGATTTTGGCTGTGCTACACCATCTTTTATTTGACCTAGAATTTTTTCTATTTCTTTGTCGGATACAGGTACGGGAATACCTTTAGAGCCTAAAAAACCACTAACTCTCTTCAAATTTTTAATCATGTGATAAAGGTCGTTATCCATCTCAGTTTTTATTAGTACATAACCAGGAAAATATTTCTTTTTTCTCTGAATTCTTTTTCCTCTTTTGACTTCAGTTACATCATGAGTTGGAACAACAATTTCTTCAATTTTATCAGAAATTTTTGCTTTTTCGGCCTCTTCTCTTATTAATCCTGCAACTTTATTTTCAAAATTTGAGTGCGATTGAACAATATACCAATTTTTCATTAAATACTTACCTTTAGTAAAGCTTCCAATAAAAATTTAAGAACCTGATCAAGAAGTAAAAAGAAAAGTGACATGATAACTGCCATAGCAAACACCATTAACGCACCTTGCATAGTCTCTTTTCCTGTTGGCCAAGAAACCTTAAAGGCTTCTTGTTTAACTTCTTGGATAAATTTAATCGGGTTTTTCATAATATACTTTTTAGCTTATTTGGCAGGAGTGGGGGGACTCGAACCCTCAGCCTCCGGTTTTGGAGACCGGCGCTCTACCAATTGAGCTACACTCCTATAGAGTTTACTCTATAATTTTAGTTACTACTCCAGCTCCAACTGTTTTACCACCTTCACGAATAGCAAAGTTTAATTTTTCGCTCATCGCAATTGGAGTAATTAAAGTAACTGTGAATTTAGCATCATCACCAGGCATAACCATTTCAGTTCCTGCTGGTAACGTTACTTCACCTGTTACATCTGTTGTTCTAAAGTAAAACTGAGGTCTGTATTTAGTAAAGAAAGGAGTGTGTCTTCCACCCTCATCTTTTTTTAGTACGTAAGCCTGAGCTTCAAATTTAGTATGAGGAGTAATTGAACCTGCCTTACAAAGAACTTGTCCTCTTTGAATATCATCACGCTCAACACCTCTTAATAGGATACCAACGTTATCTCCGGCTTCACCAGAATCTAAAAGTTTTCTAAACATTTCAACACCAGTACAAACTGATTTTTTAGTTTCAGTAACACCAACGATTTCAACTTCTTCACCAGTTTTAATAACACCACATTCAATTCTACCTGTTGCAACTGTTCCTCTTCCTGAAATTGAGAAAACATCCTCAACAGGCATTAGGAAAGGTTTGTCGACATCTCTAGTTGGTTGAGGAATAAATTCATCAACAGTTTTCATTAATTCTATAATTGAATTTTTTCCAATTTCATCATCTCTACCTTCAACAGCAGCTAAAGCAGAACCTTTAGTAATTGGAGTTTTTTCACCAGGATATTTGTAAGAAGTTAAAAGTTCTCTAATTTCTTCTTCAACAAGTTCAATCATGTCTTTATCGTCTACTTGATCAACTTTGTTCAGGTAAACAACTATTGAAGGAATACCAACTTGTCTTCCTAAAAGAATATGTTCTCTAGTTTGAGGCATAGGACCATCAGCAGCGTTAACTACTAAAATTGCTCCATCCATTTGAGCTGCACCTGTAATCATATTTTTTACATAATCAGCGTGACCTGGGCAATCTACGTGTGCGTAGTGTCTCTTGTCAGTTTCATACTCAACGTGAGCAGTCGAAATTGTAATTCCTCTTTCTTTTTCTTCAGGGGCTTTATCAATTTGATCGTACGCCGTAAAAGTTGCAGTTGAACCAGCTGTTTCAGATAACACTTTTGTGATCGCTGCAGTTAATGTTGTTTTACCATGGTCGACATGACCAATTGTTCCGATGTTACAGTGTGGTTTGTTTCTTACGAACTTTTCTTTTGACATTACTTTTTTACCTCAGTTTAGTTTTATTAATAATTTCTTTTTTTCTTGGAGCGGGTAAAGAGAATCGAACTCTTACATCCAGCTTGGAAGGCTAGCGTTCTACCATTGAACTACACCCGCACAACATCAAGAATAACACTCCATTGTTATTAAAAAATTTATTGAATGGTGGAGGGGGAAAGATTCGAACTTTCGAAGACCGAAGTCAACGGGTTTACAGCCCGCCCCATTTGACCGCTCTGGAACCCCTCCTTTTTGGGGAAGTGTCCCCTTCTTTCAATAAAAGCTTCAAACAACATGCGTTTTATATATTTTTATTATGCAATTGCAACACGAGATTTACTGTGAAAACATGGTTAAATACGTATAAACAATCATTAATTTATGAATAAATCGTCTTTTTTGATCGTTGGACAGCATGCTGTTATTGAGGCTCTTAGAAACCCTAATAGAAAGGTTTTAAAAGTTTTTTTAACTGAAGAAAGTAAAAAAAATATTCACAGAAAAAACCCTAAAAAAAATGTTCTTGAAGATGTTAAGGTATATTTTAAATCAAAAAAAGAGTTAGATAAATATACTTCAAAAGATCAAATGATGCATGGTGGTTATATTGCTGAAGTTGAACATTTAGACCAACCTGAATTAAAAGAATTTATAAAAGGAAAAAATAATCTAACGTTTGTTTGTATAGATGAAGTAACTGATCCAAGAAATATTGGATCATTAATTAGAAGTGCCTCTTCATTTCACATAGATGGTTTGATAGTTAAAGAAAGACAATTTCCATCTGATAGTAAGCTTATGTATAAAGCTGCAAGTGGTTGCATGGAACATATTAATATTTTTGAAGTATCAAACATAAATTCCACACTTAAAAATTTAAGAGAAAAGAATTTTTGGGTTTATGGATTTGATGCAAGAGGAAAAAAAGACTTTACAGATATTAAATGGGAAGGAAAAAATGTTCTTTTATTTGGATCTGAAGGATTTGGTATGAGAGAACATACCGGAAAGTACACAGATTTTTTAGTTAAGATTGATATAAATAAGGATGTAGAAAGCTTAAATATCTCAAATAGTGCAGCGATTGTGTTTCATCATTTAAGTTATTTGAAAAAAAATCCTTGATTAGTCTAAGATTTCTTAATAGAAATCGGTTATGCCCTTGTAGCTCAGCTGGTAGAGCAATTGATTTGTAATCAATAGGTCCGCGGTTCGACTCCGTGCGGGGGCACCATTTATCTACAAAATCAAAAAAAATTAATTCAAAATATCTTTAAATCTTCCAAATAATTGATTAAAGATTAGAACTATGAATTTATTATCTTTTATAAAAGAAAATCTTTTTATACAAAATTTTTTTTCTAGTTTCATCGCTCTAATTCACCCTTTTTTGGAAAATACTTTAAGTAAATATACGGCAATTAAAAAAGCCATGTTCCTAAATTATACTGATAATACCTCTGGAGATTATTTGGAATTTGGAGTTTTTACTGGAAGTTCATTCAACTTCGCTATGAAAATAGATAAAAAAATGCAACGAATATTTAAAAGAAAAATAGAGACGAATTTTATGGGTTTCGATTCCTTTGATGGTTTTGGAGATATCAAACCTATTGATGAAAATCCAAGTTTTAAAAGCAACTTTTTTAAAGTCAATAAGAAAAAAGTAATTAAAAATATTGAGAAAAGTTCTAAAAATCAAAAATTTAGGTTGATCGATGGTTTTTATCAAGAAACTATTAAAAATAAAAATCCAAATGATTATAACATTAACAAATCAAGAATAATAATGATTGATTGTGATTTAAAGGAGTCAACAACTCTAGCACTAAATTTTGCAAAACCTACCTTGCAAGAGGGTTCAATTATTATATTTGACGACTTTAATTATTATAAAGGAAATAAAAATAAAGGTGAGTATGGGGCATTTAATGATTTTAAGAATAAAAATCCGAATATAGAATTTAGAAGAGTCTTCGATTATGGTTATAGTGGTAGAGCATTTATAGTAGCTAATATAAATTAGAGATTTTATTATATACTTTCATTAGTTGCAAAGTCATTAACTAGGACCCCGGAGTTGTAAGAAAAACTATGTATGCCTGAAATATTTTTAAAAAAATCTGGAATTACATTAATGATCAAATTTAAACCATTCCAGACTGTTTGGTTATCGAATATTTGATTAATAATATTATTATTCATATAAAGTATCTTAATGACTCTAAAAAATTTTAAAATTATCCACATTCTTAGAATTCTAAGACCTTATCAATGGGTAAAAAATGTTCTTGTTTTCACACCACTGTTAATGTCTCATAATTTTGATTTTAGTAATTTTATCCTCTCAGCTAAAGCATTTATAATTTTTAGTTTAATAGCGTCAAGTATTTATGTAATTAATGATATCATGGATGTAAAATCTGATCGAAATCATCCTTTTAAAAAGTATAGACCTCTTGCTGCAAGGTTAATCACAGTTAATCATTGTAGAGTATTAGTTTTAATTCTTTTGACTTTAAGTATTATATTCTTAATAAATGTAAATAAGGAATTTATTATAATAATAATTTCTTATTTTATACTTTCAAATTTATATAC
Source organism: uncultured Candidatus Pelagibacter sp. (assembly GCA_905620495.1). GTDB lineage: Bacteria > Pseudomonadota > Alphaproteobacteria > Pelagibacterales > Pelagibacteraceae > Pelagibacter. Next base: position 6,499 of record CAJQTK010000019.1, on the reverse strand, counting down.
TTTTTTTTTTAAAAAAATCATAATTATTGATCTTTTAATCCTCTCATTATTATATACTTCGCGAATTCTTGGTGGAGGCTACATTGCAGATACTTCAACATCATTATCATTACTTTTATTTTCTGTGTTTTTTTTTACATCTCTTGCTGCTGTTAAACGACTAACAGAATTGGTTAATATTGTAAGATTTAAAAAGAAAAGAATTCATGGACGAGCATATACCATAAAACATAAAAAAATGATTTATTGGATAGCAATATTGACTGGCTGGATATCAATTCTATTATTAATTTTCCATATAAATTCACCTGTTGTTATAAAACAATACTCCTTTCCAAATATTTTGTGGATCATATGTTTTGTAATGTTATTTTGGATATCAAGAATAATTTATGTTTCCAATAAAGGACAAATCAAAGATGATCCTATAGTTTATGCAATCAGTGATAAAATAAGCTATTTATGTTTAGTGATAATTTTGTTTATTTTTTGGTTAGGAGTTACTATCTAAAATTGTATAAAAATAATTGATTTTTAATTATGATAAAAAATTTAAAAGAAACTTTTATTTCGGGGTGGGGTGGATACCCTACTCGAAAAACTAACATGGTTTATCCAAAAAATATAGAACAAATTCAAAATGAAATCAAAAAAGGTGATTTGATAGCAAGAGGCAATGGTCGTGCATATGGAGATAGCTCAATTAATGAAAAGAATACTATTAGTATGAAATACTTTGATCATATATTATCTTTTGATGATAGTTCAGGTATTTTAGTAGTTGAGTCTGGTATCTTATTAGAGGATGTAATTAATACTTTCCTTCCAAGAGGTTGGTTTCCTTATGTGACTCCTGGTTCAAAATTTACATCGATCGGTGGCCTAATTGCTGCTGATGTGCATGGAAAAAATCATCACAAAGAAGGTAGTTTTAGGAATTTTGTAGATTGGTTTGAATTAATTAATTCAAAGGGTGAAATAAAAAGATGTTCTAAGAATGAAAATAGTGAACTCTTTGAATGGACTATCGGTGGAATGGGTTTAACTGGAGTTATAATTAGAGCAGCAATTAAACTCCGTCCTGTCAAGACCTGTTGGATTAAACAAAAAACATTGGTTGCCAAAAATATTGATCAAACTTTGGATATTTTTGAAAAAAATATGAATGCAACCTATTCTGTTGCGTGGATCAATAGCACAAGTAACAAAAAAAATTTAGGACAATCTTTAATTATGTTTGGTGAACATGCATCAATCGAAGACACAATTAAAAAAAATATTCTACATCCTTTAAAATCAAGGTCAAAAAAATATATGAGTATACCGTTCTATTTTCCTAATTGGTTTCTAAATAAAAAATTTGTAAAGTTATTTAATTATATTTATTATCTAATAGGTAAAAATAGTTCAAAAGAAAAGCTTGTAAATTGGGACGATTATTTTTACCCATTAGATAGTGTTCTTGAATGGAACAAAATTTATGGTCGAAAAGGATTTGTTCAATATCAATGTGTAATCCCACTTAATAAGTGTAAAGAAGGTTTAATCGAATTATTAAAAGAAATTGAACTTTCAAAAGCAAGTTCTTTCTTATCCGTTTTGAAGAGATTTGGAAAACAAGAAAGTAAATTTTCTTTTCCAATGGAGGGATATACTTTGGCATTAGATTTTCCTGTAAATGAAAAAACTTTAGATTTATTAGAAAAACTTGACGAAATTACTTTAAAATATGGTGGACGATTTTATCTGGCTAAAGATGCTAGGATGAAAAAGGAAGTTTTCAAAAAATCTGATACAAGAATAAAAGAATATACTAATTTCAGAAATAAAAATGATTGTGATAAAAATTTTATATCATGCCAATCATCGCGATTAGAATTATGAAAAAACATAGTGTTTTGATATTAGGTGCTCAGAGCGATATTGCCAAATCCATCGCTAAAAAATTTGGGGAAAATAATTATAATTTAGTCTTAGCTGCTAAAAATATTGATGAACTTAAAATTCAATCAATAGATTTGAAAGTAAGATATAATATAGTTGTAGATATATATGAATTTGATGTTTTAAAAAATGAAAATTATGAAAAATTTATAAAGAATTTAAAAGAAGTACCTTCAATAGTGATATGTGCAATTGGTTTTATGGGAGAACAAAAAGAAAATGAGAGAAATTCTGATCTTAGAACTAAAGTATTAAGAACCAATTATGAAGGTCCTATAAATATAATTTCTGAATTAGCAAATATCTACGAAAATCAAGGTTATGGAACTATAGTGGGAATAAGTTCTGTTGCAGGAGATAGAGGAAGATCTTCAAATTATATATATGGTTCAGCTAAGGCGGGTTTCACCACATTCTTGTCAGGTCTGAGAAATAGATTAGCAAAAAAAAATGTACATGTTTTAACAGTATTGCCTGGTACTGTTTATACGAAAATGACACTTGGCCTAAAATTACCAAAAATTTTTACTTCTTATCCAGACAAAGTTGCTAGCGATATTTTCAAGAGTATAATGAAAAAGAAAAACATAATTTATACAATGGGAATATGGAGATTAATAATGATGATTATTAAACTGATACCTGAAAGAATTTTTAAGAAACTTAAACTTTAAATTATTATTTTTTTTTAAATTAATTTTTAGCATTATCAAAACATTCATTAACACTTACCAGTGCAAATACTTTATGGTTTATAAGATTTTTACATTCAATTTTTAGATCATCAGTTTTAATTAGTATATGAGATATATAATCAATTTCTTGAATTTTATTTAAATTAAATATTTGCTCTTCAAGAGTTCTGCTTTTATAAAAATTAATGGCTAAATCTATTCTTAAACGCCATTCAATTAATTGATCGTACCTAAATGTATGATGTTTCCAATCTATAAAAACTGGTAAACCGGTATTCATTCTTATGTCTTCTAATGTAATTGGTATTAACAAATTATCTATAGTAGAAAAATTCTTTTTTATATCTGAAGTTAGTTTAAGTTTGATGCCAAATTTTGAATTCAGATCTTTTATATAATGGGATTTGTAGCCAAATGATAAACTTGAAACTAATATTAAACTTAAAGCAATAAACTTTAATTTTTTATCTTCAATTTTAATTTTGTTTATAAAATATGACGTAACAATTAATGAAGAAACAGGGATTATAAATACAGACGTTCTCCAAGGGAAAGTTAATGCAAGTGAGTTATTATCTAAAAAAAATTGAATAAAGCTTAAAATAATTGAACAAAAACCAAATACTCCAAATATTACAAAAAATTTAAAATTTTTTTTTAATAAAAATAAAGAAAAAAAATAGACCAATAAAGAAAATAAGTCTTTGTAGGTAAACCAATAATGGATATTAGCATGATGAGGAATCCTTCCAAGTAAAATTTCCTGACCAATTATAGTTATATCTTTTTCTATAATGATAAAATTAAATATTATGAATAATGTGATAGGTAAAATAAGAATAAAATAGAATATAGATATTTTAAAAAATTCTAAGTATTTTTTTGAGAGAAGAGTGTAGGCAATAAAGCCTAATATTAAAAAACCAGTATGTAAGATATATGTAGGATGAAATGAAGCAGCCAAACAAATAAAAAAGATGCTCAAAAAAATCCTTTTTATTAGAAAAAGATAAATGCCTATAAAAAACAGTGTTCCAAAACTAGCAGGTTGATATCCAACATCAATAACCCTGTGACCAGCTACTCCAGAAAAAAAGCTATTTTCATGAAAAATAAATATAAAAATAGCAAACCAAATTATACATAAATTTATATCTTTTATTTTTGGGAACAAGTTTTTTGAAATTAAATATAAAAAAAACGGACATATCCCTAAAAGTATAGAATGAATAACATAAATTACATTTTTTGAAAAAATTTTAATTAAAAAATAATTGAAATATGTGAATAGAGGCAAATGATCTTCTTGGTTAGCCATCCAATCATTTTGTAATTTGTTATTATCAAAAAATTTGATTGAATGAATTAGATAATTGGCACCCCCTTTATAGAGATCAAACTGCTGGACTGTTAACACAAATAGCAAACTCAGAAATAAATAAAAAATCTTATCATTTGATTTTAAAAAAGGTTTAAATTTTAACATCACATGCTATTTAGTATTCTTTTTTAAATTTTTGTAATTCTCAATATTATCCACAGTATACCACTTTTTAGGCTCAATATCAGAAACATAGAGTTGTTTGATCTTCATTAATCTTTTCCAAAGTACATTAAAATCACTTGTTGGTTTAATTTTTTGGTTTATTTTTTTAGGATTTATAACCTGTATTCCAGTGCAGTAAATACCTGTCTTTTTCTTTCTTGATAAACTGTTAACAACATTATTTTTACTTGATATATAATCTCCAGATAAGCCTACTACAGGCTTAGTTGGAATAATCATACAAAGAGGTTTTTTCTTTTTATAATAATCTTTTTCAATTTTTTTGAAATCAATATCTGTAACATTATCACAAGTTAAAACATAAATAGGTTTATCAAAATATTTAAAGATAGAGTTAAAAATCCACCATGCATTACCTTTATTATCTGTATTGATAATAGAAGAAACTTTTTGTTCAATTAAATGTTTTGCAAGTATTGGACCCTTATATCCGACGGATATGTGAATAAAATTTATGTATTTTCTAAGTTTGTCTATTCCATTTGATATTAGTGAGCTTTGTTTATATTTAATTAGTCCTTTTGGAATTTTTTGAGTTAAAGGCATTAATCTTGTGCCTCGACCCGCGGCCATAATGAAAGCGTGGTCTATTTTTTTAGAGATCATTATTATTTATCCCAAATCTAATTATTTTTTCTATTTCAGACTGAGATAATTTTTTTGCATTTTGAGAAGATACAATTTTTTTAAGTGGTTTTTTTGACATTTGATTAAAATCGATAACAAAGTATTTTTTATTTTTTATATTTAAAGTTTGTGTATATTTCAATTCATCTTCACCTATTAAATATTCATCTAGTCTGTCACCTTTTCTACCTTTAATAACTTTATATTTACCTCCAAGTTTTTTTATCCAAACTTTTAAAATTTCAATCATTTTTGCTGATTTCATTTCTGCAGATAAAATTTTCCCATTTAATTCGTCTTTTAGCTTTAATGCTTGATCAACCAAACTTACCGCTTCATCAACTGAAAAGAAAAATCTTCTCATGTTAGGTCCAGTTGTAAGTATCATTTTATTTTTATTAAACATTTGTTTCCAAATAGGTAATACTGAACCAGTAGACCATGCAACATTACCATATCTAACACACACAAATTTTGTTTTTCCATATGGATTACTTGAGCAAAAAAGTCTTTCCATAAGAGATTTGCTTAAGCCATAAATATTTTTTATTGGTGGTGATGCTTTATCTGTAGAAATACCTATTACAGTCGGAATTTTTTTATTCAAACAAGCTCTAGCAACATTTGTTGACCCTAATATATTTGTGTCAATACACTCAAATGGAAATTTTTCTGAAAGATCCACAAACTTTGTAGCTGCCGCGTGAATTACAATATCTGGTTTAGTGTAGTTTAAGCAATCATTTACTGAATTAATATTAGAAACATCCAAAGGAACCGCCTCACAATTTGTAAGATTTTTGACTAAAAAATTTTGCTTATTATTTCTTGCGCCTAAAAAAACTTTATATTTTTTTTTGTAAAAAAGAGCTAAATTTCTTCCCAAATAACCAGTTCCACCAGTAATTAAAATTCTTTTCATTATAAAATTATGATAAATGTTTCTCTAAATTATTAATAAATTAATGTCTATATCTGTACATATACCTTTTTACAATCTAAATCCTCAAAAAAAAGAAGGCTATAGACAACTCACTAGATTTGATTTTCTGAAAGAAAATATTGATAACCTAAAAAAACTATCAATTAAAACTGATATCTTTGTTCATACACACAATGATTTTTTAGAAGATAAAATAATAGATGCTGAAATTATAAATCATAAAATTAGTGATAATGATTTGAATAAAGGTCATTTAACATGGTTATCAAGACCATTAATGGAAAAACAAAAAGATGATTATAAATATTTTATGTATTTAGAACATGACATTAAATTTTCTGATAATAACCTTAAATATTTTCTTAAACATGAAGACGATTTAAATAAAAAAAAATTTCATCTTGGTTTTTTAATATACGAAAAAAATCATAATGATAAAAAAAATTATTCCATTCACATTGGAAAAAAACTCGAAAAATATATTATGATAAATACGCAAAAGTTTTTTTTAAATGATAATGATAATTATTGTTGTTTTTGGATTTATAATCAAAAAATTTTTAAAAAATTTATTAAAACAGATTGGTGGTCTTTCAAAAAAAAATTAACAAATTTTAGGCACAACTATGGAATTACGGAAAGATCAGCACTTGGTTATCATGCAATGAATATTAATTATTTTAAAGCAACACTGTTACCATCTGTAAATGAGAAACCAGACCC
>CAJQTK010000018.1 GCA_905620495.1 uncultured Candidatus Pelagibacter sp. | reverse complement strand
AGAATCTTGAAGGTGCTATAGAAAAAATACAAAAAGAATCTGAAATTGCAGCAAGACAAGGTATTACACACTTAATACTAAGCGATAAAAATATATCTGAAAATAGATTGGCAATTCCAATGGTATTAAGTGTTGGAGCAATAAATACTTATCTTATTAAAAATAAATTAAGAGGCTATGTTTCAATTAATGCTCAAACTGGAGAAGCACTAGATACACACTCATTTGCAACACTCATAGGCGTTGGTGCTACAACAGTTAATCCTTATTTAGCATTAGACAGTTTATATCAAAGATTTGAAAAAAAATTATTTGGAAATTTTGGATATGATGAATGTATAGAGAGATATGTACAGTCAGTAAATTATGGTCTTTTAAAAATAATGTCCAAAATGGGAATTTCAGTCATTAGCTCTTATAGAGGTGGTTGCAATTTCGAAACTGTTGGTTTGAGCAGAACTGTAGCTTCAGAATATTTTCCAGGAATTTTATCAAAAATTTCAGGCATAGGTTTAAATGGAATAGAAAAAAAATTAAGAACTATTCATAAAGAAGCATTCGAAGGTACGGACACAGTTTTACCAATTGGAGGAATTTATAGGTACAGAAAGAATGGTGAGGTCCATCAATATCAAGGTAAACTCATTCATCTTTTACAGAGTGCGGTTTCATTAAATTCTTTTGAGGCTTATAAAAAATATGCAGAAGGTATTTATAATCTTCCACCCATACACCTTAGAGATCTGATTGGATTTAGAGACAGAAATTTAAACCCATCTTTAAATATTTCAGAAGTAGAACCAATTGAAAATATTTTAACAAGATTTGGAAGCGGAAGCATGTCTCATGGTGCATTATCGAAAGAAGCGCACGAAACTTTAGCCATAGGAATGAATAGAATTAAAGGAGCCTCTTGTAGCGGTGAAGGTGGTGAGGATGAAAAAAGATTTATTAAGATGAAAAATGGTGATAGTGCCAATTCTAGAGTTAAACAAATAGCCTCTGCAAGATTTGGAGTAACACTCAAATACCTCAATAACTGCAACGAAATAGAGATTAAAATTGCACAAGGAGCAAAACCTGGTGAAGGTGGACAGCTACCAGGGTTTAAAGTCACAGAAGAAATTGCTAAGTTAAGACATTCAACTCCGGGTGTAACCCTAATATCACCACCACCTCACCATGATATTTATTCTATCGAGGATTTAGCTCAATTAATTTATGATCTTAAGCAAGCAAATCCAAAAGCAAGAGTTGGGGTAAAATTAGTGGCATCATCTGGTATAGGAACAATTGCAGCTGGTGTGGCTAAAGCTAAAGCAGATATAATTTTGATTTCTGGGCATAATGGAGGAACAGGAGCTACACCACAAACTAGTGTTAAATATGTTGGGATACCTTGGGAGATGGGCTTGACTGAAGCCAATCAAGTTTTAACTTTAAATAATTTGAGACATAAGGTTACTCTAAGAACTGATGGGGGAATTAAAACAGGAAGAGATGTTGTTATCGCAGCCATGATGGGTGCTGAGGAATATGGGGTAGCGACTACCGCATTAGTAGCAATGGGATGTATAATGGTTAGACAATGTCATTCAAACACGTGTCCAGTTGGGGTTTGTACTCAAGATGAGAAATTAAGAGAAAAATTTTCTGGTACACCAGAAAAAGTAGTTAATTTATTTAAATTTATTGCTGAAGAGGTAAGGGAAATTTTAGCACAGATAGGTTTTAAATCTCTTAATGAGATAATTGGTAGAACTGATCTGTTAAGACAAGTAAGTAAAGCGTCATCAAACTTAGATGATTTAGATTTAAATCCTTTATTTGTTCAAGCAGATTCTGGAGAAAACACAAGATATTGCACTGTCCCAGAAATAAACTCTGTTCCAGATACTTTAGATCAAGAAATTTTACCTGAAATTAAAGATCAAATAGGAAAAGTAAAAATTATTGAAAAAGAATATATTATTAAAAATACTCACAGAACTGTTGGCACAAGGATTTCTAATCATCTTTTTGAAAAGTATGGATCTGAAAAACTAGAGAATGATTTTTTATCTTTAAAATTTAAAGGTTCGGCTGGCCAGTCTTTTGGAGCGTTTGGAATAAAAGGGTTAAAGCTTATTTTAAAAGGTGATGCTAATGACTATGTCGGTAAAGGATTGTCAGGTGCGACAGTGGTAATTAAGTTACCAGATGAAAGTAATTTAACCTCACATGAAAATACAATAATCGGAAATACAGTTTTATATGGTGCAACATCTGGAAAGCTTTTTGCAGCTGGCCAGGCTGGAGAAAGATATGCTGTAAGAAATTCAGGATCAATTTCAGTTATTGAAGGTTGTGGTTCAAATGCTTGCGAATACATGACTGGTGGTACTGTTGTAGTTTTGGGTGATGTAGGAGATAATTTTGGAGCCGGAATGACAGGTGGAATGGCGTTTGTTTATGACATAAACAAGA
>CAJQTK010000017.1 GCA_905620495.1 uncultured Candidatus Pelagibacter sp. | reverse complement strand
TCTAAGGAGGCAACTCAAGATGAAATATATCTGGTCAATTATTTAAACCAAATGAATTTCTTGAAAGTAATATCTAAATTTCATTCTATCAATTTTTTATTGATTTATATTCATTAATTAAATAGTATTTTTTCTTATCCTTTTATTAAAATGTATAAAATTTGGGGCACAGCTTTCAGTTTAATTGGTGACTTGATAATGAGTCTACCTCAGTTAAATTATTACAAAAATAAACATAAAGATATTTATGTAAACTTTATAATTCATAAAAAGATATCTTATTGTGCGCCATTATTTTTTAATCACCCACTAATTGATAAAATTATTATATCTGGTGAATGGAGCTCTTTTAATGAAGCAGACTACGATTTAGCCTCAAAATGCGATATCGTGACCACCAAAATTGACCATATCAATAAGAAAATTCTTGATAGGAAGCATCCCGACCGTATTGACTGGTACAACTCAAGATCTTGTATAGAGGAAAATGCACTCATGTCAGGCATAAATGATTTAAATCAAAATCTACAAAATGGAGAAGGGTATCCTCTTTTAAGTAAGTGGTTTGATGTAGGATTTGATACACCGCAAAAAAAAGGCTCTTATACATACTATAAAAAAGATAATGATTTAAATTTTACATTATCAGAATCTATTTCAATTTGGCCTTTTGCCGGTTATGGAAGAAGCAAAAATCGCAACCCTGATAATGAATGGTGGATTAATCTTGTAAATAAATTTGTTGAAAACAAAATTCATGTTTATCATTTGGGCTATATAAATGAGCCAAAATTATCGAGTAACTCTACTTACTATCACAACTTAACTAATTTAGATTTTTTTACCCAAATAAAGATTTCCCTAGGTACCAAGTTATCTTTGGGAACTGATTCTGGATCAATGTGGGTTTTATCAGCATACAAACATCCGACATTAGTACTTTTAACTAATTGGTTTGAGAATCATAAGGAAAATTATTATGCCACACTACCACCAAATTTAAATGGTGATTTCATTTTTAAAGAAGGTGGTTTTAAAGATCTTCTTGTAGAAGATGTCTATGAAAAATGTATATTGAGAGGTGTAAAAAAAATAAACGAATTTGATAAAATTATCAATTTTTTAAAATAAGATTTATTGTATTTTTATTTTGTTAAGGGCATTATTTTTAAATAAATTTGCTTCTTTAATATACCGTCTCACCATCTCTTTTGACTTATGACCTGTCATAGCCATTATACTTCTCTCTTCAGCTCCCGATTCAGCTGCGGAAGTTGCGAATCCTGATCTTAGACTATGACCAGAATAATTCTTACTATCTATACCTGCTAATTCTAAGTATTCCTTGATCAGTATAGCTACAGTTTGATCTGTTAATCTATGTTCTGACAATTTGGAACCTTTTGAAAATCTTCTAAATAAGGAACCTGAGTTAATTTTTGATACTTTAATCAAATTTTCCAATGAAACTACCGGGCAGTATTGAGCATTATCAAAGTAGGGTAGAGCTTTCGTAAAACCTTCACCAAATTGGTCTGTTTTAGACCTTCTAAGATTGATTTTTAAGCCTTCTGGAACGAAATCTAGATCATCATAGTCTAGCGAGACTATCTCATTTCTTCTAAATCCACCTGAAAAGCCAATTAGGATTATAGACCTATCTCTTAATTTCTTAATTTCTTCTTTATCTTGTTGATCTATAACATTAATTATTTTTTTTAAACTATTGATTAATATAGGTTTTTTACCTTTTTGAATGCTACCTTTTCTTCTTTTAATACCCATAATATTTTCAATAATTGCAGGATGTTTAGTATCTAAATAATGGCCTTTTAACTTGTGGATAACACCTATTGATACCAGCCTACGCTTTAAAGTGCTCATTTTAGCATCTTTTGAAGATAAATGAGTTAAATATAAAGAAACTATCTTTGGTTCAGATGGTAGTGACTTAAATCCATTTTGTGCGCAGAATATTCCAAAATCATTGAAGTCTGATTTATAAGCTCTTACAGTATTATTAGCCTTAGAGCTTTGTAGGTTTAATAATGTTTCTTCTTGTAAAGCCTTTATGTTTGTTATTATATCATTCATATCTATTACTATTGATAACCATTAATTATCGTTAGTAATATATCATAGTGATTTAGATGTCAATAGATAATAAAAATGATAATCTGAGTATATGTTTGGATTCTTAAGACGAGTATTTTTTGGAATGAGTGCTGGTATAACTGGATTAGCTTTCTTATTAATAAAATTACTTGGACTAGCGTTACACATTTACACAATATATTTTGCTTACATTATAAAAGGTTTTCTAGCTGCTTTAATCACTTTTTTTATGCCATTTATTAGTCAAATATTTTGGGTATTTAACTCAGTAGGAATGTTTGGCAAATGGATTAACCCTTTTAGCTTTTATGTGGGGCTTTACGCTGTATTAGCAATAATTCTATGGGTTATAGTTATAATTTTTGGTGCCGCTGCTGGTGCCAGTTATAAAGATGATTAACTAAATAAAATGCAAATATTTCAATAATTTAATACGTATTATTAAAGTTTATGATTAGAAAATTAGAGCAAAAAGATAAGGAAAATTGGGCTAAATTATACAATGGTTATGCCGATTTCTACAAAGTCCCAATGAATACAGGAATTTTAGACACTCTTTGGGGTTGGATTCATGATGAAAATCATATTGTTAATGGTATTTGCTTTGAATCAGATGGTAAAATCGTTGGAATTGCTCATTATAGAACAATGCCAAGACCAATTAAAGGCCAATATATTGGTTTTCTAGACGATTTGTTTGTAGAGCCAGAATTTAGAGGTCAAAAAATAGCTCAAAAACTCATTAGTCATCTAAAATTCTTATCTAAAGCCAATAATTGGAATGGAATTCGTTGGATCACCCACTCTTCCAATAAAAATGCCAAGAAATTATATGATAAAATAGCCAATAACACTGGATTTGAACTCTATGAACTTAAAGGGGACTAAGTTTCAGCTAAAAGTCTGGAATTACTTGAAGAAAATACCAAAGGGTAAAGTTAAAACCTACCTTGAAGTTGCTAAAGCCATTGGAAAACCTAAGGCTTTTAGGGCTGTAGCTAATGCAGTGGGTAAAAACCCCTATCCCCCTAAAATACCCTGTCATCGGGTGATCAGATCAGATGGAAGCCTCGGTGGATACTCTGGAAAAGGTGGAATCAAGAAAAAAAGGCGATTATTGAGATCCGAGAAGGTCTACGTAAAATAAGGTTTTTTACCTAATAAATGCCCTATAAGTATTGGTATTAAATCCTTTTTTGTTATTTAGTCATATTTTAGTCTAATTTGTATAATGTATCCTTGAAGTTGTACTGCATATGGGCTTTTGCTTAAAATAAGGTGCTCTATGGACGTTTAAAGGGCATATTCTCATACTGCATTGCTCTACTTGTCAACAATAGCAACGTTTCTAGAAAGGTTAAAAAAGACCATTTTAAAGGGTTTTTTTGACCCCTATCCTACCCTTAAATATTAAATTAAATTCAAAGAATAAGTTGTAATATAAAATAACTATTGAATACCAATGCTTATTTAAACTTTATTAAGCTCTATAATAATTAATCATTCATTCATAAACGTTTAACTGGATAATCTGAACTTTTATTCTTTTTAATACCTTAAATTATTTGATTATCTAACGTAAATTAGACATATTTTTAATTATAATAAAATCTAATAATTACAGTTACTTAATAGATAATATTAATGTATTATATCAATTATTAGTAAATAATTAATACCTAAATTAGGAAGATTTAATATAAATTTCTCTTCTAGAAATATAAATTCCACTTATTACTATAATAAACAATCCTAGAAACGTCCAATTGTCAGGAAAATCACTAAAGAAGTAATAACCTATAACAATGTTTGTTATGATCTCGAAATAGCTGAATGGGGCTAATTTAGAGGCATCAGCATATTTAAGTGATAATATAAGGAATAAGTGTCCAATGCAGGCAAAAACGCCTATAGAGGCCATCATAGACCACTGTGAAAGGCTCGGATTAACCCATACAAAAGGCATCAAACCTGAGACAGCAAGCAATCCAACCAATCCAGTTAATAATAAAGTTAATAATGGATTATCTGAGGTGCTTAATTTACGAGTAATTATTAAATAAAAGCCGTACATCACACCAGTTCCTAGAGCTGCAAAACTAGCCAGATTAAGTTCTACAAAACCAGGTCTTATAACCACTAAGGAACCTATAAAACCGATAATCACAGCTGTCCATCTTCTAACGCCCACCTTCTCACCCAGCAATATAGGAGAAAAAGCTGTAACAATTAAAGGAGCAACGAATGCTAATGTTAAAGCTTTAGCTAAAGAGATAACAGATATAGCGTAGAAGAAACAAATATTTGCACAAAGCAATATAAGTCCTCTTATTAACTGCAATTTAGGCTTATCTGTCCAAACAAGTTGCTTTCTATAAAATAAGAACATTATTGGAAGTGTGAATACCACTGTAAAAAAATACCTAGCCCATGTGATCTGTAAAACTGGCATATCAGCACTTAAATATTTAGCAAAGCCATCCATAATTGGAAGCATTACCCACGCTAAAAGGTTAAATGTGATGGCTTTCATAAGCCAATAGATACAGTTTAATTAAAGTACTTTAAAGCAAAGAATACGACTACAGGAATAGTAGCAAAAGACATTATTGTAGAAACGACAATTGTACTTGCAACACTATCTACAATCTTTTTTGGAGAGTAAATTGAAGCTACAAGATAATTTAAAACAGCACTAGGCATTGAACACTGAATAAGCAAAACACCAGCAGCAAAACCAGAAAGGTTAAAATATTTTATTATTGAAAGACCAATTATCGGGCCAAGAATTACTCTCCCTATCGATGAGATAAATGCTTTTTTAAATGAAAAAACCTTAAAACGAGTAAGAGCAATTCCTAAAGACATTAATATTAAAAAAATTGTAGCATACATTAGTAGAAAGGTTGTATTTTCTACAAAGACGGGGATCTCTATTCTGAAATACAAAAAAATTACTGAAATTATAATTGCATAAAAGGGAGGGTTTTTAAGAATGACATTAATATTAAATTTTCTGTCTGCAAGAAAAATACCTAATGTAAAGTGACATAAAACTATTAAAGCTGAAATAGCAGCGGCAACACCTAGGCCTTGAGATCCATAAGCAAACAAGCATATAGGTAACCCCATATTTCCAGTATTTGGCATAATAAAAGGTGGAAGCTCACGAACAATATCTTTAGTTTTTAAGAAGAATAAAAAAACAATTCCAATAATTGTAAAGGCTGCAATTGCAATTAGATAGTACCAAAAATAATCTTTAAATATCTCAAAAGAGAGACTAGTTGATGTTAATGCGTATATAATCATTGCTGGTGTTCCAATATTCGCAGCAAAAGTAGTTATGAAAGCAGTGTCAATTTTTGGATTATTTTTTCCTAAATAATAACCAATACCAACAACAAAAAAGACAGGAAATAAAACCTCAAAAAGTTTTAAATATATATCCATTAATTGTAGATTCTAATCAACGTAGGGTATTTAAGAATGTTTTTATCTTTTTTGAAAATAGAAAGACAATTCTTAGAGTTAAGTTCATAAGTTTTATGTGTAATAATAACAATAGTAGCTTTTTTGTTTTTTTTATCAGGTGTTTGAATTAATCTTTTTACTGAAATTTTATATTTAGCTAATCTGTTAGTGATTGTAGATAAAACACCAGGTTTATCTTTAACCTCAAATCTCAAATATAGAGAATTCACATAATTATCAACATTATAACATTTGATAGATTGACGTTTATTACTTGGAATACCAAAAGGTTTTTTAATATTGCCTCTTAAAATTGAGAGCAAATCTGACAATAATGATGACGATGTAGGTCCGGGTCCTGCTCCCTCGCCTTGTAATATACTTTCACCCACTGGTTTTCCTTCAAGAATAACTGCATTCATAACTCCACCAACATTACCTATGTAAGAATTTTTATTAACTAAACACGGATGAACTGTTTCAAAAAGCTGATTGTTAATAAGTTCAGAAATGCCTAGTAACTTAATACGTAAATTTAATTGATTTGCTATCTCTATGTCTTTCAATTCAATTTTTTCAATACCTTCCATTAAGCATTTGTGTTTTGAAATTTTAGTATTAAATGCAAGAGCAGATAAAATTCTTACTTTTGCAAAAGCATCAGAGCCATTTAAGTCTAATTTTGGATTTCCTGGTTCAGCATAGCCAAATTTTTGAGCTTTCTTTAATACATTGGCAAAACTATCACTAGAGCTTTCCATTTCTGAAAGAATGTAGTTAGATGTACCATTTAAAATTCCATAAACTTTAGAAATTTTGTTGGTTGCAAGACCTTCTTTGATAGTTCTTAGTATTGGAATTCCCCCAGCAACTGATGCTTCAAATTCTAAGTTAACCTGATTATCCTCAGCTAATTTTGCCAAGTAGTCACCATGTTTGGAGATAAGTGCCTTATTAGGAGTAATTACATGTATCTTTTTTTTTAAGGCAGTTTCAACAACCTTTTTTGATATGCCATCAGATAAGCCAATAGCTTCAAATAAAATATCTATTTTAGTTTTATTAAAAATTTCTAGTGGGTTACTGTAAAAAATTTTTTTATTAACTTTAAACCTTCTTTTTTTAACAATACTTCTTGCAGAAATAGCCACCACATTAATTTTTTTTCCAGTTTTAAGCTCTATATCTTTTTTTTTAGTATTAAGCTCATTTAACAAGAAAATACCGACTTGACCTAATCCTACTACAGCAATGTTTATTATATTTTTCATTTAATTATTGATGTCAGGGTAGCCTGCCTTATCAGAATAATCTTTAAGGAAAATACTAAATTCTTCAAATGTCATTTTTTTTAAATCAGAAGTTTTTTGTAATATTTTAGATAATTTTGTATTTTCTACAGATTTTTTTAAAGGATCTTCATTCCAATAAACCGATTTTTTATCCAAAGAACAAGCTGATAAAATCAGAATTAGCGATAGGAGAAAATATTTCATTTTAATCCTTTTGTTTCATTAAAACCATATTTAATATTCATATTTTGTATAGCTTGACCAGCACCACCTTTAATTAAATTATCAATAGCAGATAAAATAATAACTCTATTTTTATACTTAGTTTTGCAGATTGCTATAGAGCAATTATTTGTGTTAATAACATCATTTGTACTTATCAGTGAATTTGTTTTTAAAATTTTAACGAATCTACTTTTGGAATATTCAGCATTTAAAGTTTTTTCTAATTTATTAATGTTTACACCTTTATTAAGAACTAGATAAATTGTACTTAATATTCCTCTGAACATAGGTGTTAGATGAGGTGTAAAAGTAAAAGAAAATTTATTTTTAGTATAATTATCAATTTCTTGTTGAATTTCAGAGTTGTGTCTATGGAAACCAACTCCATAAGCGCTTAAAGACTCATAAAGGTTTTTATCTTTATATTTATTATGAACTCCTCTACCCGCTCCAGAATATCCAGATTTAGAATCTATAATTACGTTATCTGTTTTTATTAAGTTTTTCTTAACTAGAGGGATAAGGGGTAAAAGTATTGATGTTGGATAGCACCCCGGACATCCAATAATATTGAATTTTTTTACTTTATCTTTATTAATTTCTGGTAATGAATAAATTGACTTTTTAATATTTTTAACTGATTTATGTTTTTGTTTGTACCATTTTAAATAATCAGATGCTTTATTAAGTCTAAAATCAGCAGCTAAATCAATTAACACATTGTGCTTTAGTAAATGATTTGAAATATCTTGCGCCTCTCCATTAGGAAGTGCCGTGAAAATCAAATCTATATTCTTTAAAAAAGATTTATTGTATTTAACTATTTTTGGTAATTTTTTTGAACTTAATGATTTCTCATAACTGGAAATATTTTTTCCAACTGATGAGTTTCCACAAAGATATTTAATCTTAATATCATTGTGTTTAACTAATAGTTTAATTAATTGAACGCCGATATAACCAGTTGATCCAGCAACTAAAACATTAAGCTTACGCATTTTTTTATTATAGCAGTTTAGAGTTAAAAAAGAATTATCTTTTCGAAAATTGGAAGCTTCTTCTAGCTTTTCTACGACCAGGTTTTTTTCTCTCAACTGATCTAGAGTCTCTGGTATTCAGTTTTTCAGTCTTAAGAACTGCTCTATTCTCCGAATCAAATAAGATTAGGGCTTTAGCAATACCATGAACCATTGCACCTGCTTGACCTGTGTGTCCACCACCTGCAACACTACATCTAACATCATAATCAGTTGCTTGGTTTATAATTTCAAATGGTCTTGTAATTTGCATTTTATGACTGCCGCTAGTGAAGTAATCATCCATAGTTCTGCCATTTACATAAATTTTACCAGTACCTTTTTTTACCCAAATTTTTGCAATAGATTTTTTTCTTCTACCCGTTGCATACTTGCTATCTTTAAAATCAAGTTTTATTTTAGGTTTTTTTGGAGCAACTTTAGTTGGTGCGACTGCTGTTTCCATATTAATTTCTTATTAAATTTTTACTGTTTAATTTACCTAAGTCTAAAAGTTTAGGGTTTTGTGCTGCATGAGGATGATCTTCACCAGCATAAATTTTTACTTTAGTTAATTGTTTTCTGCCAAGTACTCCGCCAGGTAACATTCTTTTAACTGCTAATTTTAATGATTCACCAGGTTTATTTTTTTCTAGTAATTTTTCAGGAGTTATTTCTTTAATTCCTCCAGGGTGGCCAGTGTGTCTATAATATTTTTTATCTTTAAATTTTTTTCCAGTGAATTTTGCTTGTTCAACATTCTTAACCACAACAAAATCACCATCATCCATATGTGGTGTAAAAGTAGTTTTATTTTTTCCTCTAACAATCATTGCTATTATAGATGCCAGTCTTCCAACTACAGCATTTTTTGCGTCTATTTCAAACCAGTTGCTAGTTAATTCACTTTGTTTTAGAAATTTTGTCATTGTGCGAGGATTAATACTATTATTAGATATAAAGTCAATTTTATATTTAGCTTGCAATAGTCCCTATTAATGTTATTTTAATAATGCCGATTTGTTCCTATTGCAGGCTAATATATGCTAAAAAGGATTTTTTACCCACATTATCGGTAGGCGCATTTGAACTGTATTGTACGCCTTGCATTTAGCAGAAGTACTAAAAAGGAGAATCAAGATGAGCACAAAAAGACAAAACCCTGAGACCATAGCCATACATGGTGGTGATTATAGAAGTGATCTAACAACAAAAGCTGTAGCTGTTCCAATTTATAGAACAACATCTTATTTGTTTGATAGTACCGAGCATGCTGCAAACTTATTTGCATTAAAAGAGTTCGGAAATATCTACACAAGAATCATGAATCCAACTAATGATGCACTTGAAAAAAGACTTGCTGCATTGGAGGGAGGGTTAGCTAGCTTAACAGTATCATCAGGACAAACAGCTTCAACATTTGCAATTTTGAATGTTGCTCAAGCTGGAGATAACATTGTTAGTTCAACTGACCTTTATGGAGGAACTGTTTCTTTATTTACACATACTTTAAGTAAACTTGGAATTGAAGTTAGGTATGCAGATCCAACCGATCCAAAAAACTTTGAAAAAGCAATTGATGATAAAACTAGAGCTTTTTATGGAGAAACTTTGCCTAATCCTTATTTAAGAGTTTTTCCTATTAAGGAAGTCTCTGATATAGGAAGAAAATACAACATACCCCTAATAGTAGATAATACAGCCTCTCCTATTATTTGTAAGCCCATAGAGCATGGAGCAGCCGTAGTCGTTTATTCTCTTACAAAATATATTGGTGGTCATGGTACAGTTGTAGGTGGAGCTTTAGTGGATGGTGGTAATTTTGATTGGACCGCAAATCCTAAAAGACAACCATTGTTTAACGAACCAGACGCAAGTTACGGTGGTGTAGTTTGGGGTAAAGCAGTGCCTGAATTAACTGGAGCAAATGTATCCTTTGTAGTTAAAGCAAGAGTTACTCTTTTAAGAGATCTTGGTGCAGCTTTGGCTCCTGATAATGCATTTGGAATTATACAGGGACTTGAAACTGTAGCATTAAGAATGAAGCAACATTGTTCAAATGCAGAAAAGACTGTTAAATATTTATCTAATCATGAAAACGTTGCTAGAGTAATCTATCCAACTAAATATGATGGAGAAATTGGAAATAGAGCTAAGAGATATCTTAAAGGTGGAAATGGCGGTTTAGTTGGAATAGAGCTAAAAGGTGGAATTGAAGCAGGTAAAAAATTCATAGAAGCTTTAAAAATGTTTTATCATGTAGCTAATATTGGTGATGCAAAAAGTTTAGCAATTCATCCAGCAACAACTACTCATAGTCAATTAAATGAAAAAGAGTTGTTAGCAGCTGGTGTTACACCTGGCTACGTAAGACTATCTATTGGTATAGAGCACATAGATGACATTATTGAAGACTTAGAACAAGCACTTCTGAAAACTTCAGATAATGTTGAAGATATTAATAAAGCTAAAGCCGTCGGTTAGAATTTTTATATAAAATTATAATATAACTAGTCAAAACAAAAATTGATCCAAGCTGGTGTAGTGATGCATATTTAATCTCTACACCAGAAAGCAAAGTTACAATCCCTAAAAAAACCTGAACTAATATAGCAATATCAAAAAATATAATATTTTTGATATTGAGTTTATTTTTTATAAAAAAATAATTTAAAATTACAATAAAGAATAAAAGTAAATAAGCTGTAAATCTATGTAAAAATTGGATTATAGAAGCATTACTAAATAGTTCTGTATTTACTATACCTTCAAGTTCTACATCGTTTGGAAAAAAACTCCCATTCATATCAGGCCATGAATTGTAAATAAGTCCTCCATCTAAGCCTGATAAAAAAGCACCTAATATAATTTGTAAAATAATTAATTTAAGTATGAATAATAATAAAAGATTTGAAAGTTTTTGATGAAATTTTTCAATATTAAAAATATTCAAAATAAACCAAAAAATTAAACATAAAATAAATAAAGCTAAAGATAAATGTATGCTTAGTCTGAAATGGCTAACATCATTATTTTCAATTAATCCACTTGAAACCATATACCATCCAATAAATCCTTGAAGACATACAAGAAAAAAAATCCAGTAATATTTATTTGAGTAATACTTAGTATATGTAAATTTTAAGCTAAAAATAATTAGAGGAACTAATGTGAATAAACCTACAAATCTTGCTAATAATCTATGTGCATATTCCCAATAAAAAATTACCTTAAACTCTTCCAAATTCATACCATAATTGATATTTTGATATTCAGGAATTTTTTTGTATTCTGAGAAATAAAAATTCCACTCATTATTATTTAAAGGCGGTAGTATTCCAGTGAAAAGTTCCCAAGCTGTGATAGATAATCCTGAATCAGTAAGTCTAGTAAGGCCACCAACAGCAATCATAAGAATGATTAATAAAAATAAAGTTATTAACCAAAATTTTAAATATTTTATATAGTTGTCGCTATTTACAAACATAAATTATACTTATAATAATTATATTATTAACCAATTGATTAAATGTCGCCAATAAATAAAAAAAAATTATTAGTTACAAGAATTAAGCTAGATAAGCTTGATAATGAATTGCTTAAATTAATAAAAAAAAGATCTAATTTGGTAAATGAAGTTTTAAAAGTAAAAATACATAAAAAAGAGATAATTGATCAAAAAAGAATAAATTTCATACTTAAGAAGATTAATAAAAAATCAATACAATTAAATATAGACCCAAAGATTACAAATAGAATATGGAAAAATATGATTTGGTCTTTTATTGATTATGAAAAAAGAAACTTTAAAAAAAAGTAATATTATTTACTATGTGGAGGTAACTTCTTCTCTACAAACATTTCATGTTTTCTTGTAGCGGGATTATACTTTTTTGCTGATAATTTAACTTTAGCTTTTTCTCCACCAGCTGGTTTTTTAACATAATAAAAATATGGGCTGTCAGGTTTAGCTTCTGGTACTAGTCTAACTTTAACGTGCGTTTTTTTTGCCATATTATTTTAAATTTTTTATCTGTTTTATTAAATTAGAAATCTTCTTAAGTTTAATTTTTATATTATAGTCAGCATTTATAGA
Source organism: uncultured Candidatus Pelagibacter sp. (assembly GCA_905620495.1). GTDB lineage: Bacteria > Pseudomonadota > Alphaproteobacteria > Pelagibacterales > Pelagibacteraceae > Pelagibacter. The sequence continues at coordinate 51,566 of CAJQTK010000017.1, read as the reverse complement.
ATTATTTGGTAATTCGTCAAGTTTTAAAGATTTATCAGAATTAAGAACTTTTTTTGCACCATTAATTGTCATTCCTTGATCTTTGAGGAGATATTTAACTTTCTTTAACACCTCAATTGTATCGTTATTATAGTATCGTCTATTACCGTTTAAGATATTTGGCTTAATTTGCTTAAATTCTTTTTCCCAAAAACGAATGGTGTGAGTATTTAATGTACCTTTTTTTTTATTAACAAGGTCAAGAATTTTTGCAACCTCACCTATGGACTTATAAGCTTTATTACTTTTATGAATCATTCTTAGAATTTACTAAATCTTTAAATTCTTTAGAAGCTTTAAATAAGACTACATCTCTGTCTGATATGGTTTTTTCTTCTTTAGTTTTGGGGTTTCTACCAATTCTGCTTTTTTTTGAACGTATGGAAAAAGTACCAAACTTTGATAATTTCAATTTTTTTTCAATTTTTAAATTTACAGTTAACATATAAAAAAAATCATCTATTAAATTTTCCGATATATTTTTCGAAAAACCAATTTGCATATAAACTGAGTTTATTAAGTCTTTTTTAGTTAAATTAATTCTAGGCATTAGTTTATATTATTTCTAATTTTTTCAATTAAATTACCACTTACGATTCTAGAGCAAACACTCAAAGAATTAGAAAAGCCAATATAGTCAGTTCCCCCATGGCTTTTTATTACTGGCGAGTCTAGACCAATAAATATAGCGCCATTATATAATCTTGGATCAAATTTTGCTTTAAATTTCTTTAAACTAGAAATATTTAATAAGGATGAAATTTTACCAATTAAATTGCCAGTCATGGTTTTTTTAAGTTCTCCTGTAATAAAATTTGCTGTTCCTTCGGCAGTTTTTAATGCAACATTACCAGTGAAACCATCTGCAACTATAACATTTACATCTCCATTCATTAATTGATTGCCCTCTATATAGCCCTTAAATTCAAAGTCGTGGTTATCTCTGATATTTAATTGCTGATATGTTTCTTTAATCACTTCATTGCCTTTAAACTCCTCAGATCCTATATTTAATAGGGCAACTTTTGCATTATCCTCTGGATACAGTGACTTAAATAATGAAGAACCCATTATTGAAAAATCAATTAAATTTTTTGGACTACACTCAATGTTAGCTCCTAAATCTAAAACAACACTCATCCCTTTTTTATTTGGCCATAATGCTGATAAAGCTGGTTTGTCTATATTTTCAATCATTTTAAGATTAAGCTTAGAAATCACTAGCAAAGCTCCGGTGTTACCTGCTGATATTACTACGTCTGATTTTTTTTCTTTAACATTTTGGATTGCAAGCCACATACTTGTGTTTTTTCCACGCTTAGCACCCTCTAATGGGCTATCAGTGCCCTTAACAATATCCTTTGTATGAATTACTTCAAAAGAAGAATTTAATAAATTACTATTAATATGAGGAATAATTTTGTCCTTATCACCAAAGATTTGATAAAATGAATTTTTATTATCCATAAAATGATGAATAATACCATCAACGACTTTTTTCGGCGAACCATCACCGCCCATTGCATCGACTGCAATTTTTATTATTTTGTTCATTTATAAGATTGAGTTTATTATTCCTTAGGGTCTAAAACTTGTCTACCTCTGTAGATACCAGTTTTAAGATCCAAATGATGAGGCAGCCTGTATTCACCGGATTTTTTATCCTCAACAATATTTGTAGATTTGAACTTCATATTTTGAGCTCTTCTCATTCCAGTTCTTGACGGGGATTGTTTACGTTTTGGTACAGCCATAATAAAATTATTGTTTAATTACACCTTTTATATGAGAAGTTAAAGTATTATTTTTTAAATTTAAGTGATATTTTCCAAAATAATCTTCTAAATATTGAGTATTTTTAGCGTTATCTAAAAAACCCTCTAAAAGAGAGATTCTAGATTCTTTTGTTAAACCATCCCAATCATGAATTTTATCTATCATCCCATAAAATAAATTTAAATAATCTTTCATTTTTTTATTTATTGATTGGTCACCATAGCCAATTTCTCTAATACTCAACTCAACTTGTCTAAAAATATAATCATATATTTCCTGTAAGAGCTTTTTATCGTTATTTTCTTTATAAATTTTTAAAAAAAAAGCAAAATGGAGAAGAAGAAAAATCAATCTATCTGAAAATGTGTCTTGATTTTCAAAATCTTGATATAATTCTTTATTTCTAGTTAATTTAACTAAATTATTGTAAATATTTATATAATCATTATTCATGAAAAATTTATTTATATTATTATTAATAGCATTATTTTTTTCTGCTTGTAGTCTTAAAAAGGTAACAAAACACCACGGTGTTCATTTTTTAAATAAAAAACAAGAAAAACTTACTGTGAATCAATCAAATAAAAATGATATATTAAAATTGTTGGGTTCCCCTTCATCCAAAAGTATTTTTGATAATGACCTCTGGATTTATATTGAAAGAAAAACTGATCCTTCATCTCTAATAGGATTTGGTAAAGAAAAAATTATTCTAAATAATGTGTTAATTTTAGAAATTAATAGTATGGGTATATTAGAAAAAAAAGAATTTCTAGATCTAGATGATATGAAAGATATAAAATTTACAGAACAGACTACAGAAAATCAACATAAGAAAAATACATTCATATATGATTTTCTTTCAAGTATGAGGCAAAAAATTAATGACCCTTTAGGAAAAAGAAAAAGGAAATAAAAATTTTTAGCCCGCTATAACAGCCAATAGTAATAAAGCTACAATATTTGTAATTTTGATCATTGGGTTAACCGCAGGACCAGCTGTATCTTTGTAAGGATCTCCAACAGTGTCTCCAGTAACTGCAGCTTTGTGTGCTTCAGAACCTTTTCCACCATGATGACCGTCTTCAATATATTTTTTAGCATTATCCCATGCTCCACCACCAGCAGTCATTGAAACAGCAACAAATAGTCCTGTAACAATTACACCTAACAACATAGCACCAACAGAAGCTAAAGCTTCTGCTTGTCCACCTATTGAAAGAATAACAAAGTATAAAACAATAGGAGATAAGACCGGCAATAAAGAAGGTATAATCATTTCCTTGATTGCAGCTTGAGTTAATAAATCAACAAGTTTTGCATAATCAGGTTTTTGTGTTCCCTTCATAATCCCTGGAAATTTTTTAAATTGTCTTCTAACTTCCACAACAACGGCACCACCTGCTCTCCCAACAGCTTGCATTCCCATTGATCCAAATAAGTATGGAAGCATTCCACCAATTAATAAACCAACTACGACATAAGGATTGGTTAGGTCGAAAGTAACAACTATCCCTTCTAATTTAGATCCAGCCGTGCCAGAAAAATGTTTAATATCTTCAACGTATGCAGCAAATAAAACCAACGCACCTAAACCAGCAGAACCAATAGCGTAACCTTTAGTTACAGCTTTTGTAGTGTTACCTACGGCATCTAAAGCATCAGTAGTTTTTCTAACGCTGTTTGGTAATTTAGCCATTTCAGCAATACCACCAGCATTATCAGTAACTGGACCGTATGCATCAAGCGCTACAACCATTCCCGCTAAAGCTAACATTGTAGTAACAGAAATTGCAATACCATAAAGACCGGCTATTGAGTTTGTAGCTAAAATTCCAGCAACAATAATCAATGCTGGTATTGCTGTAGCTTCCATAGAAACAGCTAATCCTTGAATAACATTTGTTCCATGTCCAGTTGTTGATGATTTTGCTATACTTCTCACTGGTCTGTACTCAGTTCCAGTATAGTATTCAGTGATCCAAATTAATAAACCAGTAATAACTAAACCAATTATGCCACAGTAATATAAGCTCATGCCTGTAAAGCTTTTACCATTAACGGTATACTCGCTTGCAAAACCAATTACATAATCAGTTACTGGATATAAAATTGCTAATGAAGAAACAGCAGAAACAACAAATCCTTTATATAAAGCGTTCATAACATTCTTACTTTTTCCAAGCTTAACAAAGAAGGTTCCTAAAATTGACGTTAAAATACACGCACCACCAATTGTTAAAGGGTAGATCATCATATTCATATCACCTACAAAAAATATCGAAGATAAAACCATTGTTGCAACAATAGTCACTGCGTAAGTTTCAAATAAATCTGCGGCCATACCAGCACAGTCACCAACATTGTCACCAACATTGTCAGCTATTACCGCTGGGTTTCTAGGGTCGTCCTCGGGTATTCCCGCTTCGACCTTACCTACTAGATCAGCACCAACATCAGCACCTTTTGTAAAAATTCCACCACCTAATCTTGCAAAAATTGAAATCAAAGAAGCACCAAAGCCTAATGCAACTAATGCATTAACAACTTCCCTATCATCAATTCCCATTCTTAACAAAATATAATAATAAACTGCTATAGCTAAAAGAGCTAAACCAGCAACAAGCATTCCAGTTACAGCGCCAGATTTAAAAGCAACAGCAAGTCCGCTAGCCAATCCTTTTCTTGAAGCTTCTGCTGTTCTAACGTTAGCTTGAACTGAAACTAACATTCCAACATAACCAGCTATACCAGATAATGTTGCACCAATAAAGTAACCAAGACCAACTAAAGGACTAAACACCCAACAAATAATAACTAAAACAACAACTCCAACCACGGCTATTGTTTTATATTGTCTTGTTAGGTAAGCTTTAGCACCAATTTGGATTGCAGATGCAATTTCTTGCATTTTTGCATTCCCTACACTTGAATTAAGAATATTTAAACCAGTAAAAAAACCATAAACAATTGCAAGTGATCCTGCTACTATGGTGTAAAGTAATATTGTTTCTATAAGTGAGTTCATGATGCCTTTTTAGTTGTTTGGTTGTTAAAAATTTTATTGTTTAAAGTCCGGACAATACAAAAAAAGCAATAAAAGGCAATATTTAACTTTTTAAAACTTATGAAAATAACCTTTGTTTTTAAGGGTAATTTTTACGTTTTTATCATCAATAATGTATGGTTTTTCAACATGGCTTTGGATTGAACCAATTTTTGTAATCTTAACTCTATAATTAGATGCTATTTTTTTTATGATTCTCGTCTTATTTTTAGAGGCTGTAAATAATACCTGGTAATCATCTCCATTGGAAATATAGTTAATCTTGGATAGTTTTTTAAGATCAAGTATTTTTTTAAGATTATTTGAAATTGGAATGTCATCTAAAAAAAGTTTGTAAGACAACTTTTGATTATTAATCATTTTATCAAGGTCTGCTAATAGTCCATCGGAGATATCAATTGAGGTATTGGCAAATTTCTTGATTTGTTCTGTTAATTTTAATTGAATATTTGGCATAAAATATTGATTAGTAAAATATTTTTTTAATCGGTGATTAAGTTTAAGTTTATTTTTTAAAACTAATAAACCCAAATAACTATCTCCTAAATTTCCAGAGACGTAAATATCATCATTAATTTTAGCTTTGTTCCTATAAATGATATTATTAGAGTAACCAATTGAGGTAACTGTAAAACTTAACTTGTTTGAAAAAACAGTATCTCCACCACTTAAAAATATCTTATATTTATTTTGTTCTTGATTGAGTGATTTACTAATTTTTGATAAATTAGATTTAGAAAAACTTTTTTTATTACCCGATCCTGAAATAAAATAATATTTTGGTTTAACACCTTTGCAAATAAGATCTGATATTGATGATCTAATTATTTTTTTAATAACTAGATCAGGTTTTTTAAAATCTATAAAATGATTACCCTCAATATATGTATCAACAGAAACTACTAATCTATTTTTTTTATCAAAAAAAACATCATCATTTAAATTTAGAGAACTTGGTGATTTTTTAGAAAGTTTTTGAAAATAATTTTTTATTAATTCAAATTCATGCATTGGTAGTTCTTATTTTTTTTGCTATTTTATCTAATATAGCATTCAAATATTTTGTTTGGCCATTTTCTAAAAAGAAATTTGATGCATCAAGGTATTCCTTAATAATTATTTTAGTTGAAATCTTAGGTTTGTATAAGAACTCAAATATAGCTGATTTTACTATTACTTGAAAAACCTTATCTAAATTAGTTAGCTGTAAGTCTTCACTTAAATATTTTTTAACTTCTTCTTTGATTACTTCATCTCTTTCGATTGTTCCTAAAACAACATCTTTAATGAATTTCTTAAATCTATGTTTTGAAAACATTAAATCTGCCTCATCATTAAAAAACTTACCGTAAAGTTTTTGTATAATAATTACTCTAGGACTTTGATTGGGGTTGTATGGGGTTCTCATTATTTTTGTGAAAGAACGGATATTACAGCTTCTGCTGCTTCCCTCCCCTTTTTTTTCCTAGCTATTGCTTGTTTCATGTTTAAACAAGTAATAATTCCATTACCTATTGGTTTTCTATTTTCTATAGATAGTTTCATAATTGCATCCGTAGAAGATTGAGATATAAAATCAAAATGTGGTGTTTGACCCTTTATAACGCATCCAAGAGCTAAGAAACCGTCATATTTTTTGATATTTTTTGATATTGTAACTGGTATTTCAAAGACACCTGGCACATTGATAGTTTTTATTAAACTAGATTTTGGTAGTATTGTGATTGCACTATTAAGCAAACCTTTAGCTATGTCTTTATAATAATTGGCAATAACTATTAAATATTTTTTTTTCATTAAATGATTTCCTGCTTGGTAATCTTTATATCATAACCCTCTAAACCAATAACTTTTTTAAGAGATTTGGTAATTAATATCATATTTTTAATCTTCAAATCTTTGATTATTTGAGCACCAATACCATAATTTCTTATAAGTTTATCATTACCTTTTTTGTAGAAATCTTTATTCTTATAATCCTTAAGTGTTTGTGTAACAGATTTTAAATTTGTATCTTTAATAAACACCAAAACACAATTATTAAATTTTTTAAAGTAATTCAAAGTTTTATTAAATGAATTTGGCAATTGTTGATTAATTAAATAATTCTGAACTACATTTGATGAAATTACCCTAACTCTTGGTATTACACCTTTTTTTATATTTCCTTTGATTAAAGCAAAGTGTTCAGAGCCATCTAAAAGATTTTCATAAATTCTAATTTTATATTTTTGATTTTTAACTTCAATATCAGATTGTTTTTTAAGCTTAATTAATTTTTCTTTTTTTAAACGGTATGCGATTAGGTCCTCAATCTTACCTATCTTTAAATTATGTTTTTTTGCAAAATTAAATAAGTCTTGGCCCTTAGCCATAGTACCATCTTCATTCATTATTTCACAAATTACTGCTGAATTATTTTTTTTAGCTAATTTTGATATATCGACAGATGCCTCTGTGTGACCAGCTCTAACCAGAACACCTCCATCTTTAGCAATAATGGGAAAAATATGACCAGGTGATACAATTTCTTTTTTGTTTACATTTTTCTTTGATGCAATTTTTATTGTCTTAGCCCTATCCTTTGCAGATATACCTGTAGTTATTCCTTTTTTAGCTTCAATCGATACAGTAAATGCAGTTTTGTTTCTTGATTGATTTACTGGAGACATTAAAGATAAATTTAATCTCTTAGATTGAACGCTATCCATGGCTAAACATATCAATCCTCTGCCAAACTTTGCCATAAAATTTATATTTTTAGCATTAGAGTCTGTTGTGGAAATTATTAAATCACCTTCATTTTCTCTTTTTGCATCATCAACTAAAATGAACATTCCACCTTTTTTTGCGATATTAATAATGTTTTCGATTGATGTGTAATTATTTTTTTTCATTAAAATAATTTCTAACGTATTTAGATAAGATATCTATCTCTATATTAACTGTACTATTTTTCTTTAATGTGGATAAATTTGTAAGTTTAAATGTATGCGGAATAACCCATAATTGAAAACCTTTTTTTGTTAACTTAGAAATTGTAAGAGAAATACCGTTTACACAAACTGATGCTTTTTCAACTAAGTTTATTCTTTCTTTTTTAACAATCTCCAATTCAAATAAATAAGATTTATCAATTATTTTAATATTTGAAATTTTACCAACAGTATCAATGTGACCTTGACAAATATGACCAGATATTTTTTGACCATACTTTAAAGGCAATTCGAGGTTAATTTTATTTTTAACTTTTAAAAACTTAAATTTTGATCTCTGAATAGTCTCATCAGAGAGGTAAAATTCCAATACTTTTCCTGAAATGGTTATTAATGTTAAGCAAACACCATCACATGAAACTGAAACTCCAATATCTTTCTTTATTAATTTTAAGTCTGATTTTACAAAAATATTAATGCCTTTGGGTCTTTTTTGAATTTTTGTAATTACCCCTTGATTAAATATTATTCCATTAAACATATTATTTTTTATAGATTGTAATTGAATCTTTTCCTAATTTTGTTTTTATTTTTTTTTTATTTCTATATTTTTGTGACAAGTCTTTAAAGCAATTAAAGTCTTTATAAGCTACTAATTTTGATAAATTTTTGGGACTTTTAAAAAGATAAAACTGATTAAACAATTTCTTTTTAATAATATTTTTAGATAAATCATTACCACCCTCAACAAGCAGGTTTCTGCAACCTAGGTCATAAAGCTTCTTAAGAATTACCTTAATATCAAAATGTCCATTTTTTGATAAATTGGACTTTATTAAACAAATACGCTTTTTTTTAAAGACTGAAATCTTTGCCTTGATAGCATTTTTGTAGAAAATGATGGTATTGTCCTTATTGGCAGTTCTAAAAATATAAGAGTTGGTATTCATTTCCAATTTATTATCTAAAATAATTCTTTTTGGTGAAAATTTGTTCAAACCCTTAAGTCTACAATCTAACTTGGGATTATCTTGATTCAAAGTTTTATATGAAATCATCAATGAATCATTTTTATATCTTAAGAAATGTGTCAATTTATCTGAGTGAATATCAGTAATTCTTTTTGTCCCCTTACTATAAATTAAATAATTTTTTGAAATTGCAACTTTACCAGTAACATAAGGTATTTTATTTTTTCTATTAAAAAAATATGACTTATAAAAATCAGTTATCTCTTCATGAAGTAAACCTTTTTTAACAATAATATTTTTTGACTTTAAAATTTTAAGACTTTTTCCTTTAACTTTTTCATCTACATCATTTACAGAATAGATGATTTTACTTATGTTATTTTTAATAATTTCTTTAGTACAAGGTGGTGTTTGTCCATAATGATTACATGGCTCAAGCGTTACATACATAGTTGAACCTTCTAAAGCTTCATTAGAATTTTTAATTGCGTTATATTCTGCATGTGGTCTTCCATTATAACCAGTTTGACCTATGGAAATAATCTCATCATTTTTAACAATCACACACCCTACGGATGGGTTTTTACCTGTAAGTCCATGTCTTGCACTTGCTAAAGTTAAAGCAAGACTCATATATTTTTTATCTTTTTTGGAAAATTTATCTTTTCTTGTAGACATCTAATTTGTCCACGAATTGTACGAAATCTTTTTCTTCTCTAAAATTTCTATAAACTGATGCAAACCTTACATAAGCAACAGGGTCAAGCTCTTTTAAACCTTCCATAACCATAGTTCCTATGATATTTGAAGAAATTTCGCTCTGTCCAAGCTCTTCTAAAGCCCTTGAGATTTTGCTTATAAATTTTTCTGCAGTTTCCGTATCTATTGGTCTCTTCTTAAGGGCAATATAAATTGATTTTGACAGTTTATCTCTATCAAAAGATGATTTTCTTCCATTCTTTTTAACAACCATTATTTCTCTAAACTGAACTCTCTCAAATGTGGTGAATCTTGCTCCACACACACAAAGTCTTCTTCGTCTTATTGCTGTTCCATCCTCTGTAGGTCTAGAGTCTACTACTGATGTTTCACCTTTTTTACAAATTGAACAAATCATTATTTTAAATTTTTATATATTGGAAAAGATGAAGTAAGTTCTATAACTTCATTTCTAACCTCTTCTTCAATTTTACTATTATCATCGGAGTTTTCAGACAAACCTTTAACAACTTTAGTTATTAACTCACCCACTTTTTGAAATTCTTTTAATCCGAAACCTCTTGTGGTTGCTGCTTGAGTTCCTAGTCTTATTCCTGATGTGATCATTGGTTTCTCTAAATCAAAAGGTATTCCATTTTTGTTACAAGTAATATTAGCATTAGAAAGACTTTCTGCAGCTGAATTACCCTTAACATTAAAAGGCCTTAAATCTACAAGCATTAAATGTGTATCTGTGCCATCAGAATAAATTTTAAATCCATTATTTTTAAGTGTCTCCGATAAAATTTTAGCGTTTGCTAAAACAGATTTTATATAAATTTCAAAATCAGGTCTTAATGCTTCCAAAAAACCTGCGGCTTTTGCTGCAATGATGTGCATTAAAGGTCCACCTTGATAACCTGGAAATACTGCTGTATTAAATTTTTTAGCAAGATCTTCTTGATTTGTTAAAATAATTCCACCTCTTGCACTTCTAAAAACTTTGTGAGTTGTAGAGGTTACAACGTGAGCATATTCACAAGGGTTAGGATAGCCTTTACCTGCAACTAAACCAGAAAAGTGAGCCATATCTACCATAAGATAAGCTCCAACTTTATCCGCAATTTCTCTAAATCTTTTGAAATCAATTACTCTAGAATAAGCACTTCCACCAGCGATTATAAGTTTAGGCTTATGTTCTAAAGCAAGCTTTTCAACGTTATCATAATCAATAAGTTCAGATTGTTTATCAACGTCATAACCTATTGGATTGAACCACTTACCCGACATTGATATTTTTAATCCGTGAGTAATGTGACCTCCAGAGTTTAAACTCATACCTAAAAATGTATCACCAGGGTTTAATAAAGCTAAGAATACAGCTCCATTAGCTTGGGCTCCTGAATGAGGCTGAACATTAGCAAACTCACAATTAAATAATTTTTTTAGTCTCTCAATAGCTAAGTTTTCAGCAACATCAACGTGCTCACATCCGTTGTAGTATCTTTTCCCAGGATATCCCTCGGCATATTTGTTTGTTAAAACAGAACCTTGTGCTTCTAGAACAGCTTGTGAAACAATATTTTCAGAAGCAATTAATTCAATATGCTGTTGTTGTCTTTTTAACTCATCACCGATTGCTTTGTGTAGTTCTGGATCAGTTACGGATAAACTATCTTCAAAAAAACTTTTATAACTATCGTTTAAATAATTTTTTTCACTAGACATAATTAAATTTTTTTAATTCTTTTTGCGTGTCTTCCACCTTCAAATTTTGTATTTAAAAAAACACTGACGCAATTTAAAGCATTTTTTTTAGTAAGTAGTCTTGAACCCAATGTAATGATATTTGCATCGTTATGCAATCTTGATAATTTTGTAGATTTTAAATTAAAACATTGGGCGGCTCGTATATTTTTGTGTCTATTTGCGGCAATATTCATACCCATCCCCGAACCACAAACTAATATCCCCGCATGATTGTTATTGGTCTTAACTTTTTTAGCTACTTTATGAGCATAATCAGGATAATCAACCCTATCATCATTATAGGGACCTAAGTCTGTATATTTGATATTTTTTTTATCTAAATGAAGTTTGATTATCTCTTTTAATTTATAACCAGCATGATCAGATGATAAGAATATTTTTTTCAAACTAATTAAACTTATAATCTAAAACACATGCAACTAAGTGAACTCTATTTTCTTCACCTCCATTAAAAGCATTGTGATATTTTGTATTATTAGTAACCCATACAGATCCATCTGCAGGCATATGTTTTGCAACGTTGTCTATAACCATCAAACAACCAGAATTTGTAATTAACGGTATATGCAGTCTTGGCTCTGGATCTCTATGCCAACTTAATGTTGACCTTGGTTCTTTTAATAAAATTCTAACTCTACCTAATTTATATTTTGAAGAAAGGACATCAAACACTTCTTTAAAGTAAGTATTTTTATAATCTTCTATAAATTCTGAGTAAGCAGCTTCATCGATATTAACATCTCTAACAACTTCCTTGCCTGTTGAATCAGGCTTAGTCCAAAAAATTCCTCTGGCTTTGTGCCCTTTAATTGAATCAGGGTCACCTGGTATTTGTGTTAATGAAATAGCACCAAAATTTGATATTCCTTCTGGTCCGTCAAAATTTTTAATCTTTAAAATTTCTTTATATGCCTTTTGAAGCTCGTTAATATCAAAATTAATATCTTGCTTTTCAAAATCTGAAAAATCTAGTGTCATAATGTTTGTTTAATACTCTTTTTAAGTTATATTTGTATATTACATTTGTCGCATTATATAAATAAATTAAATTATGATTACAGGAAATTATCCAAGTTTAAGACTTAGACGTAGCAGAAAAAATGATTGGTCTAGAAGATTAATTCAAGAAAATAGTCTTTCTGCAAGTGATTTTATATTGCCTATATTCTTGATAGATGGAAAAAATAAAAAACAATCAATTAAAACAATGCCAGATGTATACAGATATACAATAGATAAACTTGGAATTATTGTTAATAGAGCAATCAAAAATAAAATACCTATGGTTGCATTGTTTCCCTATACAAAAAAAACAATGAAAAATGAGATTGGAACTGAAGCCCTAAATGAAGACAATCTGGTTTGCAAAGCTATTCAATATATTAAAAAAAGATACAAAAATGAAATTGGTATTATGTGCGATGTAGCTTTAGACCCCTACACTTCACATGGGCATGATGGCTTGATAAAATCAGACTACGTTTTAAATGACGAAACTATTGAAGTCTTAATAAATCAATCATTACTACAGGCTGAAATTGGTTGTGATGTACTGGCACCATCAGACATGATGGATGGAAGAATTGGAAAAATAAGAAAAGCATTAGATAAAGAAGGTCACGAAATGGTTCAAATACTTTCTTATGCAGTTAAATATGCCTCAAGTTTTTATGGTCCTTTCAGGGATGCCGTTGGCTCAAAAGGTTTGCTGAAAGGTAATAAAAAAAACTATCAGATGGATTTTAGAAATAGCAATGAAGCTATAAGAGAGGTTGCTTTAGACATCAAAGAAGGTGCTGACATGGTTATGGTTAAGCCAGGAATGCCTTATCTAGATATAATTAAAACTGTCAAAGATAACTTTAAAATTCCAGTATTGACTTACCAGGTATCTGGTGAATATAGTCTTCTTAGCAACAGTATCCAAAAAGGCTTAATTGATAAAAACTCTGTTCTAGAGAGTTTGATTGCGTTTAAAAGAGCTGGTGCGAATGCAATAGTAAGCTACTACGCTGACAGAATTAATAATCTAATTAAATAAATCATTTTAAAAGATTAACAAAATGAGTTCTGGAGTTTGGTAAATTAAGATTATTAGGCTTTAAAATACTTTTTTCAAGATAATCAGTAACAAGCTTTAAACCTTTTAGTAAATTTTTTAAATCAACATTTTCATAATTTTCATCTATTAAAAAATTTGGAATAATCTTTTTTTCAGTTGATGATTTTACGAAATAATTAATTTTGTCATCTACAACTTCTTTTTCAACCATATTTTTTAATTCAAGATCATAACCTAGTAATTTAAGTAACTCTAATTCCCAAAAAATATATTCCTGTATCCAATTATCTAAAGTTAGTTGATCAAAAAATTTATTAATTAAGAGAAATATTTCTTTATTAGATTGAGCTTCAGCTGTAAGAAATTTTATCAAATGCATAGCAGAAGAGATGCAGGATAATTTTTGATTTTCATCAAAGTAAAGCGGAGTTAAAGCTTTTAAAATTTCTATTTTGAAATACCCAATTCTAGTAGGACTTTTCGTGTTATAGTTTACGTAAATTTTATTACCTATTTGAAGATAATTTTTTATTTTCTTTGATGTTCCACCAAAGATTATTCCAGATATCTTTCCATGGTTTTCTGTAAAAACTTCAGCAATTATTGAGTTTTCACTGTAACGGTTTTTAGAAATTAAATATGCACTATCATCCCAATTCATTTTTTCAAAGCACCTTCAAGACATAGAGATGCAGCATTTTGTTCTGCATCTTTTTTTGAGACACCCTGAGCTGTGAAAAATTTAGTGTCTTTTAATTTAACCGCAACTTTAAACAATGGTTTATGTCGAGGACCCGTATTAGATATTAATTTATAAATAGGTAAAACTTTAAAGACTTTCAATGAGTGTTCTTGGAGTTTTGTCTTAGCGTCAATCAGGGTTACGATACTTGCTGTAATATGTTCACTCCATAGATTAAGAATAAATTTTTCAGTAAAATTTAAACCCTTATCAAGATAAATTGCACCAATTAATGCCTCTAAGCAATCAGCAATAATCTTATCTTCAATTACAATCTTTTTACTTTTAGGGTTAAAAACTAAAATATATTTTTCTAATTCTATTTTTTTTGCAATTTCTAAACATTTTCTTTTATTCACTAATGATGCAAACTTTTTATCTAATATTCCCTCCTTCTCTTCTGGATAAATTTCTAATAATTTTTTTGCAATAATTAGTCCTAAAACTCTATCTCCTAGAAATTCAATCTTCTCGTTGTTATTTTTTGAGTCATAACTTTTATGAGTTAAGCTTTTTATTAAAATTTTAGGATCTGTAAACTTAAGCTTTAATTTTTTTTCAAGATTTGTAGAGCTTATTTTCATTAATTAATTCTCTTAAAAAATCTATCAAATCTGATTGTTTTATGCCATTTCCAGAAAGAAAAAATGCTACCAATTCTAAAATCAGATGAGAAAAAAATAAATTGGGCCTTGCCAACTAAATTATCTTCATGGACATAGCCTACACTGGTTAAATATCTGCTATCTTTCGAACAGTCTCTATTATCCCCTAAAAAAAAATAATGTTTTTCTGGAACGTTAAAAATATCAGAATTTTGAAAACTATAGTTTTTTAAATATACTGTATTGTGAGTTTTTCCATTAGGAAGTTTTTCCTCAAATGTATTAACTTCAATAGTTTGCTTGCCACAATAAATGATGTCAGTTTTAGAAATTCTAGATTTCAGTATTTGATTGTTGTTTAAAAATATATCACCACTGATGAATTGAATTGCGTCTCCAGGTAAGCCTACTAGTCTTTTAATATAATCAGTTCTGTTATCTACTGGCGTCTTAAAAACTATTACATCGCCAGTTTCTGGTGAATTTGAGAATATCCTACCTTTAATAATTGGCGGACTAAATGGAAACGAGTGCTTACTATATCCATATGAATATTTTGTGACAAACAACCTATCTCCAATTAACAAAGTTGGTTCCATTGAGGATGAAGGGATATAAAAAGGTTGGATAAAGAGCGATCTTATAACTATCGCTATAACCAGTGCATAAAAAATTGTTTTGATATTATCAATTATAATATTTTTATCTATTTTCATTTTTTTTGTAAAATAACGTAGGCAACAGAATATTTTTTTTCATCTGAAATTGATAGAAAGAAATTAAACAAAGTTATTTTAAATTGTTTTTTAACAATTTTTTTTATTTTTTCGTTAATTACGAAAGATGGTTTGCCAAGTTTATCATTAACTATTGATATATCGTTATAGTTAAGATCATCTCTAAAGCCAGTTCCAATAGATTTTGCAAAAGCCTCTTTAGCAGCAAATCTTTTTGAATAATAACCTTTTTTATCTCTTATCTTATTTGCAATTAAAATTTCTGAATTAGAAAATATACGTTTAATAAAGAGTTTATTTTTTAATAATTTACCAATTCTAGAATTTTCAACAATATCTACACCTATGCCTAATATTTTCATTTTTATTTATTAGATATCTTTTTAAATTTTTTAAGCGTGTTTTTTAAACCGTGGACTATAGATTCCCCTATAATGAAATGACCTATGTTAAATTCCTCAATTTCTTTAAGTTTAGATAAAATAGCAGTAGTTTTGTAATCAAGTCCATGACCAGCATGAACTTTAATCCCAAATTTTTTTGCAAGTTCACAACACTTCTTAATTTTATTGTATTCATAAATATGATTTTTTTTACTCTTAACTAAATTTGAAATTTTTCCAGTATGTAGCTCTACACAGTCGGCATTCAATTCTTTGGCAATCTTGATATCATTTAAATTAGGGTCAACAAATAAACTTGTTCTAATTTTATTTTTTTTGAATTTATCAATAATTTTTCTAATTTTATTTAAGTTTTTTGATAAGTTTAAACCACCTTCAGTAGTTACCTCTTTTCTATTTTCTGGAACTAGACAGATAAAATTGGGTTTATTTTTTAGAGCTATCTTTAATATATCTTCATTCAATGAAATTTCTAAATTAGTTATAATTTTTTTATTTTTACAAATTTTAAGAACGTCTGAATCTCTTATGTGTCTTCTATCTTCTCTTAAATGTATTGTAATAGAGTGAGCTCCACATTCCATGACATGCTTAGCAATGGTAAAAGGATCGGGGTGAGATGAACCTCTTGCATTTCTAACTGTTGCTACGTGATCAATATTAACACCTAGTCTTTTCATTTTATAAATCTACTTCCAGGTACTGTAATAGGTATTTTTTTAAGTGTCTCTGGAAGGTTATTTTTTTTAAATGTAGGAACGTCAATTTTCATATGTGAGATAATATTTTTTTTTATCTTTAAAGATTTTTTGGTTGATCTATCTATGATTGATGCAAATCCAATAAGCTTAGCGCCTGCTTTAGTAATCAATTTTACACACTCTAAACCAGATTTACCCGTTGTTATAACGTCTTCAATGATAAGAACTTTTGAACCTTTTTTAATATGAAAGCCTCTTCTTAATATAAATTTGCCATCAACTCTTTCACAAAATATAGTTTCTTTCTTTAGGAGTTTACCAATTTCATATCCAATAATTACCCCTCCCATTGCAGGGGCTAAAATTAAATCTATAAACTTAAATTTTTTTTTAATTTTTTTAGCTAGTGAAGAGCAAACATCTTTTGCTAAATGTGGAAAACTTAACAATTTCGCACATTGGATATACTTTGGGGAGTGCAAACCTGAAGAAAGTACAAAATGACCCTCTATAAGTGCGTTAGTTTTTTTTAAAATATTTAAAGATTTTTTGTGTGAAAGCATTACGTTCCTTTAACCAGTTATCCTCGTGTCTAATGATTTTAAATTTTATCTTCTTTTGTTTTAGCTCACTAATAAAATTTGTAAAGTTCTTCAAGTCTCTTATAATTAAATTAAATTTAAAATTAATATATTCTTTAGATTTTTCTTTCATTTCAACACTTGAGATATTTAGGCTATGCTCACCAAGTAAAGTTGTAATCTCGCCTAATTTTCCCGGTTTATCAGGTAGAGAAATCCATAGGGTAGTATTGTATTTTTTAATTCTTTGGGTCTTCTCTTCTCCTTTTTTATACCAATATTTTCTAATTGCTGATCTTGCTTTTCCAGTTTTTGTAATAGGTATCCAGTGCAATGAAGGAGATTTATTTTTAGAAGTAATAATATCGACGACATCTCCATTATAAAGAATACTTTGTAACTCACTATCATTACCATTAATCTTACAGGCTACAGTGCTATTTCCGATTTTGGTATGAACAGCATATGCAAAATCGATTGGTGTGGCATCTTTTGGTAATTTAATTACAGATCCTTTTGGGGTGAAGCAAAAGACATTTTCCTGAAACATTTGTAGTTTGGTGTACTCATAAGAGTGCTCTGGGTTTTCATTCTTATCGATAATCTCAACTAAATCAGCAAGCCAGTCATATTCTTTCCATGTTAAAGAATTGAATTTTTCAGAAGATTTATACTTCCAATGAGAGGCAATACCTCTTTCTGCATATTCATGCATTTGCAATGTTCTAAGTTGTATTTCAATTGGTCTTCTATTGGGTCCTATAATTGAAGTATGCAATGATTGATATTTATTAATTTTAGGGGACGAAATGTAATCTTTAAATTTTCCTGGTATACAGTTCCATTCTTTATGAAATATACCAAGAGCTTTGTAGCAGTCTTCAACGCTATCAAGTATTATTCTAAATCCAATGATATCTGAAATTTGCTCTAGTGATATTCTTTTTTTTTGAACTTTTCTCCAAATAGAAAATGGTGTTTTTTCTCTACCAATAATTTCAGCATTTATTTTGTGTTCATTTAACAATCCACTGAATTGCAATGAGATTGAATTAAAACTATTTACTTTATCCTCTTTAATTTCATTCAATCTTTTCTTTATAAGTTCTCTTGCATTATTATTTAGGACTTTAAAAGATAAGTCCTCTAACTCATCTCTAATTCTATGCATCCCCATTCTGTCTGCTAATGGCGCATAAATTTCCATAGTTTCTTTTGCGATACGTTCTTTTTTTTCAATTTGTGAAATTGCTTCGATTGTTCTCATGTTGTGAAGTCGATCAGCAATTTTAACAAGTAGTACTCTAATATCTTTTGAGGTCGCTAAAATTAATTTTCTAAAATTTTCCGCTTTTGATGTTGATGTAGCTTGATTTTCAAAGACTGAAATTTTTGTTACACCATCAACTAAATCAGCAACTTCTTGTCCAAACTCATTCTTTATAGTTTCATAAGTAGCGTGTGTATCTTCAATGGTGTCATGCAGTAGTCCTGTTGCTATCGTTGCGCTATCTAGCTTTAGTTCTGTTAATATATTTGCTACAGCTATAGGGTGAATTGAATATGGGTCGCCAGAATCACGTTTTTGATTTTCGTGTGCTTTAACAGCAAAATTATAAGCTTTACTTAATTTTTCAGGATTTAAAAATTTATTATATGATTTAACTTTGTTTATTAATTCTTCAGAATTAAGCATGTTCGATTATAACATTAATTTATATTTGTTTAATAGACCTTAAGTCCTTAACCGGCAAAGAGTTGATCAAATTAACTATATTAATCTTAGATTTTGGATGTTTCCATGATTTATCTACTTCAAACAAGGGTAGTAACACAAAGTTTCTTTTGCTCATTCGAGGGTGTGGCAAAATTAATTGGGTATTTTTTTGACTTAATATCTTTTTATCATAATCAATAATATCAATATCGCATGTTCTTGGTGTATTTTTTTTACCCCTAACTCTTCCCAATTTTAATTCTATTAAATTGCAAATTTTTAATAATTCAAGTGGTGTTAAACTTGTTTTTATTTTTATAATAATATTAATGTAATTAGGCATAGAGGAATCTGGCCAGGATTCAGATATATAATTAGATGAAGATTTTAAAATTTTTATTTTATATTTTTCTAATTCAACTTTAGTTATTTCAATATTTCTAATTTTGCTTCCTAAATTTGATCCTATGGCTAAATAGGCAAGATTAGCTAGATTTTCTGATATGTCTTGCTTTTTCACGATTCCAATCTCTATTTTTTTTAGTAGCTCTTTTATCAAATTGTTTTTTACCTTTGGCCACAGCTATTTCAATTTTAGCCTTACCTTTTTTAAAATACATCTTCGTTGGAACGAGTGTTAAGCCGTCTCTCTGCATTTTCCCAATTAATTTATTAATTTCCTTTCTATTTAATAAAAGTTTCCTTTCATCCGTTGGATTATGATTTGAATAACTGGCCTGTTTGAAAGCTGCTATATGAGAATTAATCAAAACTATTTCACCATCTTTTTCTACAGCATATGAATCTGCTATATTGACTTTACCTTCTCTTATTGACTTGATCTCTGATCCTTTGAGTACAATTCCTGCCTCTATTAATTCTTCAAAAAAATAATTAAAACTTGCTTTTCTATTTAAACAAATAATTTTTAAACCAGGATTGGTTTTCTTGTTCATTAGAGTAGGTTTGCTGATACTAAAGCTTTTTTAACAGCTTCCTTAGTTGGTTCTGTAACTTTAACCAAGGGTAATCTAACATCATCACCACATAAACCTAAAAGTTTTGCAGCATATTTAACTGGACTTGGGTTACTCTCAATAAACATGGAATTATGAATTGGCTGGAGTATCTTGTCTAACCTGGCTGCTTCTGATTTATCATGATCAGATTCTATTATTGAAGCTTTTTGAAAATCAGAACAAAGTTTTGGAGCGATATTTGCTGTTACACTGATAGCGCCTACGCCACCTCTTTTATTAAATTCCAAAGCATTATCGTCATTACCTGTAAGTTGAATAAAATCATTACCCATTTTATTTTTTTGTTGATCAACTCTATCAAGATCACCTGTGGCATCTTTGACACCTACAATATTTTTTAACTCAAACAACCTAGCCATTGTATCAACAGACATGTCTATTACAGATCGTCCTGGAATATTATAAATTAGAATAGGTATACCAATCTTGTCATTAATCGCTTTATAGTGTTGGTATAAACCTTCTTGAGTTGGTTTATTATAATAAGGAGTAACAACTAAAGCTGCATTTGCACCCACTTTTTCTGCGTGAGTAGTTAGAGAAATGGCTTCTTTTGTAGAATTAGAGCCAGTACCAGCTATTACTATATTTTTTCCATTACTTTCCTTAATGCATAATTCAATAACTTTTTGGTGCTCATCATGGCTTAATGTAGGAGATTCTCCTGTAGTTCCGGCAGGAACTAAGCCATTAGTTCCATTGTTAATTTGAAAATGAATGAGCTTAATATAAGCTTCTTCATCAAGCTTATCATTTTTGAACGGGGTTATTAAAGCAACGTTTGATCCTTTGAACATAAATACTTATAACATAGTTTAGAGATTCATTTAGTAAATTTATGCCTAGAAATATATTTTTTTTTATAAAATCATTATTATTAAGCTCAATAATAATAGGAAATTTGTATGCCGCTGAAATATCAATAATACCTTTAAAAAAACCTATTTTAAGCGAAGAATCTCAAAGTCAAAAGACATCACAAAGTATTCTTAAGCCTAAATCTAAACCCTCAAAAAAAGTAAAAAAAATTGAAACCACAATTGTTAAAAAAGAAGTAAAAAAAATTGATTTTTTAATTCCAAAAAGCAAACCGCTAGTTTTTAAAAAATCAAAATCTATAGTTAAGGCGCAGTCAAAATATTATAGTCAAAAAGATTATACTGTTGCAAAAAAATCTATTCAGGCTATGGAAAAAAGCCAGTGGTCGACAGCTTTATCATTATCTAAAAAAGCAAAAGATAGATCTATACATAATTTCATTACTTGGAGACACTTATTAACCACGGGTAATCAGGCTAATTTTTATGAATATATGGCCTTTATAAAAACTAATAAAAATTACCCTAGAATTAATAGAATTCGCTACTTGGCTGAGCACAAACTATCTACTGATAAAATCTCACCAAAAAAAATAATAGATTGGTTTGATGCTAATGAACCTTTAAGTGGTTATGGAAAATTAATACTGGGAGAAAGTTTTATACAAACTGGTAATATTGAAAAAGGAAAATCTCTAATTAAAGATGGATGGATAACTGCAGATCTAAATAGATCTAATATGAAATTTTTTAGAAAAAAATATAAAAAATATTTAAATGCAGATGACTATATTAAAAGAGCTGACTATTTAGCTTGGGAAGGTAAATCTTGGGACTTAAAAAGAATGCTAAGATATTTACCTAAAGACTATAGGTTGCTTTATACGGCTAGACAAATTTTAATGAGTAAATCTTATGGTGTAGATAAGGCTATTAAGAATGTTCCAACAAAGCTTAAAAATGATGCTGGACTAAATTATGATCGACTTAAATGGAGAAGAAAAAGAGGAAGAGTAGATGATTCTTTAGAAATTATTTTTAAAGTTAGAAATAATAAAGATTATTTAGTTAGGCCAGATAAATGGTGGACTGAAAGAGCAATTATGGCAAGAGCTCTTATTTATAAGAATAAATATGAGTCTGCATACAAAGTAGCAAGCAAACACAGTCTTGATAAAAGCCCAGAATTTGCTGAAGCTGAATGGATGAGTGGATGGATTGCTTTAAGTTTTTTGGATGATCCTATTTTAGCAATAGATCATTTCAATAACTTTTATCAAAACGTAAGTTATCCTATAAGTTTATCTAGAGGTGCCTACTGGCTTGCAAGAGCATATGAAAAAATTGGTGATAAAAAGCAATCTCAGCAATGGTATGAAGAAGCAACTAAGTATTTAACAACATATTATGGTCAATTAGCCCATTTAAAAATTAAACCTAATGAAAAATTTGAACTTGAAGAACAACAAAAAATTACAGATGAATATAGAAAATACTTTTATAAAAATGACTTAATAAAAGTTGTTTATCTTTTAGATGAATTAAATAAAGATAAGTATACAAAAAATATTTTAAAACATATTGCTAATGATAATATTGATAGTGGTAGCGAGATTTTAGCTGCAGAACTAGCATCCAATATATCAAGATATGATTTTGCAATACAAATTTCAAAATTAGCCTCATATGAAAAAAGATTTCACAATGACTTTAACTACCCGATAATAAGCACACCTAAATATGTAAATGGTAGAAAAATACCTGAGACAGCATTTATACTTTCATTAATTAGACAAGAAAGTGAATTTGATATGACAGCTAACAGTCATGCGGGTGCACAAGGTTTAATGCAATTGATGCCTTACACTGCAAAACTAGTTTCTAAACAAGCGAAGCTTCCTTATTCAAAATCAAGATTAACATCTGATCCTGAATATAATATCAATCTTGGATCTCATTATATAGCGGGATTAATTTTACAGTATGATGGTGCCTACCCTTTTGCCACAGCAGCATACAATGCGGGTCCAAAAAGAGTTAAATATTGGAAAAAAATAAATAAAGATCCTCAAAAAAATCAAGTTGATTTTGTAGATTGGGTTGAGTTAATTAAATTTAAAGAGACGAGGAACTATGTTCAGCGTGTTATGGAAAACTATAATGTTTACAGATATATTTTGGAGAAAAAACCCATTCAAATGAAAGACTTCTTTAAAGATCAGCCCTTATTTTAATGGCGGAAGCGGTGGGATTCGAACCCACGGTAGAGTTACCCCTACGGCAATTTAGCAAACTACTGGTTTAAGCCAACTCACCCACGCTTCCACTCGCATATGGATATAACCGATTGTATTGAATTTTCAATATTTATAAAGTAATTCTTGATTTATATTATGAAAAATAAGTACTCCATATTTTCTTTAATCAAAAATGCTTTTTCTTATCATGAGAATTGGCAAAAAGCCTGGAAAGATCCAGTTATAAAAAAAGAATACGATGCAATTATTGTTGGTGGTGGTGGTCATGGTTTAGCTACTGCTTATTATTTAGCTAAAAAACATAATATGAAAAATATTGCTGTTGTTGAAAAAGGCTGGATTGGTGGTGGTAACACCGGAAGAAATACTACCATTATAAGATCTAATTATTTATGGGATGCAAGTGCTGGTCTTTATGATCATGCCTTAAAACTATGGGAAGGTTTATCTCAAGAGATAAATTACAATGTAATGTTTAGTCAAAGAGGTGTGATGAACCTTGCTCACAATTTACAAGATATTAGAGATTTAAAAAGAAGAACACATGCTAACAGATTAAATGGTATTGACGCTGTTTATTTAAGCACAGAAGAAGTTAAAAAATTTTGCCCTATAATAAATACATCTCCTGATATCCGTTACCCAGTATTAGGTGGCACTTTACAAAGAAGAGCTGGCACCGCAAGACATGATGCTGTTGCATGGGGATATGCTCGAGGAGCAGATGAAATGGGTGTTGATATAATTCAAAATTGTGAGGTTAAAGGAATTAAAAGAAACGGTGATGAGGTTGAAGGAATAGAAACTACTAGAGGATTTATTAAGACTAAAAAAATTGGTGTAGTTGCTGCTGGCCATTCAAGTGTTCTAGCTAACATGGCTGGTTTAAGATTGCCTTTAGAAAGCAAACCACTTCAAGCATTAGTTTCAGAGCCAGTAAAACCAGTTATTGATACAGTTGTAATGTCTAATGCTGTTCATGCTTATGTTAGTCAATCTGATAAGGGTGAACTTGTAATAGGCGCTGGTACAGATGATTATATTTCTTATTCACAAAAAGGAAGTCACGATATCGTAGAGGGAACCTTAAATGCAATTTTAGAACTCTATCCAATTTTTAGTAGAATGAGAATGCTTAGACAATGGGGTGGAATTGTAGACATTTGTCCAGATGCAAGTCCTATTATCAGTAAAACAACTATCAAAGGTTTATACTTCAACTGCGGTTGGGGAACGGGTGGATTTAAAGCAACGCCTGGATCAGGTGATTTATTTGCTCATACAATTGCAAACGATGCGCCTCACAAACTAAATGCTGCTTTTAACTTAAACAGATTTATTAGTGGTGACCTTGTTGATGAACATGGTGCAGCGGCGGTAGCTCATTAATGTTTTTGATTACCTGTCCTTTTTGTGGTGAGCGAGAACAAAGCGAATTTAAAGCAGGTGGAGAAGCTCACATTGAAAGACCAAAACAACCTACGGAATTAAGCGATGATGAATGGGCAGAATACTTATTTATGAGAAAAAATATTAAAGGTATTCAATTTGAAAGATGGAACCATTCCCACGGATGTAGAAAGTGGTTCAATGTAGTTCGTGATACTTCTAATGATGAAATAAAATCAGTTTATAAAATGGGTGAAAAACCACCAACAATCTAATCTATGTCAAAAAATTTAAGAGTAAAAACTAGTAAGTTTATAGATGAGACCTCAAGAGTTTCGTTTAAATTTAATGGTAAAACATATTACGGTTTTAAAGGTGATACGTTAGCCTCAGCTCTATTATCAAATGATGTTCATTTAGTTGGAAGAAGTTTTAAATACCACAGACCAAGAGGAATAATGACCGCTGGATCTGAAGAGCCTAGTGCAATCGTACAAATTAATGACAATACGTCTTTAACCGAACCAAATGTTAGGGCTACCGAAATTGAGATCTATGACGGCTTAGAAGCAACAAGTCAAAACTGTTGGCCTAGTGTAAACTTTGATATCGGTGGAATAAATAATTTTATGTCCCCTCTTTTACCTGCTGGATTTTACTACAAAACTTTTATGTGGCCAGCTAGTTTCTGGGAAAAATATGAGTATGTCATAAGGCACTCTGCTGGACTTGGAAAGTCACCAACAAAACCTGATCCAGATATTTACGAAC
The DNA here is from genome assembly GCA_905620495.1 of uncultured Candidatus Pelagibacter sp. Classification (GTDB taxonomy): domain Bacteria; phylum Pseudomonadota; class Alphaproteobacteria; order Pelagibacterales; family Pelagibacteraceae; genus Pelagibacter. Next base: position 26,483 of record CAJQTK010000017.1, on the reverse strand, counting down.
ATAAATATATTCACTGTGATGTGCTTGTTATTGGCGCTGGTATTACTGGGATTATGGCTGCGAAAACTGCTGCTAAAAATAATTTAAAAACTTTATTACTTGATGAAAAAAATGAAATTGGTGGATCTACAATTTATCAAGATTCAGAACATGTTAAAATAAATGATCAAAGTTCATCTACTTGGTTAGAAAATGAAATAATTGAATTAGAAAAATTAGATAATTTAGAAATTAAAACAAGAACAAGTGTGGCTGCATATCATGGTTATAATTATCTATTAGCTAGAGAAAATCTAACAGATCATCTATCTAAAGGTGAAAAACAAAACAAGGTTAGACAAAGGTTATTAAAGATTAGAGCTAAAAAAGTAATTGTTGCTACTGGTTCTTTAGAAAGACCACTTGTGTTTAATAATAATGATAGACCTGGCATTATGCTTTCATCTGCTGTGAAAAAATATGCAGATTACTATGGTGTAGCTACGGGTCAAAAAAACATTTTCTTTACCAACAATGATACGGCTTATGAAAGTGCAATTTCATTAAATAAAAAAGGAATTAAAGTTGAGTCAATTATTGATATTAGAGAACAATCTAATTCAGAGTTTACTAAAGAAGCTGAAAACTTAGGGATTAAAATTTATAGATCTCATACAGTTGTTGATACTGAGGGTTATAAAAGAATAAATAAAATTACTATTATGGAATTGTCAAAAGATGGACAATCTTTTACTAGTTCAAAAAAAATTACTTTAGATTGTGATTGCTTAGCTATTGCTGGTGGATGGACCCCTGCTGTTCATTTGTTCACCCAATCAGGTGGTAAATTAAAATTCAGAGATGAAGATCAAGTTTTTATACCTAATGAGTATCCATCAGATCAAATTAGTATTGGTTCATGTAATGGTGATTTTGAGATTGATGACATAGTTAAAAATACATTAAAAACTTTAAAAGAGTTTTTAAATATAAAAAAAACTAATTACGATGATTTGAATATCCAATGTCCAAAAGACAAAGAAATTAGAAATATTTGGTTATTACCTTCTGATAAAGTTTTAGGAAAAACAAAACCTTTTGTTGATTATCAAAATGATGCAACAGCTAAAGATATCAAACTTGCCCTTAGAGAAGGATTTAGATCTATTGAACATGTTAAGCGTTATACAACAACTGGTATGGGTACCGATCAAGGTAAGCTTGGTAATATGCATGCATTAGGAATTATTGCTGAAACCGCTGGTGTTAAGATGGGAGAACTAGGTACAACAACATTTAGACCTCCTTACACACCTTTAACATTTGGAACTATTGTTGGAAGAAACGTTGGGGAATATTTTGATACATTTAGAAGAACTCCGATGAACGACTGGCATATCGAACATAAAGCTGAATTTGAAAACGTAGGTCAGTGGAAAAGAGCTTGGTATTACCCAAAAAATAAAGAAACTTTGCATGAGGCTGTTCAAAGAGAAAGTAAAGCTGCAAGAGATGGAGCTGGTATATTAGATGCTTCAACGCTAGGTAAAATTGATATTCAAGGAACTGATGCTTCAGAATTATTAAATAGAGTTTATACAAATGCTTGGTCAAAGCTTGCTATTGGTAAATGTAGATATGGCTTAATGCTTAATGAAGATGGTATGGTTTATGATGATGGCGTAACAACTCGTCTTGATGAAAATCATTATATTATGACAACAACAACTGGTGGTGCGGCTAATGTATTAGGCAAACTTGAAGATTATCTTCAAACAGAATGGCCTGAATTAGATGTCTACTTAACGTCAGTTACTGACCATTATGCTACAGCTAGTGTTTGTGGTCCAAATAGTAAAAAAATAATAAATAAAATAATTCCTGATTTAGATCTATCTGATGAAAACTTTCCTCACATGTCATTTAAAAATGCAAAAATTGGCAATGTTAAATGTAGAGTAATGAGAATTAGTTTCACGGGCGAACATAGTTATGAAATTAATGTTCAAGCAAACTTTGGAAAGTCTCTTTGGGAAAAATGTATGGAAGCTGGTGAAGAGTTTAATATTACTCCATATGGAACAGAGACTATGCACTTATTAAGAGCTGAAAAAGGATTTATTATTGTTGGCCAAGACACAGATGCCACAATGACACCTATAGATTTACAGATGGACTGGATTGTAAGTAAAAAAAAATATGATTTTATTGGTAAACGATCTCTTTATAGATCTGACACGATGCGTGAAGACCGAAAACAATTAGTTGGCTTAGTGACTGATAATCCAAGTGAAGTTTTAGAAGAAGGTTCACAGATAGTTGCAGATACTAATTTAAAACCAGTTGAAATGCTGGGTCATGTAACATCAAGTTACTATAGCCCAAATCTAAATAAATCTATCGCTCTTGCGGTTGTTAGGGGTGGAAAAAATATGATGGGTCAAAAATTATTTATTCCGATGGAAAATAAAAATATTAATGTAACTATTGTTGATCCTGTATTTTTTGACAAAGAGAATGAGAGGTTAAATGCTTAATTATAATACATCTATAAAAGAAGATAAATCTTACCCGGATTTAGAAATGAAAGAAATTAAACCTATTATGAAACTAATCATAAGAGGCAAAACAAAAGAGTTTATTTCAGCTATTGGTAAAAATTTAAGTATGCTTTTGCCAACTGAAGCTAACACATCGACATCGGGCGAGACCTTAACTGCATTTTGGCTAAGTCCAGATGAATGGATGTTAGTTTCAAATGAAGTTGTAAGTGAAGATACCAATGCTTATGAGGTTGAGAATAGTCTAATTAACAATATTTCAAAAACTAACTTAGGTGCCATAACAGATGTAAGTGACCAATTTGTAATAATTAATATAAAAGGAAGTAAAGTTTTTGATCTATTTGCAACAGGATCGCCATTTAACTTTAATGAATTTAAGAATAAAAAAGGCTCAGTTGTTCAAACTATATTGTCTCATATAGATGTTATTATACATCTTACGGAAATAAATGAGGTAAATTTATTAGTAAGACGGTCATTTTCTCAACATTTATACTCATGGTTGACTGATAGTGCGTCAAGGTTATAGACTTATATTCTACTAAATTCGTTGCTATATGAGGTATATGAAAAAAATACTTTTAGTGGTGCTATTAGCGCTTTTACCCTTCTCTCTTAACGCAGAATCTAAACTTAATCAGATTTTATCATCTGGTGTGTTAAAAGTTGGAACTACAGGTGACTGGGATCCAATGAGCATGAAAGACCCAGCTACGAACAAGTACGTTGGTTTTGATATTGATGTCATGCAAGAATTAGCAAAAGATATGGGTGTAGAAGTTACTTTCGTACCAACTGAATGGAAAACAATCGTTTCAGGAATAACGTCTGGAAGATATGATGTTTCAACTAGCGTAACTAAAACTGCTAAAAGAGCATTAGTTGCAGGATTTACAAATTCTTATTATAAATATGGAACAGTTCCATTGGTATTAAAAAAGAACCTTAAAAAATTTCCAACTTGGGAATCTTTAAATAGTGAAAAAGTTACTATTGCTACAACACTTGGAACATCTCAAGAAGCAAAAGCAAAAGAATTTTTTCCTAAATCAAAATTAAAATCAATTGAATCTCCGGCTAGAGACTTTCAAGAAGTTTTATCAGGCAGAGCTGATGGGCATATCACTAGTTCTACTGAAGCAAATAAACTTGTAGTTAAATATCCTCAATTAGCAATCGTACAAGATGGTGGTAAAAATCCAGCTGTATTAGCTATGATGGTAGATCAAAAAGATCAAGTTTGGATTAACTATGTTAATCAGTGGATTGAGGTTAAAAAAGCTTCAGGCTTCTTTGATAACTTGCTTAAAAAGTACAATTTAAAAAGCTTATAATCCATTAGATATTTAGATTTAAATCTCTATAGTTTTAAAAGTGAAAAAATTACTTCTTTTACTTTTATTGCTATCGCTTACATCGTGTACCGATCATGAATGGGGTTGGTACATACTCTCACCCAACAAAGTAAATGGCTTAACTAACTTAAAATTTTTGTTAAGTGGTATTGGTGTTACAATCTACATCTCGGTCATATCTATTATCATCTCAATGATTATAGGATTTATTGTTGCAATCCCCTCTTTAGCTAAAAATAAATTTTTAAGTTATTTTAATATTGCCTATGTTGAAATCGTCAGAGCAATTCCATTATTAGTTTTAATTCTATGGGTTTATTACGGTCTACCGATAATGACTGGGTTAAGCTTCAGTCCTTTTGTATCTGGAATTATTGCACTGGCTATTAGTGAAAGTGCCTTTCAAGCTGAAATTTTTAGAGCAGGGATTAATTCTATTAAGAAAGCACAATGGGAAGCTGGAAGCTCTTTAGGATTAAGTTTTTATAAAAGATTAAGATTGGTAATACTCCCACAAGCAATTAAAAATGTTTTACCTGCACTAGGTAATCAATTTGTCTATGTTTTAAAAATGTCATCATTAGTATCCATCATTGGAATTGCAGATCTTACACGTAAAGCTAATGAACTTGTGGTATCTACCTATAGACCTTTAGAGATTTATACTTTTCTAATCCTAGAATATTTAATTTTAATATTAATTGTGTCTTATTTTGTAAGAAAATTAGAAAAAAAATTGGATGCAGAGTCTTAGCAAGTATTATAGCTGATATGCAATAACAAGTAGTCAATCCATTTTTGGTAGACCGAACATCCCTTTACCTCTCCAAAGTACAAAGGTTAAAATTGCTTCTTTATGTGTAATCATAGAATGACTCTGCAATCTATAATGCATTTTTGTTTCATTAGGGTTTAATAAGATTTCCTCTTCTTTTGTTCGAAATATAGCATTGCCGCCTAGATTTAAATATATTTCTTCAGCCTCATGACTATGCCAATCATAATCTAATCCATTTCCCCAATAACCTAAAAAACCTCTAAGTTGAGTTGAACTAAAATGCCCCTCTGGTCCAAAAAGTTCACAATAGCCATAGCGATTGTAAAGATCATGACCAACCTCCTCTTCTGTATAAGTTCTTTTCCAATGCATTAGATTTACATTTGCTTTAATAGCTTCAATAAGAGGATTTGTTTCTGTTGTGCCGCTGAGAGGAAAATTTTCTACAAGTTTAGCCGCAGGTATCATTTTTGGTGGTAAGTTTGAATTAACTAGATCATCGGGCCATTTGGCAAAGTTTTTTAGATCTAGATTTGAATGATAAAGATTTGATGCTGCCTCTAGAATATTTATCATCCCTTCATGCTACCTGATATCGGATACAGAGTCTTTGATGTATTAGGTAGGTTTTTATGAGTTAATTGTCTGTAATTCCATTTGATTGTTGCATGTGGTGGTAGCTAGACGTTTTTATTTAATTGATAAAAAAATGATACATCAATAAACCAATAATCAATCCCTTAATAAAAGATATCCAAACAATTTCATAATTAGAAATTTTTAATTTTCTCTTCCACCATTCTATATATTTTTTATGCCAATCAATAAATAACTTCATAACAACAAACCCAGAACCACGATCCCTAAAAGCTTTTTCATTTATTTGCTAATGCGTTGTATATACAGCCAATCCCAATCCCAACAACCTCGTCACCTTTAAGAGATTGTGCACGATTTGACATATGACTTTTTAAAAACTTTGAAGTTCTATGTTCTGGATATCTATACTGCATAACATGAAGCCATGGACCATTGAATGAAATGCTATCTAAGTTACGATTAAATTTTTGAACTCCATTACTAGCTTGGGAGTTATGTTGTTCCTTTGCCCAAGGCTCAATTTTTGAGTTATCTAAAAATGAGTCGTGAAATAACTCTACAGCTTTAATTAATTTTTTTTCAAAATTTTTAGGTAATTTCACTTTAGCAGCGTTAGCAATTTCTAGTATCATGAATGCCTCACCTAGACCTGTATGATGGTACCATAACGCTCTATCTCCACGAGTAGTTCTATCTCTAATGCTTCCATCCTCTAAAATCCATTTATCAGCATCTTTAACTAGTTTCTTAACTAAACTTTTATATTTTTTATTACTATTATGTCTTAAGGCTATATTTGGAAAATACCAACCAGCAGAATTTCCCCAATAAAATTTATTGGCTGGCTTTATTCTTTTATAAAAAGGTTTAAACCACGCATTAATATCTTTATGTCTAGAATCATTAATTTTGTAATCAGCAAAATTAAGATTGTAGATATAGTTTAATCCCATAATTATTTCTAAAGTAACTGTTGCGTCTTTAATCGGTGCTAAATCTTGTCCCTCAGGATCACTCCATTCTCCTTCACAGTCTTTCAAAATAGAACTTTTAGCTGAATTCCTATAACATTGTTTTGTTTTAGTAAGAGCCTTATTTTTTGCCCACATATAAAGTTTATTAAAAAGAACTTCTTTTATTTCATCGTCTTCATTTACCATCACAAAATTAACAGCGTGTGTGTATGCTCTAAAAACATCTCTAGCATAAATACCTTCTACATTTTTATCATTATCCATTCTTGAATTATAACCATAAATTCTTGGAGGGAGTTCTTTATTAATTATGTTATTTTTTGGTTTATAATTTTTAAAGCCACAAAATTTAATCTTATGTTCTTTAGACAATTGACTGAATTGATCATAAACATCATCTGGTATAAAGGGAGATTTACTTAATTGTTTTGCAATTGCATTACCACTCAACAACAAACCCAGAACCAAGATCCCTAAAAGTTTTTTCATTTAATTCAACACTATCTAAAACTTGATGGATCAATAATTGAAAGAGCTCTATCATATAGCTTTTTATTATTTCCATCATGCTCAAATTTTATATATTTCGAAACAGTTTGTGAAGTTAGAGATTGACAGATCTCCTTATTTAAAAGTTTATTACATGTTTTTTCTGCCTTTACACCATCAAAATAAATAATTCTCTGGGGGTGGATTTCTTTACCTTGGGTAAGTCTGTAATTTTTTAAATAGGATGAGTATAATCCATATCTTAAACTAAATTTTTTTCCTTTTCCATAAGAACGGCCTTTAAAATCAACTTTTAGCTTTCCATCAATCCATACCTTCATAAATCCTTTAACAGGATCTGGATGCCAGTTACTATTAAAAATAATTTCAGTCCAACTACCAAATAACTCTTCATTAGGCTTTAATACTATATAAGCATTTTCATTAGGATCTCCATGGACAGCAAAGTGTCTATTAAATGTTAACCCTGCATGAGTTTGGTTAAACATAACTAATACTGCAAATGGATCTACAATACTAAATTGAATGAGAGACATTTTTGCAGGAGCAACTGAATTATAATCTTTTGGTAAATAAATATAAAATCTATACCATATTTCTTTTTTTGGAGATTTTGTTTTATAATAAAGTTCTGTTCTTTCTCTATCATTTTCACAATCACTCCAATTTGATTCAAAACCACATTCACCATGATTAGACTCAAACCTAATTGATTTTTTACCTATAATTGCAAAATCACTTACAGACACTGGATTTTTAGCTTTTGGAGAGTTTAATGAATGAAAATTTTCAGGTATGGCCAGTCCATAACGGTCTTCTTTTAATGTTTTTTTAATTTCAGAAAACATTGTTTCAGAATAGGCATTACCAACTAATATTAAACCCAGAACCAAGATCCCTAAAAGTTTTTTCATTGATTTTTTATTTCATCTAAAATTATTTAATCAACAGGCTTCAGCTTTGGATTAATGTTAACATCAACTTTTTTAATTGATTTTCCTCGTCTGACCTCATCATAGAAAACAATTTGAGTTGGTATTTTTTTAACATTGTTTAATTTTTTGTACTTACTAGTAAAACTACGATATATACCATGTTTAAAATATATTCCTTCTGGTTTGAAAAAAATTGGAGATTTTAAGATTTCTACTTTCTTGATACCGTCTACCCATGCATCCATCCTTTTATTTTTAAAATCTAAACAAAAAGAAATATCCGTCCAAACTTCTTTCATCTCTTTTAAGCGCTTCAATATATGCTTTCTTGACTCATCCTTAACGTTTGTTGCCGAACCGCTAAGTTCATGCCAATTAAAAAACAAATATCCTCCGGTTGCATCAATTTGAATTAAAGGTGGAAAAGAAGCTAAACCTTCAGCTTTGCCCGTTGGACCACCATGTTGATGTACTTGGCCTAAAGTAGTGCTGGTTGGATATATATCAATAAAATCTTTAGATAACATTAAACTAAATCCATAGCACTGTTTTCCCTTAGGAGCTTGTCTTGGTCTTGTTGAAAACTCAACTCTTTCTCGATCAGTGTCACAATCGCTCCAAACCTCATCTCCAAAGCAATCACCGTCTCTAAGCTCAAATCGCTGAAAGTATTTTCCAGCACGTGCTTTTGTTTTATCTTTGATGTATTGAAAGTTATGATCATTATGATCCATAAAGTTCAAATGAAACTTAAATCCACTTCTCTTAGTTTTCAGACCAAATTTACCTTCATCATTTTTAAAAGTTCCGGACATAGCTAGAGTAGGAATTAATAAGAGTATAATTATAATCTTTTTCATACTTCTTTATATTTGGTATTTAATGCAAAGTCTTTATATATATTAGGTTTGGTTTTTAATTAGCTTGAAGCAGAGTTCATGGCACACGGCTGATGGAACGCTACATAAAATGCTAGTTTGCTTTTTTGAGATAATATTTAATTAATATTAATTAACTTTAGTACCATCAGGAATACAAATTTCTGATCTTGTTAAAAATCTTCTGCCAGTACCATTGTCTAAGGAAAACATTCCACCCATTCCTTTAATACAATCAATGATTAAATCTGTATTTTTCCAAGCTGCGTGTTGAGTCTCGCTTATATAAAAAGGTATGCCACCAATTTTTCCAACTAAAACATCATCATCACTTATTAAGAATTCTTTAACAGGGTAACACATTGGCGCACTACCATCGCAGCAACCACCTGATTGATGAAATAAAAGTTCAGCACCATGTGCCTTCTTTAAATCTTCAATTAATTCTAATGCTAAATCAGTAGCTGATACTTTCATGTTTTTTATATGGCCCGCATGTGTTACGGGCCATAATAATATATCTGTTAAAAGAAACCTAATTTTTTTTCACTATACGACACGTGTAAGTTCTTCACTTGTCTATAATGATTAAGCATCATTTTATGAGTTTCTCTACCAATTCCAGATTGTTTGTAACCTCCGAAAGCAGCATGAGCTGGATAAGCATGGAAACAGTTAGTCCAAACTCTACCAGCTTGGATACCTCTACCCATTCTATAAGCGATATTTCCATTTCTGGTCCAAACACCTGCTCCTAAACCGTAAAGAGTATCATTTGCAATTTCTAATGCATGAGCTTCATCTTTAAATTTAGTAACTGATACTACTGGTCCAAAAATTTCTTCTTGGAATATTCTCATAGAATTATCACCTTCAAAAATAGTAGGCTGGATATAATTACCCTTTTCTAAACCACTATTTAAGTTGGCTACTTCACCACCACAAAGAACTTTGGCACCCTCTTTCTTACCTAAATCTAAGTAAGATTTTATTTTTTCCATTTGTTCTAATGATGCTTGAGCACCAATCATAGTTTCCATTTTTAAAGGATTGTCTTGTACGATAGCTTTAGTTCTAGCAATAGCTCTTTCCATAAATTTGTCATAAATAGATTCCTGCACCAGTGCTCTGCTAGGACAAGTACAAACCTCCCCTTGGTTAAGAGCAAACATTGTAAAACCTTCAAGACACTTATCAAAGAAGTCATCATCTTGGTCCATGACATCCTCAAAGAAAACATTTGGAGATTTTCCACCTAATTCTAAAGTAATTGGAATTAAGTTTTGCGCTGCATACTGCATAATCAAACGTCCAGTTGTAGTTTCACCCGTAAAAGCAATCTTTCTAATTCTTTTAGAAGATGCTAAAGGCTTCCCTGCTTCCAATCCAAATCCACTTACGACATTAAGAACTCCTGGAGGTAACAAGTCTCCAATTAGTTCCATCAAAAGCAAGATAGATGCTGGCGTTTGCTCAGCTGGTTTCAATATAACACAATTTCCAGCAGCTAGTGCTGGTGCAAGTTTCCATGTCGCCATTAACAATGGGAAATTCCAAGGTATAATTTGTCCAACTACACCAAGTGGTTCAGGGATATGATAAGAATATTCACTATTGCTTATCTCTGAAACGGAACCTTCTTCTGCCCTAATAACTCCGGCAAAATATCTCCAATGGTCAACAACTAGTGGTAAGTCAGCTGCCATACATTCTCTAATTGGCTTTCCATTATCCAAACACTCAGCAGTAGCTAACAACTCTAAGTTTTTTTCAATAACATCAGCAATTTTAAGTAGTATGTTTGATCTTTCAGTAATCGATGTAATTCCCCAAGTAGGGAAAGCTGCATGTGCAGCATCTAAAGCAGCATCAACATCTTTTGAATCTGATCTTGGAACAGAACATATTACTTCATTATTAATTGGGCTTACGTTGTCAAAGTATTTACCAGATTTTGGCTCAACGAATTTTCCTCCTATAAAGTTTCCATATTTTTCTTTAAATGGAAATTTTACTTTTAAGTGAGACGTATCTAGCAACGGAGATCGTCCACCTTTTACTGTTTCTGTACTCATTTTTTTCACCTCTCTATTATTATTCTTTAGCTTATTTTTTTTAGTTGGCTTCTGTAACTCTTTTTTTGTCACACCTTTTTTAATCTTTTTTTTATTTTGTCAGCCATCTTTATTTTAATAGCCATATGAGTATTTAACCAAAAATTAATATTAAAATCTATTTAAATAATTATGTTTCTACTCAAGATTGAATAGTTTTCTACATCGTGTGCTTAATTGAAATGTGTTTAATATTTTAAATATAAATGAAGCTAAAAAAAATAATAAAAAAATATTGCGAGGGGGTAAGTGTCGGATCCAAGAAGGATAATAACTAAGTGAGAAGAATAATTTTATCTGGTAGAAAAAACAATATGTCTTCCCACTTAGGAATACTATTAATGTATATTTAATATAGGGCTAAAAAATAATATTACAAATTCTTAAAGCCCTTTAACTTATGTTAGCTTATGTTAACCTTGAGCTGACACTTATGGTGTTACTCAAAGTGTACTTCTGTAATAATTATTCCCCCTTCCCGTTGCTTGTTGCCTGTTGCCTGTTGCTTTGTGGGGGTAGCTAGGTTTTTTTATCTTCTAAGTTTTTTCTTTTTTCTTTCCTGCCAAGGTGGTTTAGGAACTGCTACAGTATCACTGCATTCATCAACTATTTTAGCAACTTTACTACCAAACCGTTTTTTAATTTCTTTTAAAACTCTTAATCCACCCTGATCTTCTACAAAAATGATTAGATATTCAGCATTTTGGATATAGTTAAAAACACATTGCTTTATTATAATAAAGGTTTTATTTTAATAAGAGGTCAGAATATGCAAAACAAAGAAGTTATTTTAGTAACAGGAGCGTCTTCTGGAATGGGAAGAGAAACGGCAATCAAACTAGCAAAAGAAGGGTATATCGTTTATGCAGCAGCCCGAAGATTAGACAAATTAAATGAATTAAAGGAATATGGATGCATTCCCATTCAAATGGATATTGCTAAGGAGCAAGAAATAGAGAGTGTAGTAAGCAAAATAAATAAAGAACACGGTGGCGTTGATGTCTTATTCAACAATGCAGGAATAGCAGTGCAAGGTTCTTTAGAAGAAACTGACATTGCTGATGCAAAAAAGCAATTTGAAGTCAATGTTTTTGGCTTGGCAAGATTGACGCAATTGGTAATTCCTTATATGCGAAATAAAGGTTCGGGAAAAATCATCAATACATCATCTATTGCCGGAAAAGTTCACGGTCCTATAAGCTCTTGGTATGTTGCTTCTAAGCACGCGGTAGAAGGCTTGTCTAGTTCGTTGCGTGTAGAGTTGCAGCCTTTTGGGATCCAAGTAGTTCTAATCAGACCAGGCGCTATAAGTTCAGAGCTTATAAGTACGTTTGTAGATAGTATGGTTAAGCGTTCTGGAAACGGTCCTTATGCCGAAATGACAAAAACATTGGTAGCATGGTCAAAATCTAGAGACAATAACCCAAAGTATTCATCACCACCGTCAGTTATTGCAGATACCGTTCTTGAAATTATAAAAAGTAAAAAACCTAAAACAAGCTATGAAGTCGGTAAAACATCGAAGCAAATGATTTGGTCAAGAAGATTATTGTCGGATAGAATTCTTGACAAAATGATGCTTAACTTTTTAAAGAGTTAATGCGAGGCATTAGTAAAGTTTCACATGCAGCACTTGAACCTAATGCCTGGGGCACATGGTCGCCTACAAAACTTGCTGCGTTTATATATAAAGTCAGTATGAGTCCACGACCTAAAACTCGTTACCGTCCTGGTATAGTAGCTAAATCACTAATATTTTTAAAGCGCTGGATGCCCGCTCGATTGTGGGACACTATGTTTATATCATCGTTAATTAAGCAAGGTAAATAGGATCAAACAACTTTGTGGGAACCTGGTTTGGTGAGTGGTAGCAAAGTTTATGGCACATGGCTGATGGAACGGGTCTTTATACACCTCTAGTTTGTTGAGTTTATAACAAGAGATTATTTTTTTATATAATGAAATATTTACTTGGTTAAAATTTTTTATTAGTTAGAAGTAATTTAACTTAACTTAACAAAAAGTAATAATGGGAATCATTTTTAAAACTCTTATATTTATCGTCATTATCTTGGCTTTTATTGCTTTGGCTATATTTATATTTATTAAAACTTCATCTCAATTTGGAGCTTTTTCTGACGGAGATAGTAAAAAGATTATTCAAAATTCAAAAAATTTTATTAACGGTAAATTTGTAAATTTAAATCCTCTAACTGTAAGTATGGGTGGTGTAAATACACACCCTAATGAGAAAAGATTTACTTTAATGGATTGGATTTCTCCTGCCAAAGACAAGAACCCATTAAAATCTCTTCCATCAATAAAATTTCAAATCAAAAATTTAACAGAGGGTAAGTTTATTTGGCTGGGCCATTCAACTCTTTTGATGAACACAGGTGGCTTAATCGTTATGACAGATCCTGTTTTTAATAGAGCTTCTCCAATCCCAATTTTTGGAAAACCATTTTCAATAGAGAATCCTATTACTATTAATGATTTACCTAAGGTTAATGTGGTTGTTATTTCCCATGATCATTATGACCATCTAGATACAAGAGCAATAAAAGATCTTTCAAAAAAAGTTGATCATTTCTTTGTTCCTCTTGGAGTTAAAGCTCATCTAGAAAGCTGGGGAGTTGATAAAAATAAAATTAGCGAATTAGATTGGCATGATAGTGAAAACTACAAAGGGATTAAATTTATATTAACGCCAGCACAACATTTTAGTGGTAGGGGATTGTCAGATGGAAATGAAACCTTGTGGGGTTCGTGGATTATAAACTCTAGGACAATGAAGGTTTTTTTTAGTGGTGATGGTGGATACTCAAAAACATTTAAAGAGCTTGGGGGTATGTATGGTCCTTTTGATATCGCCTTTATTGAGAATGGAGCTTACAACGCTAACTGGTCAAAGATTCATATGTTTCCTGATGAAGTTGTTCAGGCGACTATCGACTTAAATGCAAAGGTTCTTTTTCCAATTCATTGGGGTAAATTTGATTTAGCTATACATCCTTGGGATGAGCCAATAATTCGTGTCACTGATGAAGCTAAAAAACAAAATGTTAATATTGCCACTCCAATGATCGGAGAGATATTTGACTTAATTAATTTGCCAATAACTCATTGGTGGAAGTCTCTTAGAAATTAAAACTATATTTTTTATTTTGATTATATTGTCTTCATTTCTAAAACAGCTTTTCTCTTAATTATTGGATTTAATTAGAATTTTTATAATCAGTTGATTTAAACCCAGAACCACGATCCCTAAAAGTTTTTTCATGAACTAGTATCCTAGCACAAACCTATAAGTAAGTCAGGTGCGTGAATCAGTGGGAATTTTTGTTTGATATGGATCAATGAGAAATAGTTTTTTCATTTATCTTTAGATTTATTGTTTTTTTTCTTAACATTTTTTGCAATCTTATACGCTGTATTCGCCCATTGAAGAAGTCTATCTTGATCCTCCATTACCTCAGCGGGGACTTCTAAGTTAGAAAGAGAAATTGTTTTGCCTTGCTTTCGATATGTGAGTGGGTTGCTGTTGTAAGATTCATAGTCCTTGCGATTTGTCGTATCCGTCTTGAAATAAACCGTGCCATCAAAGACAAGCGCAAAGGCTGCATCGTGTTTACATATTGCATAACCTCCAAATAGGGGTTTGTAGGAAAGCTCGCCCATCGGCTCCAACAGATCTAACATATAGTTTAAAAACTCATTTTTATTTTTCATTGATTTTTTTTATTCATAAAGCAGAAACACGTATAGAGATAGTTTTTTTATGTATCCCGCCTCTGGTTTCGGTGTGGTTGAGCGTGCTTTAACTTTGGAGGTCTTGAGATTAAAGCTTTTTAATTCCTCATTCCCAATTCCCGTTGCCTGTTGCTTTGTGGGTAGAAGCCTGAACACGATCTTCTAGTTATCTTTCCTCGGAATCTTAATTATTTAAAAAAATATTCAGAAATAAAAAAGGCCCCGTTAAGGGGCCTATTTCTTTTAATTAATTATATTATTAGTCTCTTATAGCGTAAGCAATAACACCAGTTTCAACAACATCTGTCCCTAGCCTTTCTGCTTTTTTACTTAATCTAATACCAACTGTGTTTTTCATTATTGCCCAAATTATGTAAGCAACTATGAAGACAAAGATATTAACTGCAAGTACACCAACTAACTGTGCGCTAAAAGTTGCATCAGCATTAGTTAGTGGAACAGCTAGTGTTCCCCAGATACCTGCAAACAAGTGAGCTGGTATTGCCCCTACTACATCATCGACTTTCCATGCGTATAAAAGTTTAGTTCCACGCACAACTATTAACCCACCAACACCACCAATTAAGATAGCAGCTAATGGAGACGGAGCTAAAGGTTCTGCGGTAATTGCTACAAGTCCACCGATTGCACCGTTTAACATCATGATCACATCAGTTTTGCCTGATAATAATCTTGGAACGATCGCTGCAACCATCACACCACCACAAGCCGCAAGGTTTGTGTTAATGAAAATAGTTGAGATGGCAACCGCATCAACATAAGTACCTAAGGCTAATTGTGAACCACCATTAAATCCAAACCAACCTAACCATAGTACAAATACTCCAAGAGTTACTAATGGAATAGATGAGGCTGCAAAAGGTTGTAATGCTTTAAGCTTACCTTTAGCATCAAATCTTCCTGTTCTTGAACCTAACAATAGTGCTCCTGCTAATGCTGCAGATCCACCTGTTGAGTGAACAAGTGTTGCTCCTGCAAAGTCAGAGAAACCAACAGCAGCTAACCAGCCACCGCCCCACTGCCAACCCATTACGATTGGATAAATAATTCCAGCTAGAATTGCTGCAAATAAAAAGAATGGCCATAGTTTTACTCGTTCAGCCATTGTACCCGATACAATCGATACTGTTGTTGCACAGAATACCATTTGGAAATACCAATCTGATCCATCTGAATAACCTGTTTCTAATGAACTTGCATCAGACCATGGAGTAAACGTACCTATAAATCCACCCTCAGGAATTCCATAAGCTAGATTGTAACCTACTAACCAGAACATAATTCCAGAGATTGAAAATAACCCAATATTTTTTGCACAAATTACTGATACACTTTTCGAAGTTACCATTCCTGATTCAAGCATTGTAAATCCTGCTGCCATGAACATTACTAGGAAACCACAAATTAAGAAAAAGAGCGTGTTAAATACAAACCCTACTTCAGCAGAAACTGTTGTCTCCGCACTTCCAACACTTGTTAGACCTAAAAGAAAAAATAGACCCAACGAAAATGTTGATATTATTTTTGTTATTTTTATCATAAGACCCCCCATATAAGTCTTCACTTATATTTAAGGAGATTTTAAAGACTATTGCTGATTAGGAAATCTAGCTATGTTGTATTTGCATATACAACAGCCTTGTTACAGTTCATGGCACATGGCTGACGGGGACGAGAAGCAAGTCAAGAAGTAACTTCGTTTTAGAGTAGAGTTAAAGTTGTTGAAAATTGTAGTTTTAGAAACCTAAATAGTTAGAAATAAATCTTCCAGGTAATAATGTGAATATTCCAGCAATGCATAATCCAATATAAGTTCCTATCATTAAGAAACTATGAATTTTTATATACCTAAATTTAATGACAATTGTTGAAAATATTAAAGATAAAATAGTGATAATACTTAATGGGTGTATCCAGCTATACTGACCTTCTTTTAATTCTTTAATCCAAAAAGAGGAAATTGAAACATAACCCATAAATGTAATCCAAAACCATCCAATTATTTTATGTTTGCTTGTTCCTTTTTTAGAAAACAAATTCATAGCACCAATGATTAAAGCAATGAGTGCTAAAAAAAGATGGATAGAATCATTGATGTTTTATAAATACTTCTTTAGTTTATCAGAGAGGATTACTTTATTGTTATTCATGTATTCTTCATGATTTTTTTCAATATTATTAAGTTCATAAAGGTAATTAACCATAACACCGAAGGATCTTTCAAATCCAGCTTCGGAAACATTGGCATTAACAACTATATCATCAACAATGGCTCCGTTTCCTAAATGAAATCTACTAACATCATTAGCTGGAAGTCCTTTTTGATTTTTTTCATTAACAATATAATGAGCAACTAATTTCATTATTGCATCTTTATTTTCAATAATTCTATTATCGCCTATTTTTAAATCTTTTGATTTTAAAAAAGAAACATTTTGATTTGTTAAATTACCTAAAATATTCTTAATTTTATTTTCTTCTAGGTATGAAAACCATTCAGCAAATCCCGGTATAGGTGACAAGGTTCCAAAATTTTTAATATGAGGTAGTTCTTCTTGTATTTCATAGATAACCCTTTTAATTAAAAAATTACCCAACGTAACTCTTGAGAGACCTTCTTGGCAGTTGCTAATTGAATAGAAAGTTGCCGTATCATACTTTTTTTGCTCTTCACTTGATGGCTTCATTAATTCTTGAATAGATTTACCAAGACCTTTGGTAAGAGCAACTTGAACAAAGATAATGGGTTCATCTTCGAGTGCTGGATGGAAATATGAAAAAAACCTCCTGTCTTCACTCAGTCTTCTTTTAAGTTCACTCATTTCTTTCATGTGATGAACTCTCTCATATTTAATTATTTTCTCTAAAACGGCGGCTTTTGTATCCCATGTTATCTTTTCAAGTTTAAGAAACCCTGGATTAAACCAAGCTTTAAACAAATGTTTTAAATCATCATCTAGAGCTCTCAATTCATTATTGTCTTTTAATACCTTTAATAAATCTTCCCTTAAGCCAACTATAATTGAGGTTCCATTTGGAGCCATGTTCATTCTTCTAAAGAGCTCTCTTCTTTTTCCCTCAGATGATTTGAATAAACTAGCTAATGTTTTTTCGTTAGGTGATATTTTATATTGATTAATTCTTTCATCAACCTCTGTAAAGCTTGCTTTATATTTTTCATTAATTCTTTTAAAAAATAATAATTTATTTTCTGAAGATAGTACTTGATATAATTTAGTAATATCTCTAGCAACTGTAATTCCAAAAGCAGCGCCTTTATGAGATATTAAATCATCACATAAAGATAAAATTGAATCTAGGTCATTTTCTTTAATATCTTTTTTACTAAATAACTTTTGACCAGCATCAGCGATTGATGTGATTATTTGTTTTAAGTTAAACATAAATATTTTCTACTAAGTTATATTTAAATACTCAATAAAAGACCTAATTGACACTATAAGTAAAAAAGTTCCAAAAATTTTGCTCAATAGTTTTTTGTCTATTTTGTAAACAGCTTTTGCTCCTAATCTGGCCATAACCATTACTAGGTTGGTAATTTGCGATATATCTAAAGTGCTAAACAACTATAACTTCCAACGAAGTTAGTTTGTCGATGGTACCAATTAATTTATCCCCTTTTACAACTGGACCCACACCTGCTGGTGTACCTGTCATTATAATATCACCTGCAGTAATATCGTAAAAAGTTGAAAGATGAGCAATCATTCTGGGTATTTTCCATATCATTTGATTTAGATTTCCATCTTGTTTAACATCACCATTAACAGTTAGTGTAGTCTTTCCACTATCCATGTTTCCAGATTCTTCAATTTTTGTTAAAACTCCCATTGGTGCTGAACGTTCAAATGCTTTACCAGCTTCCCATGGATTACCATCTTTTTTTGCTGCTGTTTGCAAATCTCTTCTGGTCATATCTAGTCCAACTGCAAAACCATAAATATGTTTATAAGCATCTGCTTCTGAAATATTTGATCTTCCACTTTTAAGTGCTATAACCAATTCTAATTCATGATGAACATCACTTGATTGAGGTGGGTATGGAAATTTTCCACTAGTATCAACGTTATCAGTATTTTTTTGAAAAAAAATAGGAGATTTTTTTGGATCATTTCCCATTTCAATAATATGATCTGCATAATTTTTTCCAATACAATATACTCTTCTCACAGGAAATACTTCTTCAGATCCATGAACGGGTATTGTTGTAATTACTGGTGATGGTATTGCTAATTTAGTCATTTTTTTCCTTTTAGTTTAATTATTAATTTTTATCCCCGTTTTGATGCGTAATAGGCAACTTTTCTTTCAAAGAAAGCTAGAATTTCTGAAATTGTAAATGCCATTGCAAACAAAACTATTATTACTGCCCAAAAATGTTTCATTAAAAAATTAGAAGAATACAATTCAAACAATGCACCAAAACCAACTATTGAAATTAATAGTTGTCCAATAATAACTCCTTTTACTGCTCGTATAAATCCTATACGTACACCACCTAAAATTTCAGGTAAAGCTGCCCAAAAATAAATTTTAAAAAATGCATCTATTGGTTTTGCACCAAAAGATCTTGCCATATCAACTAAAGATCTATTAATCTGCATTACGCCTGCCCTGGTATTAAGTATAATAATCCAAATAGCAAAAAGAGTAGTAATAATAATTATAGATTTCATTCCAAATCCAAACAGAACCATTAAAACTGGCACTAGTGCTGTTAATGGTGCGCTTAGAAACATATTTACCCATGGTAATAATAGTTCGTCTATAATTCTATTTTTTCCCATTAGAATTCCAGTTGGAACTCCAATTACAACGGCATAAAATGTGCCAGCTAAAAATGCATATGCAGTTTCTGACACTGCTTTAATAAAAACTTTCGTAGGAGCAATTTCTAAGAAGGTGTCAAATATTGCAGATAAAGAAGGTATAAAATATGTAACTTCTAATCTTCCAAATACCTCCCATAGCAATCCCCATAGTATAAGCGATGACATTGCAGGTAAACGATATCCAAATAATTTCATTATATTCTCTTATTTAACATAGGTTCTTAATGATTTCCAAATACGATCAACAATATCTAAGTACTCCGAATCTCTTCTAATACTGTCTACATCTTTGTTTTTAAAACTGGTTGGTCTAATTATTTCTGAGACTCTACTTGGACGGGGTAATAACAGTGCTATTTGATCTGAAACATAAACAGCTTCCTCAATAGAGTGTGTTACAAAAATAAAAGTTTTATTTTCATTTTTTACTAAATTTAATAAATCTTCTTGAAATTTTCTTCTAGTCTGTTCATCAACAGCCGAAAAAGGTTCGTCCATTAATAAAACTTGGGCATCCACACTTAAAGCTCTTGCTAAGCCTACTCTTTGTCTCATACCTCCTGATAACTCATGAGGAAAACTGTTTTCAAAACCTTTTAAACCGACATCACCTATATATTTTTGAGCAATTGACTCTCTTTCAGATTTTACTACACCTCTTAACTCAAGGCCGAATGCAACATTTCGTATAACTGACGCCCACGGCAATAATGCAAAATCTTGGAATACAAAGGCTCTATCTGGACCGGGCTCTTTTACTATTTGCCCATTAACAATTACCTCCCCACTCGTAGCAGGTAATAATCCAGCAATAATTTTTAATAAAGTCGTTTTTCCACAACCTGAAGGTCCTAATAGAGACGTTAATTCTCCTCTAGGAAAATCTAAAGACATATCACTCAACGCCTCTGTTTCTCCATAGTTCTTGTAAACATTTTTAACTGTAACCGCATTATCTTTACTCATAATTTATTCCTTTTATATTATTATTCTGAAACGTATCCTTGGTTGTTACCTTTAAATAAAAAATTTTCCATCTTTTCTAAAATATTTAAGAATAATACAGCCAACAAAATAATTGAAAAAATAGCCGCATACATGCTTGGGTAGTCTGCTATTGATCTGCTGTAAGAAATTATATCACCAACACCTGTTGGGGTAATTTTTAATTCTGCTAGTATTGCACCAATAAAACCAGCTGAAACACCTAATCTTAAACCGGCAAAAATTATTGGAGACGATGCTGGTAAAATAATCTTGAATATAACGTCAATATCTTTTCCTTGAAAAGCTTTAGCCATTTCTTTTATATTTGTGGGAGTATTTTTTACCGCTGCACTAGTGTTTAATACAATAACTGGCATAGCCATTATACAAACCACAAAAACTTTTGATGTTAGACCAATACCATAAGCCATAATTAATAAAGGAATTAAAGCTGCTAATGGCGCTGCTTGCATCACAATAAAAATTGGAGATATAAACCAATCAAATTTATCGCTTAGACCAATCCATATGCCCAAGGTAATACCTAAAAGCCCTGATATGATGATACCAACAACTAATGGTTTTAATGTTTCTGCATAGGCTTTAAACATTGTCCCCTCTATTATCAAGCTCCAAAATGCAACCATTGATTCACTAAATGGTGGAAATGCAAAACTAACACCAGATCTTCCACCAATTTCCCAAGCACCAAAAAGAATAACTGCTGATATTATTTTTAAAAATAAAGGTCTGTGTTTCATAATTTTAATTAATTTTTTTAGATTTTAGTTGCCGAAAATAATTTTTCGGCAACTAATTAATATCAAGGAGACAGAGGAACTCACTTGAACATTATTTTATTATTGAGCATCCATTAAAGGTTTCATATACCAGAAATCTTCAATTTTTAGATCTGCTAAATTACCAGTTAACTGTCCAGCTTTATGGTACCATTCCATATCCGCTTTGGCAGCAACCATACCACCACCATCTGGACTGTATAATCCTCCAGCAACGGCATCTGCATAGAAACCATCTAGCTCAGCAAGAACTTCTTTCGGTAATTGCCCTATTGGACCATCAGGATTTGTTTCTCTTCTAATGATTGTTGGATCTTTGTGCATATCTTGATAAACGCCCACAAGTGCTTTAACAAAAATATCTACATCTTTAGAATTTTTCTTAATCCAGTTTACGTTTGCAAACAAAGCTTCATCACTCGCATCTACTTCAAACATGGGTAGTACATTAAATTTATTACCCTGTAATCTTACAAGTTTATTTTTATTTGATAAATCAACAATAGTTGCATCAGTCTTGCCTGCTATTAATGCTGCAATTCTATTTGCTGATCCAGAAACGTAAGATCTTGTACCAAATTTAATATTTAGTTTACCCTCAATTACATTTGCAATTGATTCTGTTCCACCACCTCTAGAGTGAAGCATAATTGGTTGACCATTAAGATCTTCTAATTTGCTATATTTTAGTGATGTAACTGGAAAAAATTTCAATTTAGATAATTGAAATATAATTCTCACTGGTGCCTTTGATTTTTGCATAGCAGAATATGGAGTTCCAAAACCAATATCCATTTGTCCACTCAAAATAGCCTGAATTGCTAATTCTTCATCAGCAAATGCAGTCCACTCATATTCCAATCCATTAGCTTTTGCTCTATCCAATGCAACAAAAAAAGCAGCTAACTCATCTGAAGGTGTTTCAGCTAAAGCTATACGAATTTTTTTTGCAAAAGAGCCAGTTGTAGTTATGCTAAGTATTAGAAAAAGTGATGTAACTAATACACCAATTTTTTTTAATAGTTTATTCATAAATTTATCTCTCCCTTTTTGTTAATTTAATTAAATATATTAAAATCGACTTTTATATAAAAATCAAATAAAAAAAGATATTATAAGTGTATTAAATTGTAGAAGAATTAATTAAAATCAACTATAAAGTGTAATTATTTTTTTAAAATGTCGAAGAATTAGATTAATGAACAAAATTATTAAAAAAAATATAAATTTCGTGAATCAAGATATTGATACAACTTACCCCTCTACAACATATAAAATTTATAATAAATTAAAAAAATCTTTAATTAGTGGAGACCTTACACCTGGGACAAAATTAAAGATTGATGACCTTAAAAAAAAATACCAAACAGGAACAAACCCTATTCGAGAGTCTCTAACTTTACTTATTGCAGATAATCTTGTTACTAAAATTGATCAAAAAGGATTTAAGGTTTCAGACGCAACTCAAGAAAAATTTAATGAAATATTAAAAACTAGAATATGGATTGAAAGTATTGCTTTAGAAGAGTCGATGAAGAATAAAAAAAATATAGATGAATGGGAAGAAGAACTTATTGTACTTAATCATCGACTACAAAAGGCTGAGAGATTATCAACCTATGAACCAGAAAATTTAGATTCATGGGAAATGATACACAAAAAATTTCACCTTACTTTGGTGTGTCGATCAGAATCGAGTTTTATAAATAAATTTTGTGAATTACTTTACGATCAAAATATGAGGTATAGGTATTTAATTAAAAAAAAGAAGAGTTATAAAAAAAGAAAATTTACAGTAGAACATAAAGGTATTCTTGATGCTATTTTAAAAAGAGATATTAACAAATCAAAATCTCTACTTATTAAGCATTATATAAGGACTAGTGATTTTATAACTCTTAACAATCCTTTATTTATTAAGAAATGATAATAGAAAATAATATAATGTTTAAAATAATAAATTTAAAAATATGGATGGTCCTTTAAAAAACCTATTAGTTCTTGATTTAACTAGAGTGTTAGTTGGTCCTTATTGCACAATGATGCTGTCAGATTTAGGTGCACGTGTAATAAAAGTAGAGGCACCTGAAGTTGGTGACGACTCTAGGAAATTTGGTCCCTTTATTGAAGATTATTCAGCTTATTTTATGTCACTTAATAGAGGTAAAGAAAGTATTGCTCTTAATTTAAAAAATGAAGATGACAAAAAAATATTTGATAAAATTTTAGCTAAAGCAGATATCTTAGTTGAGAATTTTAAACCAGGCACATTAGAAAAATGGGGATATGGCTGGAAAGATATTTGTAAAAAATATCCAAAATTAATTTATGCATCAGCTTCTGGTTTTGGACAAACAGGTCCATTAAAAGAATTACCTGCTTACGATATGGTTGTTCAAGGAATGGGTGGGCTAATGAGTGTAACGGGTCAACCAAATTCAGAACCAACAAGAGTTGGTACGTCTATTGGAGATATTACAGCAGGATTATTCACAACCATTGGAATTAATGCTGCACTTTATGATAGAGAAAAAACTGGCAAAGGGACGTTTATTGATGTCTCAATGTTGGACTGTCAAATTGCAATATTAGAAAACGCTATAGCAAGATACCTTGCAAAAAATGAAATACCAAAACCAATGGGATCCCGTCATCCATCCATTGCTCCTTTTGAAGCTTTTAAAACTAAAGATAGTCACATCATTGTAGCTGCTGGTAATGAAAAACTATTTGAAAAATTATGCAATATTTTAAATATTCCTGAAATTTCTAAAGATCCAAAATTTAATACTAACTCGTTACGATCAGAAAATATGGATGATCTTAAAAAAATTCTTGAAGATAAACTATTGGTTAAAAATACGTATGAATGGGTGAGTGAAATGGAAAAAGAGAAAATTCCTTGTGGTCCTATCTTTAATATAAAAGAAGCTGTTGAAAACCCTCAGATTGAAGCTAGGAATATGATTGTCAAAGCACACCATAAAGTTATTGGTGATTTTAAATTAGCAGGCAATCCAATCAAAATGTCTAATTATAAAGATGAAAAAACTCGTGGTGACATTCCTGACTTAGACGAACATAGAGAAAAAATCTTAAAGGAATTTAATAATTAACTGTTCGGTTCAGTTTCTTCATGCTTCATGATATCGGATATCGGATATCGGATAGAGCGTCCACCACATCCACAAAAAAAATCTGAAACTGAAAGCATATTTTCTTATATTTCAAAGTAATAAAATAATCTCAATTATTTTATCTTAACTGCTTTATTTTTAACCTTTTTAACTTCTTTTCCATCTTTAGTTGCTAGTGTTAAGAAAGGTTTTCTTATCCTATTAAGGTGAAGTGTGGATTGTGAGGTTTCAAAAGTTAATGACACCTTAACTTCATGTTTATTATCGGTTTCTTTTTTAAACTCTTAATCCACCCTGATCTTCTACAAAAATGATTAGATATTCAGCATTTTGGATATAGTTAAAAACACATTGCTTTATTATAATAAAGGCTTTATTTTAATAAGAACCTATTATGTTTTATCAACAACAAACAAACACACGTGAACCTGTTTTGATAACAGGGTGTTCCTCGGGTCTTGGTCATGCATTGGCATTGAGCTTTGTAAAGGCTGGCCATCCAACATATGCCAGTGCTCGTCGCTTAGATTCGATTCGGGATTTAGAGAATTCGGGCTGCCATATTCTTGAACTGGATGTCACTCTACCAGAATCAATTGACCAAGCTGTTCTGCAAATTGAAAAAGAGCATGGGCATGTCGGTATTTTAATTAATAATGCTGCCATTGGTATAATGACACCTATCGAAACCATTGAAATAGACAACGTCCGTAAGCAATATGAGACTAATGTGTTTGGGTTATTATCAGTCACTCAAAAAGTGATTCCCGCCATGCGAAAACATGGTATAGGTAAAATCATAAACATTGGATCAAGTGGCGGCGAATTTACCACGCCAGGTGGCGGTGTCTATCAAGCAACAAAGTACGCATTAGATTCAATGAATGATGCAATGCGCATGGAATTTAAAAGTTTTGGCATAGATGTGATTCTTATTGAGCCTGGCGCTATTTCATCGAAATTTGCTAGTAACAGTGACGTACTTGGTACAAGCGAAGGTCATTATAAAGAGTTAATGCGAGGCATTAGTAAAGTTTCACATGCAGCACTTGAACCTAATGCCTGGGGCACATGGTCGCCTACAAAACTTGCTGCGTTTATATATAAAGTCAGTATGAGTCCACGACCTAAAACTCGTTACCGTCCTGGTATAGTAGCTAAATCACTAATATTTTTAAAGCGCTGGATGCCCGCTCGATTGTGGGACACTATGTTTATATCATCGTTAATTAAGCAAGGTAAATAGGATCAAACAACTTTGTGGGAACCTGGTTTGGTGAGTGGTAGCAAAGTTTATGGCACACGGCTGATGGAAGATGGCTACTTATTTAATGATCCAAAAAATAATATTTATTATATATACCAAAATACCATAAAACATGAACATAAAGATTTTGTTTCTGTCTGTTTCTTAGTTCAAATTTATTTACTTGGATCAGGAACCTTACGTAGATAAGGTTTTATTATTTTCCATCCGTCTGGATATATTTTTTTTGCTTCTTCATTTGTAACGCTAGGGACAATAATTACATCTTCACCTTTTTTCCAGTCCGCAGGGGTTGCAACTTTATGTTTCGCTGTTAGTTGCATAGAATCAATAGCTCTCAAAATTTCTTGAAAGTTACGCCCTGTTGTCATTGGATAAGTTAAGAAAAGACCAATTCTTTTATCAGGTCTAATAACATAAACCGTTCTAACTGTTTGATTGTCTACAGCTGTACGCCCCATTGATGTGGCTCCCGCATCTCCTTCAAGCATATTATAAAGTTTTGCAACTTCTAATTTTTCATCTGCAACAATTGGGTAATTAGGTTTTAAACCGCAAACATCTTTAATGTCTTCTAGCCATTTAACATGGTCTGATACCGGATCAACACTTAAGCCCATTACTTTAACATTTCTTTTTTCAAACTCTGGTTTCATTTTAGCTAATGCGCCTAATTCTGTAGTACAAACTGGTGTAAAATCTTTTGGATGTGAAAATAAAATTCCCCAACTATCCCCTAACCACGCATGTAATGATAGTTTTCCTTCAGATGTTTCAGCCGTAAAGTCTGGTGCTAAGCTATTTATTTTTAATGTCATTTTTTCCCTTTTTTTTATTTTTTCTTCTTCTTCTAGTCTTTGTTTTTCTAGTCTTTGTTCTTTTTGTATTTCTCGTATTTCTGCTTCTTGTCTTGTGCTTCGACTTTATTTATTTTAATCTTTTTTATCTTTTTAGATTTTTTCTTAACTTTAGGTTTTA